>DOCI01000245.1:4797-6575 GCA_003503535.1 Planctomycetaceae bacterium
CGCTGCGCTACGACCCCAGCCACTCCCCCTTGAATACGGATTATTGTACGCAATTCAGTCCTGAAGGGTAAGGAGCAATTTATTCCTCCTCGGAATCCTCCTCCATGTCATCGTCCTGAAAATCGTCATCCTCAAGGTCATCCTCTTCGAGTTCATCCAGGATTTCCATGTTGCCGAATGTCCCCCAGCCGTCGATGTATCCTCCAAGTGGTTTAGCAAGTTCATCGAGTTCGGTTTGCGTCTTCAACAGTTCCTCATGCGTGACGACCATTTCTTTGGTGCATTCAGTCGTCCAGAGGTCATCCCCTTCATCAAAATCTTCCTCATCGTCGAAGTAGATGGCAGTTCGATATCCAAGTTTGCTGGCCGCTTCGGCGATTTTTGTCGCTGACTCTTCATCGGAAGCAGCCACCTGAAAATCAACTTCCATCGGTTCCGAGAGATTATGCCCCGCAGCAGTCAGCTCGCGGAGAGCTTCGCCGTCGGCATCATCTGGAAATTCGTTCGTCATTGTTACGCTCGCAGTTCTTAAGAAAGTGTCGTGAACCGCATTCGCAGGAGCGGTGATCCCATGCTGGGAATCTTAGCCAGAACCCTTGCTGGATCGCTACGCTGCAAGACATTTCAAAGCATGATTTTTCAGAGTATTTCCGCACCAGAAATCCAACCCTGCTTATGCCTGATTTCCAGCAGATTAAACTCGTCGGATGGAATTTCTGCCTGTATGCTGAAGAGATATTCTTATTTCATATCGCAAGGGCTAATAATGGACGTCGGTAATAAACAGGAAACAGGTATAGGTTTTATTTTGCGAACAGTAATATTTTTGATACTAGTAGGGATCGGTATCTTTATATTCATGCCTACTGTTAATGAAAATCCAAATCGATGGCATTCGAACCTTGAACATTGCCGGAATAATTTAAGAACGCTCGGAATAGCGTTACATGAATACCACGGTAATCATCAAATTCTTCCACTTCCCCGAGGGAATTTCAGTACTCAGCACCCTCATTTCAGCTGGCGTGTTGCTTTGCTGCCTTCATTAGGACAGACTCAGTTATATGATCGCTATAACTTCAACGAAACCTGGGATGGTCAGGGCAATTCCAAGCTGCACCACATCCCTTTGGAGATCTTGCTCTGTCCTGAAACTTCCAACATCCGGAAAAACACTCAGCGAACAGTTACCGATTATATAATAGTCACAGGAGAAGAAACGCTTTTTAATGAAGACCAGCCGACATCATTTAAGGATGTTAAGGATGGACTTAGTAACACACTCATGTTTGGCGAACTGGTCAACTCAGATATTCACTGGATGGAACCGCGCGATCTGGACTTCAATGCGATATCAAAACGAATTAATGCCGATGGAGCGAGCATTTCAAGTGCTCACGAAGGAGGAGCGAACGTTGCATTCGTGGATGGATCGGTGCGGTTTCTGAGTGAGGATATTGATCCCGAAGTGCTGCGGGCCCTGATGACGAAAAGTGGAGGCGAGACAGTTGGAGAGTATTGAGTAGAATTCTCTTGAACTGGAGATCACTTCGAAAATTTCGATAGCCGTGATAAAGTAGGACAGCGCCTGACTTACAGGTTTCCTATCATTCACATCAAGAAATCGTATCTCATATGACTGAGCCGAGTTGGGAAGAGCGTCTCGAAGTTGTTTACGAGATGATGCATGAAATGAGCCGTCAGACGGAGGCTCAGGCGATGGTGCGGGCGTATGCTCAGCGAATCGGGAAACTCTTTCCGAGTTCACGTCGAATTTC
>DOCI01000245.1:6711-9836 GCA_003503535.1 Planctomycetaceae bacterium
TCCGAGTTCACGTCGAATTTCGTTGAGCCGTCGTGAGCTGTCTGCTCCGCAATATCGGATCACCCGTTACAGCGAATGGGCCGATGAAGTCGATCCGTGGAAGCAGAAATCGCGTCTGCCTTTACTTCGCGATGGTCTGCTGGCCGAGCTTATCTATTCCAATCGGCCTCATATTATCGATGACCTGCAGGTCGATCCCCGCGATCCGGCTGCCGAGTACCTCGAAGGTCAACGCTCGTTGATGGCAATACCGATGCTCGATAACGGCGAAGCACTCAACATGGTCATTACGACTCAAACCGAGCCCAACGGATTTGATAAGGAGCGATTCCCGGATACCTTCTGGATGGCCAATCTCTTCGGACGGGCAACGCACAATCTCGTCCTCAAAGAAGAGGTTCGCAATGCCTATATATCAATTGATCAGGAGCTGAAAGCCGTTTCAGAGATTCAGCAATCGTTATTGCCGAAATCAATGCCTGATATTCCCGGCCTCGAACTGGCCGCTTATTATCAGACCTCCCATCGAGCTGGCGGAGATTATTACGATTTCTTCCCCCTGTGCGATGGTCGTTGGGGATTTCTCATTGCCGACGTCAGCGGTCACGGCACCCCGGCTGCAGTCGTGATGGCGATCACCCACTCGATCGCCCATCTCTATCCCGGCGAAGTTTACTCGCCAAGTGAACTGCTGACATTCGTGAATCAACAGCTCAGTCAACGCTACACCTCCAAGATTGAAGCATTCGTCACTGCGTTTTACGTGATTTACGATCCCAAAGATCACAGCCTGATTTACGCCTCAGCCGGACATAACGCACCGCGATTATGGCGGTGCAGTCAGCAGAGGATTGAAACCCTCGATGTCGCTGGCGGCTTTCCGCTCGGAGTCAGCGAAGACGCCGAGTACGACGAAGCCACGTTACAGCTCAATGTCGGAGATCGTCTCGTCATGTATACAGACGGGATTACCGAAGCAATGGACGCCGAAGGGAATCAGTTCACGACCGAACGTCTCGATTACATCCTCAACCACTCCTGCCGCACCGGAGCAGAAGATTTGCGATTCGGGATTCTTGCAGCGGTCGACAAACACACCCGCGGAGCCCCGGCTACAGATGATCGGACATTGGTTGTGGCGACGGTGCATTGATATTGCACTGGGTGGCTGGGGCGAAGCGTAGCACAGCCCTCAGTAGAAGTAGGGTGCGTCTGAATGCACCTGTTTTTGACTGTTGTGCACGATTATGAATTTCACATGACGAACCCGGATAGAGTGAAAAGTGCTTCTAGACCCTCCCTGCGGAATCGGGTTCATACAGTCACAGCATGGCATACTGTTTCGATGAGATCAGATCGTCAAAAAATCATCGATTGAAATACAGCATCGCACCCATCGCCACCACAGAAGCGAGAATCAAAGTGCCGGCGATGATGATTGAGAAGGAAAATTTTGACTGGCGTTTGATGGCCACCGAAGTCCATTCGACTTCTTCCTGGAGCGATTCCAGTTTGGCGAAGACCGCACGCAGGAAAGCCCGTTCATCAGGCTTCGTTCCGGTGGATGCGAAATAGCAGCCTCCGAAGCGGATGAGATCATCCTGATTTTTATCTTTGGAATCGTGTCCAAAACCGAGGCTCAAAAAATTGGACAGATGAGATTTGAGTCGCGTGCGAATTGTCGAAAGTAATTCGTAAAGCAGATTATTGCCGGGATGTGTCAGCGCATCTTTATCACAGAACAGCTTGTAAATCCAGTCCTCAAAAACACCGGTCACATGCAGTGAGTATTGCTGGAGTTCGGTCACTGTAGCGGCGGCTCGCAGTTCGAAGCCCATTCCGAAACGTCGGGCTTCGGCACCTTTTTTTCCGATGCGTCGAGTCAGTTCCTGAAAGCCGCGGAGTTTTTCCATCCCAAAGAACATGGCAATGACGGGAGCTTTCAGCATGAGTGTTTGCTGGATGGTAAGTAAGTCGGCTCGCATCGCACGATGATACTGCTCGACCTCGGCTCGGCTGCGTTCGAGAATCAGAAACGGAGAAAGTGTGAGGATCCCATTGATCGGGCATAAAGGATCGCGGACCGATTGGATCAAACGGCAGACATAACTCAGTCGCTGCAGTTGATGCATCGATTCTTCAGCAGTCAGAATTGTGGTGGCACTCTGATCGATGTGCACGGAATCGGATCGGAGTGTACCAATCGAGGCCTCAAACGATTCTTCAGAAACACTTTCGTAATTCTGCATGTCATCGTAATCATCCAGATCGACTGTCGCATTGCCTTGCGCCCGTGACTTTGGCCGCATCCGCATTTCTAAGGAATTCTTCGAAAACGCTTTGCCACCTCGCTGATCAGCTGGTCTCTCCAAATCGATACCGGGGTGTAATGCTCCCAAATTGTCGATCCGGTCGGCAATTTCATTGGTCCAACTGCAATCGGTACAGTAAAGATAAATCGCATTTCGATCGGCATACCAGTGAATCGGATAGTTATCGAGACCATCGGGACTGACGAGAAAATTACTTTCCAGCCCCTCCATAATCCGCCGTTCGAGGCGCTGGCCACTCGATCCAACGACTAAATAAATAGGAACCGATTCCACCGAAATCCCGGCATTTTTGAGATCTTTCATTCCTCGGTCCCAGGCAGCTCGGATGTCAGGCTGCTGAGACTCCACGCCAGTTGTCCATGCGCCGACTAAACGATAAACCATCAAAGGAATAATTAACACGAGTGCAACCGTTTCAAATCGTTCTACAGAAAGGCTGTCGATCCAGGGAACATTGTTCTGGTTCCATAGCAGCGTCCAGAAGACAGCTACGATAAGAATCAGAACACCAAAGACAGCCCAGGCGACTTTCGACGCAAACGACCAGTTGAGGATCCAATTAAAAAAATCCTGAATGGATGACTTCAGGTATTCGTACCACGACTGCCCCTGACTTATGTCAGGCGGGGCAGACATTTTACTTGCCACTTCGTTACTCAATGGATTCGACATTCAATTCCCCTGAGTCACGCTACAAAATTCGCGATGAAAAAAATCACATCCACCAGGACAAACAGAACCGCGATCGTCCAGATGGAAACGACCCGCTTCTTGGAAATTAACGGAGGAGCT
>DOCI01000245.1:9948-17711 GCA_003503535.1 Planctomycetaceae bacterium
AATTAACGGAGGAGCTCCCGGAATTTCCCGAACGGCTTCGGAAAGTGGAGGCCGCCCCTGCCCAAGTCGAATCGCTCGGGAGGTTTTGTCCATCCACTCTTCAAGGGTAGCGGGTAAGTTTCGGGAACTGGCAATTTGCGAGGCGGTCTGTTGATCGGCATAAAAGCCTCGAAAACCGAGAATGACACAATCAAAATAGACTTCCAGAGCATCCTTCAAATCGAGGATGGACGCTTCTTTCGCCTTTGCAAAAAACTGTTCGTTACACAAACGAGAGTTGAAATAATGCACTTCGAGTACATTGTTTCCCCACCAGTCCCGTCCCGACCAGGGGGCTTCGACCAGCAGTTCATCAATCCAGGAGACAATGGCATATTTTGAAAGAGTCCAGTCCTTATTGCCGCCAAGAATCGCCTCGGCTTCTTCAAATAAGGACCGAAATTTCAGATGAGCCGTCTCGGCCGGGATCTCTTCACCACGATTGATCCGCTCGGCAAAATCGATGCCGAAGAGAAAAATCGGGTCTATCGCTTTGGCAAACTTGGGAGTCATAATTGTTGTGGTACTGCAAAGAGGGAAAATTCCAGAGGGACATTCTTGTTACGATAGGAAACGATCAGGCGATGCTCTCCTTGAAGATCCTCCCGATTCACAATCAGTGTATCCCGGAGTCTCATCGCCAGAGTTTGCGTCGCTTCCACATCCTGCCAGGCTGGAGTCCGGGTACGGGGAACGCGGTAAAACAGCCAGCCCGCATCCGAAGGAAGCGCACGAACCGCTCGGTCGAGTGGTTCCAGTGTCAAACCCTCTGCTCGACGCTGAAATAACGCTTCGACCTGACGGGCACTCCCGAATTTCCAGTCAAGATTTCCCGAGGATAACAGTTCGAGACATTCTTCGCTGGAGAGGTCGCCCTTGTTCACGCCGATAAACCATTCCCAGGTCGAATGAAACCATTTTGCTTCCAATGTCGCTTGCATGCCCATCCCCATGCCGATGAATGAGCGTTGTTCGAATTCGTATTCCTGAACCGCATCAAGCAGTTTTTGAAGCTCATCGCGGAGGGTGCGGAAGATGGGGCCGAGGTTATCGTGATCGTATTTCGGTAATTCGGGAACCCTTCGACCGGGACCGAAAATCGAGAGACTTCCAATCGCACGATACAATTCCCGAAATGCAACATTGGGATGGATGCCTTTGGATTCACAAATCGAAGTCAGCACCGCGTACGACTCGTTCAAAGCCGAGAGCATAAACATCCGATCCAAATCTCCAGGGTGACGGCTCTCAAAACCGACTCGTCTGGCCTGTAGCTGATTACTGAGAATTTCGCTCTTCTGGCCAATCATATCGGCACAGGAATGCACCAGCCCCCGTCCCAGTTCAGGCCAGGAATCGATGTTTAACACTGGAGGGATGTAGTCGCGATTGAGTTGCAGGGCTGCCGATTCTGTCGCGGCATGGGTGAGTTTGCAGATCGGAATCAGATCGAATCCTGCCAGATCTTCATTCGAGAGCAGCAGCCTCACGTTATTGTATTTCACTTTAACAAGCTGATCATTCCCGCCCTGGGTTTCGTCCTGCAGGCTCAGTTCGCCTTCCAGATATCGATTCAGTCCGCCCTCAGTGGCCGCAATGTTCTGGCGTCCCAGTTTTAGTCGCGGAATGCCGAGGTAGACAGTCAATTCGCGAGATGCGTTTTCTCCCTGCCAGTTGGCCGAGTCGGTCAGCCGAATTCGATTGGGGACCTGACCTTCATTTAGTGAGATGACAGAACCATCGGGCAACCGGGCATGGATGCGATTGACTTCAAATTGAGAGTTGGCCAGGGCATCGGTATTGATTTCGATATCCTGAATGCCATAGCCATAGGGATGATCCCACTGCTGATTGAGCGTATTCAGTTCAGACCAGTAGCGGTCAGCCGCCTGAAAATGGTGGGGATGAAGGAATTGACCCTCGTGCCAATGAACTCCCGCATACTTCATGCTTCATCTCTTAGAGCATTTTTCAATGCTTTGTGCCTTCACATGGATGCTTTAAACCTGAAAACACACTATCTGCTCAGGCAAAACGCACATGTAAAAACAGGACATTATTGAACCAGAAAATCAGGCAACCATTTTAACCCGAAGCGTCAGCGAGGAGCCAACGCACAAACTCAGGACGCGACGAAATTTAGACAGAATCTCATCATCGAGTGATAGCGACAACAGGAATCCGCAGTTTTGACTCGAACTCTCTACCAATGGAGAGACCAAATCGCTCCCTCCAGGGAATCCTCAAGATGTCGCCGAGTTTAATGTTAGCGATTCCCGTCACTTCTGTAAAACATCTGATCTCACTGTCAATACTACGATTAGAGCAATTCAGAGAGATGCGAACGAGTCCCATCGCCCCTCGCCAAACCCCCCAGTCTGACTATTCGTTAAAATGATTTCAATCGGAATAGATTCTCTGATCCCTGCGATCCTGATTGCCGATGAAATCGATAAGGCAGCCTCTCTGCCCGCTCGATTCGATTGCGCGGTTTCCTAATCGTGTTCGAGCAACCACATATTGTTCTCAATGAGTTTTGACTGGAAATATGTCCCAAGGCAGACGTCCCATCATTTGGCGCAGATGGACCTCGTGGGGACTTTACGCCTGCTTCCTGGTCATGATTTGCTCCGTTCAGGCAGACAACGGGAAGGGAACACGCCGACTATTTGAACAAAAAGACGATCCTGCCAGGAAATTAGAGAATACGCAGCCTGAGACAACGGAAAAGCCCACACCGGCGGACGAAGACCAAAATTCAGAGGAAACCTCTGTTGAGAATGCTGGGCATGCCGAGATTTCTACACAGGAAACAACATTGCGAGGACCGCTGCTGGTCGGAGGGCTGCCCCCGAAATGGACGGTTGTCGAGCAAAAAGAAAAGCCGGATGAACTCCAGGTAAGCGCCTTACCCCCGGAGACCGGATTCTTCCCTGAATCTGAATATGCCCCGCCACCATTACTGGAAGGCCCCGGGGGAGAACTGATTTATCCAGACAATTTCCCAGCCGATCCCAACATGGCGATCCCGATGTTTCAATCGGTCATCGGCGGAGAGGATTTCTCGGGATTCCCCGTCTATCCTGAATCGGCCTATCCCGAAGAAATCTATGTCGAACAGGTCTCCTGCGAAAAAATCCGCCCCTGCTGCGATCCTTGCTCCCCCTGGTTCAAGATTTTTCAACCCTTCTGTTCACAACCACAACCGGAAGGGGGCATCGGCGAAGAACGGGTCATGTTTGCACCGTTTCTCATCGAAACTCCATTACCTCAAAACTACACCGGCTTACGCTTCGACTTCGCGACGGGCCTCGAAACCCCAGATCGCTCCGAACTCTTCTGGGCCAGGCAGGGCATTGGTCCTCCGCTCAATGAAAACGAAGTCAACTATCAGGATATGACGCTCGCACTCGCCTCGGGCGGAAAATACTTTTCGACGACAACTAAAGTCCCCATCCGCTTCATCAATCCCGACATCAACGACAGCACCGTCGGCCTGGGCGACCTCAGTATCGCCACAAGATTACTCATCATCGATGGCGACCACTGGAAACTGACCCAATATTTCAACACCATCATGCCAACCGGCTCCAGGGCCCGCGGACTCGGAACCGGACATACCTCATTGGAACCTGGCTTTCTGGCTCAACTGAAGTGGACCGATAAAACCTATTTCTTCGGCGACCTGCGCTATCAATTCCCCATTGGAGGCGATCCCGTCCATTCCGGTCAGCGATTGATGTACGGCCTGGGCATGAGTACCGTCCAATACCAGACGGACATCTTTGCCGTCATGCCAACCTTCGAACTTCTCGGCTGGAGTGCCCTCGACGGAGCCAAAACACTGCCCAGCGGCTTAGTCGTCGACGTCGACTCCGAAACCGCAGCCGTCCTCTCCACAGGCCTCCGCTTCGTCCTCGGCCCCGCCGGAGACCTCGGCCTCTTCGAAGCCGGCATCAACACCGCCATGTCTCTCAACGACCGAGCCCTCTATCAAACACTCACAACGGTCGACTTCCGCTTCGTGTATTGATCCGCTAATTCAAACCGTAGCCCACAACCGGTGCCATGCCTGAATCGTGCAGCAGGGCAAGCATGCCTCAACATACAATCCCCACGGACACGTAGTGTTTCAACTGTTGCTAAATGTCGTGTACGTTCAGAAATAAGGAGCAGGCAAACTGCCTGCGGAACAGCCATTTGAGGGCGACATTAAAAGCCCGAAAGAGCAGTAGAGTGCGTCCCGACGCACCATTCTCAAACCACGATGTAACACAAAATACCCCAACCAACAAAGTCGCTCGCGCCACCCCGCGGAAAACATGTGGGGTGATGCGTGCAGACGGCAGGAGATTTTCGTCGACAACAAAGGGATCGCCTCATCGAGCAATTCGTCGGATCAAATCGTTTATGCGAATCCTATGAGTTCCGACCATGAAAGTCTGATGCTGTCCCGTAGAATCTGCTTGACATCGCTATTGAGACGGTGAAGACTGAGTTTGCTCGATTTTGTTCTCATGCTTGGGGAGTTTGTTGTGCTTCGATCTATCATGTTGTTGTGTGTTTTGGCCTTCGCGTCAACAGCTGTCGCGGAAAATAATCAATCACTCTCTCACGAATATAAACATGAAGGGACGGTCTACAAACGGATCTTCATTGTCACGGAGACGGCTCGAGATCGAGCAGACAGGATTCACTTGATCTCATATCCCAAAAACAACACCGCTCAGAAAAGCTACTTTTCGGGAGATCTCAGTGTCAATGGGGATACCTGGAACATCAAATGGGATGGCGGTGATAAAGAACGATTTGTCTTTTTGGATGACTCCGGCGAAGCGGACTATAAAATTACAGTCACCCAGAGTTATGGCGATATCACTTACACGGCCGTTTACGATTTTACCCGAAGTGATCTCAACAATTCTGATCAAAGGTACTTCAACAAAAAGTTTCGACGGTAGGTTTACCGTCCGCATTTGTTGATTGAAAAAGCGGGTAGCCCAGCCGCTTCTGCTGGGTCGATGAAATCCCGGATAGCCCAGAAAGATTCTTTCGGGGCGGCGCAGCCGCAAGAAGCCTGCTAAATAAACGATCCTAAAACTCAGACAACATGAAACAAGAGACCAAAGATGACCTTGGTCGAAGCACAGAGACGCAGTTCAGCCACGGCCTGACCAACGACTTAAGACACACAGTTCTCTCCTTCTCCCTGGGGAGAAGGTGGCCAAAGGCCGGATGAGGGGATCCACCCGACGCCCCTGGAGAGCACCCCCGGTTGATGCGAATCAGCGACCGGGGTGACAAAGTCACAAGAGGCCAACAGCCTGATAATCACGCCGGGGGCCATTCTGATTGGATCTAAAAGCTAAATAATTCGCAAGGGGATTCTTTGGCTGTAATGGTTGATAAACACTCTATGATTTCCGCATCAGTATTTTCTGACAAAAATATCACTGTGCCATCAGATAAGAGCACGTTACAGCCACCGATTGATACTCCACCAATCTGATTTTCTCCATTGCCAAATCCGTTCATTGGATCTCTGAGATTGCTCGGATCCATCCAAGGCATGAAGCCATTGGAAATTTCAAAAGCGAGTATGGTCGAATTCATCAACACATGCTGCATATGTGTTTTCTTGACTGGCTCACTGGAATCAAATACATGCTTGTTTCCAGCAAAATGAGATAAGGCAATTCCGTTCGCATTTTTTTTATCGAAGCTGTGGACCTGAAAGTCTTCTATGACGCTTTCTGCAATTCTCAAATTACTGGATGAATCCCAGGGCTCAGAGAATTCTATTTGCTGATAGATGTGATCCTGTCCAAGAAACGGCAATAATCTTGCCTGCCAACTCAATCCGTCTCTTAAGGAGTTTGGGTATTCTTCATGTTCATTAGTGTAGTCTCCCAAAGCCCTCCCCACAGATTTCAACTTCATTTTCGAATTAGTTCTGAGAAATACTTCGTGCTCAAGTTTATTAAACTGGTAAACTTTATACACAAATACGGAGCAAATGATTCCTCCAATAATCAAAGCAATTGCTAAATAATTAGGTTTACTTCCGCTCATTGCTTTGCTTTTCTCAGCAGTATCGTTCATGGCAAAATAATCGATCTCAAAAAAAGTTACTGAACAGTGTGGCCCGACTGACTTCGTCGTCAAGGTGCTGAAAGCACAAGATGCTCCACCATTCGCGTTCCATCCCTATTGCACAGCAAATTCATCCTCAGCCTCCAAACCAGGCGGCCAGCGAATAGGAACTCCGACCGTTCTCTGCTGAACATACCATCGTGCAGAACTCCACGGCCAATCTTCCATCCTCTCCACCAAACCAACCCGAACCGGATTACTATGCATGTAATCCAGTTTTTCTTCAACCTTGGATCGTGACCAGACATTGAAGCCATAATACCATTCCTGCCAGATCGGTTCCGATTCCTCGAATGCCAACCAATACTTCGGAAATCTCTCCAGCAAAACGTTCTTCAATGTCTTCGAGGTCATTTCCTTCCACTTATTCATGAACGGACTGAGCTGCTGAGTTTCGGGAAACCAGATCAGAGCATGCACATGATTGGGCATAATAACAAACCCCAGACAAAGACTCTTCTGCTTAGCCAGACGACTCCCCATTTCCCCAATCACGATTCGCTTCGCCTGATCATGCTGCAAGTGCTTACGTCGTTTGTAGCAAGAGAATGTAACGAAGTGAATATGCTTTTCGTCGTCATAGACTCTGCGTTTAACCATATCAATTGGCTTTTAAGAGTTTGGGGCATCTGTCAAAATAAGAGACCGCATGATTGCTTCATCTTATCGCGTGCAATGCCAATTCGATCAAATTGAGGTGGCGAACATGGATGAGACTTGAGACAATCCAAGCTAGGGTTTTGGCCTGTGAGGCTCTCAGAGTTTGCGCTGTGAGTGCTCGTGTCCATACGATAACCGATTGCCGATCCATGGCGGTTCTCCTGATGTGGTGACGGAAGTGTTTACACCACCATCACTTCAGGAAACCGCTCTTTTGTCAAGCACTTTCTGCAAACTGGAGATGAGTCAGGAACAATACACCAATAGAACCTCATTCGCTCACCAATAAGACTTGACAAAAACCTTAACAATTAAGAAAACAGCTATATACGTATGATTGGTACGATTCACGACTACATACCATACCGCGCCATATTCTACAGAATCCCCACAAAAAACGTTAGCTCGGATACTCGTTGTTTGCTCTAAGCAGTATACATCTTCATCCAGCATAACTGTCAAACAGCGGCGAACAACATGGACTTATTCTCATTCTGGCTCAGATCTACATCACTTCTATCTGTAGCACTGACACTAACCTCGTGCAACAACGCCTTAGAAAATACTCCAGCCCGATCTTCTAACAGACCTATTCAACTGTCAGTCCTTGCCTCACAGCTTGCGAGTGACACAAGCAAGAAGCAGCAAAACAAACAACACTTTGTTACTTGCACAGTATACCAAGTTATACCACGCCAATTTGAAGATCGTCGAGTCACACCAATGCCAGTACTATTAGTTTCAGACTCGATGACAAAAGATACAGTTCACTCACACGATTATGATTACATAAAATGTTATTGCAAGAAAAGCGAAGACATTTCATCCCTTTCAGCTGGCCAGCAAGTAACTCTTTCCGGACGCGTCAGATGGCTTACAGCCACTGATAACAGGGCTTACGCATCGATTGT
>DOCI01000294.1:0-128 GCA_003503535.1 Planctomycetaceae bacterium
AGGTCCTCGGGTTTGGAACTGTCTCCACACAGCAGACGATGGTCACCGAGAATCCACAGATCACCCGGTTTCGTAATCGCCTCGTCAGGGGGTTCGGGGACATCATCCGGATCGGTCTGGGGCTCGGG
>DOCI01000294.1:234-8737 GCA_003503535.1 Planctomycetaceae bacterium
TCGCTCGTGAAACCCAGCACATCAATGTCGTAATCGAGGTCACCCAGAGCCGCCAGTTCGAGAGGCAGGAGATCCAGATCCCATTCAGCCAGTTCATTGGTTTTGTTGTCGGCGATGCGATAGGCGCGGATCTGGGCTTCGGTCAGCCCGGTGGCGACATGGACCGGGACTTCCTTCAGCTTGAGCTTGTTGGCTGCTTTCCAGCGGGTGTGGCCAACGATAATCACTCCGGCTTCATCGACCACGATCGGTTGCCGGAAGCCATACTCTTCTATCGAGCGAGCCACCAGTTCAACAGCGTGATCATTCTTTCGAGGATTGTTCTCATAAGGTTTAACCTTCTTGATGGGCCATTGTTCGATTTTCATCTCAGATCCTTCTTGTTAAAATGGGTTTAGAAACTTGCAGAAAGGAGGTTTTGCCATGAACAAATTTTTGCAGGTCCCCCTAAACACCCCAGGACAGCGGGGATAACCACGACCGAAGGGAAGAAACTGATAGAGCAAGGCGACCACCCGCCTGTTTCGGATAAAAATCGTGGTATCGCGGCAAGACAAGGCATGGCAACGGGGACATCAGAGGTGGGTTTGATGTCCTCAATCTTTTGATACTCAATGGATTGATTCTTAGTCATTGGAAACGATTTATTCCTGGTTGATGTTTTCAGTCAACACCTTCTGCATCTCACGTCGCTTGGCAGCGAGAATCCGCTGATCGGATTGCTCACGCAGGACTTCGGTTTCAAAGGCATCCAGGTCGAGCACTTCACGGATGACCGATTCGGTGATTTCACGGAGTTGTTCGACGGTCAGAGATTCGAGTTCCCAGCAACGTTCCCCATGTTCCTTTACAAATCGTTTGTAACGGGATGATGTTGTCTTTGAGAACTGGCCGGCATGCAGGTTCATGGTCAGGACCTGCTCGGCAGTCAAAGCCCCTTTGATGATCTGCAGTCGGTCAGGATTGACTCCGAAATCATCACGCAGCGATGCTCCAAAGCTGACGGGAATATCCTCGCCTTCCGGATCGAAATCGCTAATCACAATCACAATCAGATTCTCACGTCCGCTCTGCACGAATCGATCGATCATTGCTTTGCGAGGAGGCAGGGAAGAGTAACCCCGGCCACTGGTCATCGGGATGGTGTATTTCTCTGAGTGGCCTCTCAACTGTGTGGCCACCGTGTTCTTCTCAACCAGCAGTTCGATCCAGTTGGGCTGACTCTGCAGCAGTTGCCGATAGTAGCCATTCAGGAATTCATCACATTCACGTCGAACAAAATCTCCAACACACTTATGAGTATCCCAGATACAAACAGGGCGCGTCTCATCAGCAATCGCCAGGTATGAAATTGAACCATCCAGACGCAGACGAGTTAACATATCAGTCACATCGTTATAGGAGGCTCCATCATTACGATACGGAACACGAGTCTTGTCATTACGAACCAGATCTGGAAAATTGAGCAGGCGATAGTGGATGGCTCGATCACTCAGCGGCCAGTTGTTATTTTCTGATTCAACGACCTGGATGATGGCTTCCCGTAATTCCATTTTGTCACGAATGACTGATCGGGGTTTACGGTCACGAACTTCGACGCAACTGGAATGATTGACCTGAGCGACGTCTCTGCGAAAATTTCGAACCCGCTGCACGGAACCTGATGACATCAGAGCGATCTCTTCACGGAACTGTTCGGGAGAGGTCTTAACACGCTGACGGTTATAGCTGGCCAGCAATTTGAGAAATTCTTCCCGGTTATTCAGATAGGAGACATCGTGTTGAATTCGCACTGGGATGCGTTCGAGCTCCAGATAGCAGGATGCCGCATGCCGACGATGGCCAGAAAGGATGTACCCGTCACTGCTGACCACGAGAGGTTCCAGAATGCCCCGTTCTCGGATATTGTCAACGAGTGCCAGAAAGGAAGGATCCGTCTCATCAATCGGATCGTAGAGCTGATCATTAAGTGCTGCCGGTTCAACCGCCGAAGTACACACCTCATACAGGCTTGCCTTGACGGAGTGTGTACTCGTCTGACGAGGCAGAATCTGGCCTTCGGTTTCGAGTTGCTGACGCTGCTTGGAGACGGTGCGATTACTCACGCCAATTAAACGGGCGATTTCGCGGTCGCTATAGACCCGCCAGCAGTCGAGCAGGGCGGAGCGAGCGGCTTGAGCCTTTGTGGGGGCTTCCATGCAAGTGGACATTGTGTGGCTTCCTTGTAGTAGCGTTGATATTGTTATTGTGAATTGGAGAGTAAATAGATATATTCATAGCGATGGTCGCGATGTACACTTTGTATTTGTGCCTTCATTCTCGTGAGTTGAATCTGAAGGTGATATCTTCCAGCCAGAGCGTGGGCCATCGCGGTGGACGAGGCCGAGTTCTTCGAGCTGACTCAAGAGCAGGCGTGTGGTGCGTTCCGGCATTAGGAGCGATTTGGCAACGTCAGCCGTGCTAACGGCATACTTCTCTATAATATATATCTTAGAGTTTAATGCCGTTAATTTTTGGACCTGACCATAAAACGCATGGAGCTGGTGCCCGAGAGCCGGGACCGGTTCATCGATAACCTTCAAGCCACACTCATCGGAACTCAACACAATGACATCACAACCATTTTCCAGGATGCCACGACCACGACCGACCGCCTGAACGAGGCTGGCGCGGACCAGTGACTGGTGAGCCCGCATCCACGTTTTGTCGTAATAACCCCGACCTTCGAATTTCTTCTCTTCACCAGTCGTTGTCCGACCATACCAGTGAATCACATCCCACTTCGGAATGATGCAGGCAGCCTCGCTCTGACCAACCTGCGTTAATAGTGTCATGACCGTATTGGGTGGCACACGCGGTGTTCCCAGTACGAGAATTAAATCACAATCGTTATGCCAGGCATTCGAGGATCGTTCATCGCCAGAACCGAAATAGGTCATCTTGACAATCCGACTGAGGAACTCGTCTTCGAGCTGTTCAATCGCTGAGAGGTGGTTGCTGTGCGTGATCAGACCAATCCGCTGTTTGTTTCGGTATTTGCAGAGCAGCCCTCGGACATAAGCCTGTAATCGTTTCCGTGACGTTTTGCGGGTGATGTCGCGAACATACTGCTGGGCCTGATGCAGCGTCGGAATCATGCCCTCGGGTGTCTGGTCATGAATCTGTGTCCCGATCAGGTTTTCCAGAAACTCGCGATCAGCCGTGGCATCGTTAATCCAGACCACGCAGCCTGCTGGGGGATTGTTATGAATGACTCCAACGCACTCTTTGTGAGTTTGCGTCACACCCTGTGGAAGACCTTTGACATGATGTTCGGTGACCAGAATCATCACTTCCTCAAGCCGTCCATTGAAGGCTGCCAGCACGAACTGCCATGGGGATTCGGTAAATCGCAGCTTGCTGGTGCGGATCGCCCACCACAGAAAACTTTCGAATTTTGCTGGAGAATCCATCACCTCGGGAGGCTGCCAGGGCTTCGGTTCCGTCGCCTGCTCAATGGTTTGACTCAGGTTCTGTAAGAGACGATCTAATACAACCAGAGCTTCGTAAATGCGTTCACGACGCACGACCTGCTCTGTATCATGAAAAACATTGCCTTCTTCATCACGACGCTGACCGTCGCTGTACCAGTTGAGATAAGTGGGATCCGTCAATAAGCGTTCAATTAACTGACAGACTTCATCGAGACCCTGAGGTTTAAGCATTAATGTCGGGCGGAGGATTTCGAGAGGATCCTCATGAACCGAGATGTAATCACGTCCCTGAGTCAGTTCGGTAAATCCCGTCACCGCTGTCCGCTTATGAGTCGCCAGACAGACATCGGCTTCACGGGCTTCAATGGTCTGGCCCAGATAGCCTGTTACTTTACACGAGATACGATTCTGGCAAGTGTTGCAGATTGTTTTAACGACCGGCAGGCCAATCAACTCGACCTGATTGGCTTCGTCATTCCAGCAATTCTGATTGGTCAAATCCGTATCTACAGTCGTCCGTACCGGAAACGCAGCCGCCTTGAATTCTGCAGCGACGTAACGATCCAGTTCTTCCTGAATGTTCTTATGAGTTGGATAGATCAGAGCAACGCTCATGCGACCTCCTCCGTGCGACCGAACAGATTCAGAACGACGCGATAATCAATGGCAGACTTACCGGATCCGGTCATACTGCGATCCAGATAAATACCTGGTCGATCGAGGGATAGTAATCGTCTCTTGAGCATTTCCTGACGATAACTGCCCAGGCTGATTGGTTCCTGAAACGGCCCGAACGAGCGAATCACGGGTGGCGGAGTAACAACATGCAGCTGCAAACCTTCCAGAAAGCAGTCCCGCATGGATACGGGATTATCACCCCCATGCTCATTGAGCCAGGCACGGGCGTCCTTAACTCCATCGGGTGGCAATGCCCAGTAAACGGTCCGCTCGAGTCGTTTAGAGACCTCGCTGGCCGTCTGAATCGCACCATCTTTACCGGGCCAGAATCCGTCCACTTTGCGATCGTTATCGCCCAGCACAACGATGTTGCGGTCCTCGGGAAAGTCACTGAGTAAATCCGCCAGGTGACTATAGCCGCCACGGTTACTGGGTCGACCAATTGCATTGAGGCCCAATGTCATCAAGGCAGCGGTGTCGGATGGTCCTTCGACGGCAAATGCTGGCCCGATGCCATCGTCCCAAGCATCCGCATAACTCAAGCCGGACTTGGAACCTTTGATCCGCTTCTTGGGGCCAGAGGGATACCGCAGCAGAATCCCGATGATATTGCCGTGACCATCCCGCTCCGGAAATGTGTAGGTTTGGTCAAAATCGTTGTAGCCGACTTTGAGGCATCGCAGTGCATCCACACTCACGCCCAGCTTGCGAGCCAGATCGTGCAGTCGGGGCTCGGCTCGTTCACGACGAATATCGGACAGCCATTTGAAATCAACTTTCACAGTATTCTGTGATTCAAACGCAGGAGCAGGGCGGGGCGTGACATGATCAGGATGGACCTCGTGCAGATAACCCGCCTCGCCCAAGTCACTGATGGCACCTTCGGGGGTGCGTGGGCAGATCGCCATCTTTCCCTGGGGATCAACCAGACACCAGTCCGGTCGTCCGCAGATTGGGCAGCGATTGAGCATGCTGACGCGAATCATCTGTTCGTGAGATCTATCCATGATCGTGCTTTTCAATTAAACAGAAACGGGTTCAGGAACTTCGGTAACGCGTTCGACAGAGAAATCGGTCGGTTCGAACTCACGCTGCAAGAACCCGGTCAAGATGCGATTGAGGTCCTTGCCAACTTGAGTGGAGGAATCGATGACGAGTTTGCGTTTTTCCTCATCGAGTGCATGACCAGCATCGAGCCGGACCTGGGATTCTCCATGCAGCCCTTCGCAGGCCCAGATGGAGAGCAAGTGCGACGCCTCCACTTCCAGCATCTGGACATGCGGCTTAAATTCGTAGCGGTAAACTTCCGGCATCAGGTTCTCCTTGGGAAAAAATATCTCTATTTATTAACTACCCGGCGCGGGCGAGATTTCACGGAATTTTGTCGATTTTGCTGCCAGATATTTTCTGTGGGCTTTAGCGATGTAAAAAAACAATTCCCTACCTGTTAACTACACTATCCGTGCTCGAACTGCCCAAAAATCGTTAAGATTGATTGTCTCGAGCCTTTCCGAGCCTTTCCGAGCCGCGAATAAAAATCCCTCTACTATCAACCTACCGGTGGGCACTCCGGAGTTGTTCAACGTTTTTTTGAGATTCTCAGAAATATTTATCGAGGTCCCCTTTTTCGAACCTTTTTCTGATCGCATTGATGCGGCTGTAAGCGGTACCGCGACTGATCGCGAGCTGCCGTGCAGCCTCAGAAATGTTCGGTTCTTGGGACAGTTGGTGACAGAGGTCACGTTCTTCGTCGGATAATTCGCTCAGCACGTCCCGTAGGTCATTGGCCAAATCGGTATGCCATGTGGGTGAATCGTGACGCACAGTCCGCTCGTCCGGAGTCTTATTGATTTCCCAATGAGGGCCACCTCGCAGTTTTGGCTGATTGTCGCCCAAGGCAATTAAGTCGGCAACGGCATGATTGACCACCATTTGCACGAACGTGGTCCATTTGCTGCGGATCTCATCAAAGCGGGATCGACGCCGCAGCAGGTCGGCAATGAGCAGCGATTCCAGATCGTCCCGGTCTAATCCGGTGTGACGGAAGCGGTTAGCAATCTGACAGGCTTTGTCACGAATTGTTCGTCTGGCGAACGTATCAAGTGTGTGGTCCACGACATTACTCCAACAAGTGTTCTTTGAACTTGCGGAGAAGTGTCGCGACGACCGATGTCAGGCGCTTGTCAGGAGCATGTTTTTTGCATGTTTTTTGCTTGTTTTTGGTACTTACAGGTCGACATCTCCTATTCCTTTGGCTTTATTGGGCAATTCATCGATAAGCTCGAACGAAAAGGTAAGCTTAAATCCATGAGTTTCGTTTCTCCTCGCACCGAAAGATGGAATCGGATCTAATTCGCTAGATACCGCCAGTGCCGAACGCAGTGCTTTCCGAATGTGTTTGATAGTCGTGTTAACATTTGCTTCCTCGACTTGATCATCAGGCCATACCAGCTGCAACGCACGCCTTATCGTGAGCTGATGATCGGAAGCGATCGCGATTTCCCGAAAAAGGCTGAGCGGAACTGGTGTCAGACGCTCGAAAGTACCGTGAAAGTAAAACCCATCCGAGACAATACGAAGGATCGGCACACCTTCCTCGTTGCGAACTTCTTTGAGCAATCTGTCGTGGCGGCTGCTTAGTACAGACGATTCCACTTGACCATTCAGTTCCAATGAGACAATAGCTTCGCTCCCCTTAGGTCCCGGAACGGTGGGAACGGTGCTGGAAGGTTTCGACTCATCACCTTTTTCGGATTGCGACTTTGGTTCTTCCTGCGGCTTATGCTTTTCGCACCATTCCTTCAATGGTGTCAGAATACCGGAAATGATGGGCGGCATTTTCTTGGCAGTACCATGTAACTCTTCTGCTGCTGCGGCTACTTCCACCTCATTGGGAAACAGGTGATTTGAGGAGCGATAATTCCGGGCTTTCAGACACATGAGAGGTGCTTTGACCATATCTCTCAGCTCGGCAAACCTTTCTCGGACATGCTTGAGGTCTTCAGGCCACTCGAGATCGATCAGATCTATCGATTCCGGAGGATGCCCGTCTTCCCAATTCCAGCGATCCTTATCTATTTCGAATCGAGCAAACAATATGCGAACGATAAACTCAAACTCGCGTGAAACGGGACCAGCTATTTCCGGAACAGATTTATTTGCAAACGAGCTAAGTTTAACGATGTGATCCATAAGCAACGCGAAGAACCACACAAAACTCTCGTCGTCATGAATAGGCTTATAGTGATACGTACCAACGATCTCATCTTCATGATTCAGCCAATAACTCAGCGGTCGAACCGCCGGAGGAGGCGGATTGTGTTGCTCTTCGATCCATTCGTTGTAGATGGTTCGCAGTCCATCCGTGAGGCGTTCTCCATTGTTGAGTAAAAAGTGTGCCGCAACAATCGGTTCCAGGTATTGAGCCGTCGGGTTTGGCTCACCGACAAAAAGAGTTAAATCTCCTTCCCCCTGCTTGCGACAGTCAATGACGGTCACTTTCAGCCAGCGGTTTTCCGGCAATTGATAGAGGACGTTCGCCTGCGTACCTAAGATTTCATAGGGCGAGCGACCAAAAGTAATCCATCGTTTAATCGCTTCATCCAATGGCCTGAGCAGACGCCCGTCTCGCAGACGCAGATCTCCAAGTTCATATTAGAACATGGGCTCTAGAAAGTCTTCATCCGACTCTTCGTTGGGTTTCTTGCCAAAGAACACAATTTTCCCCTCGCTATCGTTGAACAACTCCCACCTGATGACCGGTAGGTTAACAGTAGAGATTTAACCACACTTTTAGGAATGAGTCCAGAATGAACTGCACGCAAGCTCACTCGCCGTCCCCCACCACCCAACTCGCCAGCCTCCTCGCGACGGCCATTCTCAGGCTCGCAGCCCGCGATCAGCTCGAATCGGAAAACTCTCAGAACGATTCCAGAACCGGCTCCCAACTCGCTTGAGGTTTCCGGGCCGTGATGGCTCACTGTGTCTCGTGTGGTTAACGGCCAAGAGAGCCGTTCCCGAATTCCCAAACTCACGTAGGAGTAAAACGCGATGGCGATCAACGTCGACCAGGAACTGACCCGCCTCAAACAGAAGACGGTCAAACAGCTCAAACTCATTTACGAAGACACGTTCGAGGAAGCCTGCCGCTCGAACCACAAAAAATGGCTCATCAAGCGGATCATCTGGCGGATGCAGGCTAATGCCCATGGGGGACTATCGGAACGGGCTCGCCAGCGGGCGTTCGAGATTGCCAACGACGCCGATCTGCGGGTGACGGCACCGAGTACACAGCCATCAAGGCAAGCCTCGACACGGGTGTGTACTACCTCGAATCACGATCCCCGCATCCC
>DOCI01000205.1:0-9423 GCA_003503535.1 Planctomycetaceae bacterium
GTTGAATTTCTCCGGTTTTCATTGGGAGCGAGGTATAAAATAAGATTATTGGATTGTTCCGACTAAAACTTCGGGTTGTGTGACACTGGCTTCACCATTGCAAGTCGAGACTAAAACTGAAGTTACGACACACTGTCAAAGTCAGCGATACCCAATTATCAGTTGAGACAGAGCATGAGTTGCTTTTCGCTCGAATGAATTCGAACACTCACGAATTTAATCAGATGCTTTGATTATACAAGCGCGGAGTGCAAATGAGTTTGTTCTCATGTGTTTGACTTAGTCACTTGCAGTCGTGCCTCGAAAACTCTCAGTTCATCGACCACCTGGAGGTATCGCTGCGTTTCGGCCCCAGCCATCCAGTTGGATTGATTAAGTTTCTGATGGTTTTTCCATTTCGCGGAGATAGGCCAGCAGGCGATCTCGCTCGTTAGTCAGATGCCGGACGCGCAGTAACGAACGAACTCTGGTCATCAATTCGAGTCGGTTAATCGGCTTGGACAGGAAATCATCTGCCCCAGCTTCGACCGCCTTTTCGATATCAGCTGAGTCACGCAGAGCCGTAATGACCAGCACGGGAATATCGGCAGTTTTTTCATCTCGTTTGAGTTGTTGGCAAACTTCAAATCCACTCATCTTGGGCATCATGATATCGAGCAATAACAAATCAGGTTCAAATGCCGTGACTTGTCTGATTGTATCCTGACCATCTTCAGCCATCGCAATTTCATAGTCGCAACCGGCGAGATAGGCTTCGATCAACTCCCGATTTTGCGGATTATCGTCGGCAATTAAAATTCGATTCGGTTTGATCTCTTCAGTCATCGCTTAACTCCCATCATTCCTGGGATTCCAATAATGTCATCATTGTTGATTCAGGTCGCAGCCGGGAGCGATTCAATCTCCAGAGGCTTCCGACCAGTTAGCCAGCCACTCTTCGGTTCTGCGAGGCAAGTTGTTTCGGCCAGAGAGTTTCATGGCGAGAAGATGCCCTCGAAGCATCCGTAAGTTAGCCATTTCGTCGACATCGTACCAGAGAGGCAGGAGTTTCATCGAAAGCCCAAGCTCTTGGATGCGTTCGACCGTCTTTTCAAGAACACTCGATGAACTCCACTCAATCCCCTCAAACATTTCAGGCTGAGGGGAAGACAGCCCAACCAGATAGTAGCCTCCATCTGCTGAAGGCCCAAGTACGCAATCGACCGAATAGAGCCATTCGTAAGCCTGTTCGAGGTAAGAAACTGGCAGGGTGGGACTGTCGGAGCCAATCAAAATCGCGGACTTCGTTTCGTGTTGCTCGAATGCGAAGTGGAAATAATTTGCCATCCGCTTTCCCAAATCCGTATCTGGCTGTGGCCAGTAGACAGTTTCTTTGGATCCCTGTTGCAGGAGCCAGTCGAGTGCTGTTTTGTTATCGGGAGTATACCCCAGAATGAGTCGATCTGCCGAATGACCAAATCGTTCGATGGTGTCTGCGACGAAGGCTTCATACAGACTGGCTGCATTTTCGTAACCAATTTCTACCCCCAGTCGCGACTTGACTTTCCCCGGTTCGGGATGCTTTACAAAAACCCCTAAAACCGTTTCCTGATGAGGAAAATTCATCGTTACCCTCGAATTCTGATCCATTGTGATCATAATTGTCTAAAATAGATAAAGGTTAAGATTGTACTTCGGTCTCAATAAACTTGCGAAAAACTTCTTGAAACAATTGCAACTCTGGCTCATATCAACGTATTCTTAACATGAGTTTTCAATTCGCGCTGGTTGTTCAGACCGGGTATTTTTCTGGTAAGAGTTTTTTCAACCCTGGTGCAGTCGGAGTATCCCGGCAATTAAGCCGATATTTGAGTTATTGAATTTGATCGGAATTGTCTTCGATCCTGAAGTCTCCTGTCCACAAACTCGTTCGAGTCAAATGATTTAAAGTTGTCGATGATGATCAATGTTTTCTCTGAACTCAGGCTCTTTATCCGAGTTATTGATAAATCTTGATACTCATTAACAGTTGTCAAATCGAAAGAATCTGTTTTCTGCTCTTTGAGCAGACAGTTATATTTGTTTCAGTCTGGAAGTTATCCTCGTATTCTCGAGGCTACAACCGGGATGGATACGATACCTATGAGCTCCTTAACAATGAACGCGTTTTCGGATGCCCTTAAAAAAAGCGGCCTGATGACCGATCAGGCCTTTCAGACGCGAATCGCGGAGTTGGAATCTTCAGAAATCGATCTGAATGATTCCAAGGCGACTGCACGGGCATTCATCAACGCGGGCGATGTCACCGCCTGGCAAGCAGAGAAATTACTGGCTGGCAAACATAAAGGATTTTTTCTCGGAAAATACAAATTGCTCCGTTTACTGGGGCGAGGCGGTATGAGTGCGGTTTATCTGGCCGAGCATTCGCTTATGAAAAGACGCTGTGCCATCAAGGTGCTTCCTGCAAACCGAGTTGACGATTCTTCCTACCTGGGAAGATTTCATCTCGAAGCTCAGGCAGCTGCGGCACTGGATGATCCCCATATCGTGCGTGCCTACGATGTCGATCAATTCAGCGATGGCAAATCGGTCGTTCATTTCCTGGTGATGGAATATGTGGAAGGCCGAGATCTGCATCAGGTGATCATGCGGGAAGGTCCACTCACTCCCATTGATGCTGCCGAGTATATTCGGCAAGCGGCGACAGGGCTGCAACATGCCCACGATTGCGGTTTGGTTCACCGAGATATTAAACCGGGAAACTTATTGCTCGATTTGAAGGGAACGGTCAAAATTCTCGATATGGGACTGGCCCGTTTCTTCGAAGAAACTGATGACAATTCTCTGACGATTCAACACGATGAGCGCGTCTTAGGCACTGCGGACTTTCTTTCCCCCGAACAGGCGATTAACAGCCACAATGTCGACCATCGAGCAGACATTTACAGCCTGGGTTGCACTCTCTACTTCATGCTGACAAAGCACGCCCCTTTCGAGCAGGGTAGCCTCGCCCAACGGCTGATGGCCCATCAAACTCAAGAACCACCTCCGGTCACCAAATATCGACAGGATGTTCCTGAAACCTTGCTCGACATCCTGAAAAAAATGATGGCCAAAAAGCCGGAAGATCGGCAAGAGAATGCCGAGGCTGTTGCTCAGGATTTAAAAAACTGGATTGTTAACAATGCAGATCAGCAATGGCTTGAAGATCATGAACGTCAATGGGATTCGAGACCACATACCAATGCAAAACCCGCTGCCCCCGACATTCCGATACCTAATGCCCCCTCGACTGATGAATTTGGTGACTTCCTGACGATGATTGGAAGTGAGGAACCGGGTTCAGGTCTCAAGCCAGGCAGTGGTTCTGGCATGTTAAGCGGTTTTCCGGGACGTAAATCGGGGGTACAAAAAAAACAGACTCCCGATAATGGATCGAGTGTTAATCCCGCTGAAATGCCTTTAGAGACCA
This sequence comes from Planctomycetaceae bacterium, assembly GCA_003503535.1. Lineage (GTDB taxonomy): Bacteria > Planctomycetota > Planctomycetia > Planctomycetales > Planctomycetaceae > Rubinisphaera. Next base: position 3,452 of record DOCI01000205.1, read on the forward strand.
GCCCGACGCCGAAATCGAATCGGAAAATCTCTCCGACTCACAATTCTTCAAAAGTTTCCAAGCCAATCAGTTCGGTCGCCAAACGGAATTCGGAAATCAAAGGCCATTCGAGTTTAACCCTCCCGGAATCCGTACAAACGATCCTGGATAAGGCCAAAGAAAAACCTGCCCTGTACGGGGGAATTGCAGTTGCGGTTCTCGCTCTGATCCTGCTTCCCATGTATCTGTTTTCCGGTGGGGATAGCAAAAAGGGACCTGACCAGACGGAGGCTCCACCGAAAAAGGAAGCGAAGGAACCTGAAAATGAATCTCCCAATATGACCGAGGAAGTGCCCATTGTGGGTGTCAACATGACAGTCGGTGAAGGAGAAACATTTGAGTCCATCAACGAAGCGATTGAATACCTGAAGAATTACAATGACTCACTTTCTTTCCAGGATGAACGCAAAATTATTCTCAAGCCGGATGCCAAATATTCTGGAACGGTGGAGATCCTCGAACCCTCATTCAATTTCCCGAAAAAACTGCGAATCATTGGCGAATCGGATTCGAAAGTTGTCTGGAAAGGGGATGGATCTCAACCCTTGCTCAGGCTCGATAACGTCGAAGGCCTCGTGTTGGAGAATATCGAATTCGATGCTGCGGGAGCTTCCGTTGCCATCGAAATCCAGGACACCTGCCCAGGCGTGACCATACGAAATTCCCGAATTGTTAACTTCAATCAAACGGGAATTGACCTGGCTGGAACAGCTGGATTATTCACCACCGTTGTGAAAGTAGAAAACTGCTCGTTCAATACATCCAACGCTTCTGCCAAAGGAATTGTGGTTCGCTCCGGCGACGCGACCAGCGAAAGTCTGCAACTGCTCCGTTGTCAGTTTGAAGGCCCTTTCGCAACTGGCATTGAATTGCAATCCGATTTTATTCGCTGGCTCGATATCAAAGAGTGCACATTTCAAAAGCTTGGCCGAGGTATTTTTATCGATCCCGACAATCCGACACTGGTCTCACTCGCGATTGGAAACAATACGTTCCATCAATGCGAGCAGGCAATCGTGATGCGTTCTGTCCCTTCTGCAACCAGCGATGACATGATCATTACACGGAATCTGTTTATCGATTCTCAGCAGGCCGATTTTTCTGTTCTGAATGGTGGAGAGGCCAGCGGTTTAACGGCTTCCCTGCGTGCGAATCCAGCCGGAGCTTCCTTCAATTGGACCACCCGCAGCAAACCCGAGTCAGACAGTTCTCCCACAATATTTGCGGAAAATGCTCGATTCGATGTGCAGGATATCACGCTGAAAAATACCGATCCTGCCCAGGGTAATTATCTCAAACCTGATCAGGGTAAGGGGCGAGTCGCCGGTGAATCTGGCTTCAAACCTTACGTTGGTGCGGTATCTCCTTAAATGACGGCTGATTGTTAATCGATAGACTTCAGATCCAGTTCCAGTGCTTCGAGAAGTTGTCGAAATCGGCGTTGATGCTGCCCTTCTCCGGGACGACCATTCGCAACAATGACCACACTTCGCTGACGAACAGGATCGGCAAAGGCGATCGCACATTGTGATCCCCCATGCCCGAAGGTTTTTGTGGAACAGTCAGTGCCAAATCCATACGGGACGGTCTGAGGTCCATATTCATTTGAATCGAGAATGACTCCCAGACCATAATCCACAATATGCTGTAATGTTTGGTCGACTCGTCCTTTTCGATGTCTTTGAACCATCTGGTCAATAGAAGCTTGGGAAATCACCTGACCAAACTCCCCTTTCCCCTCGGAACGCAGCATGTCAAAGAAAAGTCGTAAATCGGCTGCCGGGCCTCGAAAGCTCGAACCGGGAGAGGGGCTTACGGCTTTCATTCGTTCCAGATAGGGACTCAACTCCAGTTGTCCTTTCACACGATCATAAAGCAGAACTTCATGTGCAGAGGATGCGTGAGACGAATCTGCAATGCAGCGAGTTTGTTTCATGCCAATGGGATCGAGTATTTCCTGCTGGATGAAATCGACATACGATTGACCGGAACGCTGCTCGATCACACTTCCGAGTAGAAACCAACTGGTCGAGGGGAGATAAGCAGCGGACTTATCCTCACTCCAGTTCTCGACAGGTTGCGAGTTGGCAATCGTCTCCAGGATTTGCGGCCAAGAAGCTTCCGGCCAATGAACAGGAACTTCTCTCAAAGACGAAGAGTGAGTTAACAATTTCCTGAGAGGGATCGAAGCATGCTGTGAATTCTGAAACTGAGGTAGAATTTCTCCCAGCGTTTCGTCAATGGATAGCGAATTGTTTTCTTGCAGAATCAGTATTCCTACAGCAGTAATCGGCTTGGCTGCCGAGAGCCAACACAGGGAATCTTCTGCTTGTAATGGAATGTTTTGATCAATGGTTCCAAAGGCTTCGTCGAAGATTTGATCTTCGACCGAAACGCTCAGTTGAACACCATAATGCAGATTTTTAGCAATCCCCTCTTCGACGACCTGTTGAAAACGATTAAACATCCTTAAACCTTAATTGTGGTGCGCAATTAACTTATCGATTTGACGCACGTTCTTCGCGAAATGCCAGCAGACATGAAAAAATGTCACTGCCAGAATTTCCGGCAGTGACATTCATTATCATTTCGATCGACGAATTACTTGGCGTCAGCGTAGCGTTTCGCGACGGCATCCCAGTCGACAACGTTCCAGAATGCGGAGACGTAGTCGGGACGGCGATTTTGATAGTTCAGATAATAAGCGTGTTCCCAGACATCCAGTCCGCAGATCGGAGTGCGACCTTCTGAAAGCGGAGTATCCTGGTTTGGTGTGCTTTCCACAACCAGTTCGCCATTGCTGACAGACAACCAGGCCCAGCCACTTCCGAAGCGGGTGGCAGCGGCATTGCTGAATTCGGTTTTGAAGGCATCGAAAGAACCGAATTTCTTGTCGATGGCAGCTGCGAGATCGCCACTTGGAGCTCCGCCACCATTCGGACTCATGATGGTCCAGAACAGTGAGTGATTCGCATGCCCGCCGCCATTGTTGCGGACCGCTCCGCGAATTGATTCGGGCACTGCACTCAAATCACTCATCAGATCTTCGATCGACTTGCCTGCCAGATCGGCGTGACCTTCAAGGGCATCGTTCACTTTGTTGATATAGGCCTGATGGTGCTTTGTGTGATGGATTTCCATCGTTTTGGCATCAATGTGGGGCTCGAGTGCATCGTAGCCATACGGAAGTTGTGGTAATGAATAAGCCATTCGTTGTCCTTTCTCGACACGGTTTGTTAGTCACTATAGAATGTAACCTGAATCATATCAGTATGATTGAAGTCGATTCATTCGTCATGAGTCCATTTTAAGTTTGGCAAATCCCAACCCGGGATTTTTGCCCTGACCTATCTCGATTTTAGAAGGGTCTACAAACTTCACAAGGGCGATGGCACTGTTCGTTCGGACATTTTTGGATTCCCTTTAGATAAATTCGCGGATCAAACAACTTCTTTGGCGTTTCTACATACAGATAAACGAATTTCAATTTTCCCTGATGCGAATTTCATATGAACTCAGGCTTTCTCAATTCTGAACTTCCCTCCCGCAAACGCTTCGGAAATGAAGCCGACCTGGATATCACGCCGATGATTGACGTGACATTCCTGCTGCTGATTTTTTTCATGGTCACTTCAACAATGCAATCTGCTCCTGAAATAGAATTGCCGGTGGCTCATCACGGAACCGGAGTCAGTCGCAATGAGAATGTGATTGTCTCGGTGATCGACCGAGACGGAATTCCCATCCTCATGGCTGGAGATCCTCCGGCTCCAGAGATGTCGATGGAAGAAATTGTCGAATACGCGAAGCAGCTCAGTGAAGCGGGAAAGACAGGAATTATTGTGAAGGCATCTGGAACAATTCCCTCTGGTTATATCAAGCAATTGACGCAGCGCTTGCAGGCCATTGGGGATGTGCGTTTTCATTATGCTGTCAGCGATCAGACACAGGTGCAATGACAAACCTGTTTCAAATGAATCATCGTCTTACTTTACTTAACGACTGAGACCTAATGCCGATTACGTTTCGTTGCCAGCAATGTCAGCAATTGATGAGTATCAGCAGGAAGAAAGCAGGAATGCTGACGACCTGTCCGCGTTGCGGCAGCGAAACTCCGGTCCCGCTGCTTGAAGATAATGCTGACGTTTCTTTGAAACCTATCCAGAAAGAGATCACTGAAGAGCCTGAAAGAAATCTACAGAATACTCAGAAGGATCAATCGGGAATAAAGACTCTGGCGACAGCCGAGAACTCATCGGATGCAGAGGAAGAAGAATTCCAATTACGGAGGGCTCAAACTGATTTTGAGGAGATGGATCTGACTCCGATGGTCGATGTCACCTTTTTGTTACTGATTTTTTTCATGGTGACGGCTTCATTTTCCATTGAGAAATCAATTGAAGTCCCCCCGCCCAATCCCGATCAGGAAGGAGCTTCTCAAACGATTCAACCGCTCGAAGAGCTGGAAAACCAATCGATTCTTGTTGAAATCGATGCCGAAAATCGTTTCTTTATTGAATCCGAAGAAGTTCAGGATGTTCGGGAACTTCCCACACTGCTCGCTGACGTTCGTACCCGGGATTCGAAGAATGAAGTGATTATTACCGTTGATGAACGTTCGCATCATGAATCAATCGTTCAGGTGATCGATGCGGCTCAGGAAATTGGACTGCAGCGCATTCGCTGGGGTGTGATGTCGAATGAATAAGAATGCCTTTCAATAATTAAATATCTAATCCTCTTAAAAGTCATTCTAACAAGGGTGGTGGGGCGATCTCGTAGAGAAGCCCCCGAATGGTTGAACTTTCGGGGCTTCCGCTCAAGCGGAGCGCTCCCCCAAAATAGTCGTAATATGATCAAGTTGAATAGACGTACTCACTTTCAGTCGACTGAGTTTTTTGAATTCGCATGTTGCGATCTGACGCTAAGTGCCACTGAGGTAGATTGTTAACTCATGTTTCGTATACAAGATATTCAAACACGATTCTCAAAGACTGCGTAACAAACAACTGCGTAACACTGCGATTGCCATGCCTTATCTGGACATTTATCATAAAAAGGAGCTCGTCCGTCAGCTTGAGTTGACGCGAAAAGAACCGGTCACGATTGGTCAGCATTCCTCGAATGTGATTGTCATTGATGATGACGATATGCCAGTGTTATACGCCAGAATTCTCTGGAATAAGCGGGCGAACTGCTACGAAATCTCCAGTGCGAGTGAGTCTGATCTCGTGATCTCCGGTCAGAATCTGCGCAATAAAATGCTCAGGAACAAAGATGAGATCGAGATTGCAAACTCCCGACTGATTTTTTTTGATCGAGATCTGGTCGAACTCATCAATCCCTCCTCTGAAGAGATTGAAACTGAAAACGTTGAAGAGGAAAAAAGTAAACCGAAGCCCAGCAAGCCTGTCAAAGAGAGTCGCCAAGATAAAAACAGTGTTCGGGAGCAGGTCAAACTTTCACGTCCGCTTCAAGCTAAAGAAGAAGAATCGGTCAAAGCCTGGTTGACACGCTCGCGACGTCCGGGGGAACGGGAGGCGGCTCGTTCTCCACTGGTTACAACACTGACCATCGTCGCCATTCTGCTGTCTCTGGCAGCTGGCGGTGTCTATTTGCTGATTGGTCGACAGTCTGCCCAGATGTCGTACCAGGCTGCCAAAGAGGATCGCGAGCAGAAAAAGTTTTCTCAGGCGATTATCAAGTATGAAAAATTTCTGAGTGATTTCCCGACTCATAAATTAGCAGATACGGCTCGGGTGGAGCGCGATCTCTCAGAGATCGACAAGACCTTATCGGGTGCAGGAGCCGATTTGATGTCTGCCATTGAAGCGATCCGTGTCTTTGTCGAACGACATCGCTCCCGCGAGGATTTTCGAGACTGGTATCCCCTGCTGGCGACTTATTCTCGTCGAGTCTCGCTGGAAGGATAT
>DOCI01000205.1:9563-15142 GCA_003503535.1 Planctomycetaceae bacterium
GCTGGAAGGATATCGGCAGGCCAGCCGACTGCACGATCCTGAATTTGTCAAACTGGGAGATGAAGGCCGTCAGCTGTTTGGACGTTTCAAAGCGACCGATGGTTCCGATGCAGCCGAAGAGCAGGAGATTGTTCAGGCTAAACGAAGCGCACTTGCGGACCTGCTTGAGTTTGATGTCAAACAGAAAAGCCTGGGTGAACTTGATCGAGCATTGAAAGATCAGCAATCCGCAGAAGCTTTTCAGATATTTCGAAATGCGGTCAATCGGTATCCCGTTTTTTCGAAGCAGAAAGAATTTACCTCACGTATTCAACAGGCGTTGGAAATTGAATTGAAGGGAGTCAAACAGGTCGATCAGGCTCAGCCCGCTTCTATCGCTGATGCAGCCGGTCCTGTACTGCAGAAGACTTATCTCTTCGATCTTCAGGCAAATCGTCTCGATGTCGAAGCCGATGGCAAACCTGTCTGGCTGGTTTCTGACAACAATTGCTTTGCAGTCGAACGCATGAGTGGTCAACTCAAGTGGATAACAAAAGCCGGAAAGAAACGTGCATTCGATCCGCTGGATCTCTCGGTCAAGTACGACTGCTGGCTCGTCTCAACCCAGGAGAATTATGGCCTCTCACTGGTGCGCTGCAGTGATGGAGAAATACTCTGGAATACTTTGTTCAATTCACCTGTCACTGTTGAGCCGACAATTTCGGGAAGTGTGATTTATGTCGTTACCGAAGACCAGAAACTCACAGCCATCGATGCTGATTCCGGCGAGAACATGAAGTCTCTGGAGTTTCGTCAACCACTTTCTGCCCCAGCTGCGGAGTTGGATTCCCGCTTATTGTGCTGTGTCGGTTCTCAGGATGTTGTCTATCTGATAGACCGCCAAACCTGGGAATGTGTGGAAGTTCGTTATTATGGTCATGCTCCGCAGACAATTACATCGCGTCCGCTGATCATATCAAAGAATTTGCTGGTCGTTGAAAATGATCAATTGCGAACGGGTCGTATCCGTGTCCTGCAGCTTTTGGAGAAAGCGTGGGATTTCAATATTGTTCACGCAGAGCGCCTTCCCGGTAAAGCACTCGGACATCCTGTGCTTTGGGGAGACCGATTGTTTCTGGAGATGAATGGTCCTCAGATCGCGGCCTGGCAACTTTCCGATGATCCGGGAGATGCATTCCTGATGCGGATTACAAACGCAAGTGTTCCCTATTCCGCGGATGTCCGGTTGTATCTCAAGCCCTTTGAAGGAGATCGTGTGTTGATTGCGGGAGAAAATCTCCGCAAACTGACACTGCTGACCAATGCGTTTGCTCAAACAAAAACATCAATCGAACTTGGACATGCGACTCAGGGAATTCAAATGCATGGCGTTCATGCATACGTTGCCGGAGTGAAAGATCCCCGAATTGGCTCGCAATTTTTTCACTACGATTCACAGCAGGATGAAACCTACTGGCGTATCAATGTTTCCTGTGACCTTGTCGGTTTCCTGCCAACTTCTACAGAAACAAATTCAGCAACTGGAATCGATCAGGCCGGGAGAATATTTCAGTTGACGCGAAGGACAACAGGTCCGCTCTCAACAACACAGCCAACCGAATCGCTTTTCAGCAATCGACCGCTGCAGTCGACAGGTCAATCTCAGGTTCATTTTGTGAGGCAGGAAAGCACTGGCCAGTCGGTCGTTGTTTACGAGAATGAAGTCAAAATCATCTCCCCTCAGGGACAGGTGGAACGTTCTGGGAAATTGCAGGAAACATGCCTGTTCGCTCCAGCAATCAGTGGCAACAATATTATATGGGCAGGCCAAAAGGGAATTCATCTTACTTCGCTGGCCGATTTTCAAGATGTTGCCGATCCCTGGTTTACTGAAGTGAACGCCGAAGGCTCCCCTTCCCTGAGAGTCTCTCAGTTGATTTCTCTCTCTGAGGAACGATTTATTGCAGTCACAAACGGTCAGTCAATTATTGAACTGACGATCAAAGAAGATCCCCGCCGGCATCTGGCAGTGACTGGACAATTTGATTGTGACAGCACGATAGTGGATCAAGTCGAAGTTGATGGCGAAATCATATCTATTGCCACCAGCGATGGTCGGTTACTGGAAATTGATGATCAATCGCTGTTACTGATTCGACAAAGAACTCTTCGGGGCAATCCATTAAGTGGTCCTCAACGAATCGGTCCACATGTGCTGATTGAAATTGAGGGAAATCAACTGGTTGCGCTTTTAACGGAGGCAGAACAAACCAACTGGTCGCTTTCTTTACAGCAATCGGCACTGGCAACGGAAGTGATCTCGCTCTCTGACAATCGCTTGCTGGTCTGCCTGCAAAGTGGTGAGATATTCGTCGTTGACTCTCAATCTGGTCAGATTATCAAATCGCTGAAATTGACCTCAGCAGTCAGTTGCCCTCCGCTCGTGCGATCTACAGAAGTTGACTTTGCACTGATTGAGGGAGCTGTCGTAACCATTTCGCGAACTCAACTGGAAGGTCAGGAGTAATCATGCCTTCCTCGAGATCAGCATCATTTAAAGCGACTCACCAGTTTTGCGACAGACTCTGGAACGATTCAATCCGATTCCTGATTTGTCTGGTGTCGATCGGGATGAGCGTTTTCGATTCGTCTCACCAGATTTATGCACAACCGGATCCTCCGACTACCGAAAAAGAAACGACGACGGAGAAAACAGAGGCCAGGAATACCGATCAACTTCCGTTGATTCAGGACATGAAACTACCCGATGTTCAATCCTTGCTCGAAGGCGAAAAGACCGACTGGATTGTGTTAATTGGAGATCGTGTCCTGCAGGTTCCCGCGATCTGGCCCAGACCAGACCAAATGGCCTGGCTAGAGCAGGAGCAGAAGCAACTGCTCAATAATCGTCCTGCAAACGAACCGGAATTGAGCGAATGGCTGGGCGAATATCGCAATAAGTTTTATATTTACCTGGCAGTCGAGCAGGAAGGTGTCGAGGATGACTATCGGCTGCACATGCGGTATGTGGATTACATTTTGTACCACGAAGAAATCTGCCTGAGAAAAGTCGATGAGCTTTTATTGCAAGGGAAGATTGAAATCGCCCGCCGATTATTGACGGCCGTTGGCCATTGGGAATTGGAGAATAACGAGAAGAGAAAACAGGAACGTCTCACTCCCCTGCCCTGGCCTGGATTGATAGAACGAGAACGCTCCCTTTTAAGAAGTGAAGTTCGGCTCGCTCAGAAAAACAAAGACTGGACCAGAGGTTTCTCATTAATCAAACGTCGATTTCCGTTTGATCGAGAAGATCCACAACTACCAATTCTTGCAGCCGAACTTCTGGAACAAATTGCTGAGGAATCATTACAAAGCTTCGATTATCGGCGAATACGATTTTACATCTCACAAACGTTTCAGATGTTCCCGAAGAATAAGAAAGCCGAAGATTGGCAGGCCCGTCTGCTGGAACTGGCAGAATCTCAGATGAACCTGGCCGAGCAGGATAAAAAACGAAACCTTGATCGGGAAGCCTCGTTGCGGGCTCAGCACAGCGTAAAGATCTGGCCGAATTCGAGCCAATTGAATCGACGTCACAAGGCTCTGCAGGAACGCTATCAAACTCTCGAAGTTGGTTTGTTAAAAGATGGTTCAGGCTCGGATCTGGTGCTGAACAGTTTGCGGAACAATCATTGGTTTTATGTCGAGCAGATTTCAGAAGGCTACCCCAGATTTCAGTCTCGATTCATTGAAACCTGGCGGCCTGATGATCTGGGGCGATTGATTCGATTGCAGATCTCACTCAAGCCTCAGCCACTGGAATCTCGACCCGTTGTCGATAGTCATCAGCTGACGGCTGTATTGCTGGAAGAGACTTTACAACGATCACCACGAGATCAGGATCTCTACTCCAACTCGATTCAGACCGTCCAAATTCTCTCTCCAGACGAACTCGAGATTCAGTTTGAGTCGCAAACACCTCATCCATTGGCCAGATTGGTAGCAGTTCTGCGGCATCGAGATCTGAAATCAGGAATGATTTTGCAGTCGAGTCATTTTGAACAAAAACCTCCGGAGTCACCTTTAGAATTTGAAAAGCCCGGCAGGCAGTTTGTGAGGTCGCATGTAGGGCGGGTCGCTGCAGAGCGTCGTGGAATTATTGAAGTTCATGTCAGAGAATTTGAGTCTCAGAATACGATGCTACAGAGTTTGCTTCGTGATGAACTCCACGTACTCCCTGAAACACCTTCCCGCTTTGTGGATATGATTCGAAGCGACCAGCGATTCTTTGTGAAGGAATATGCTGTCCCCAGAAACTGGGGATTAAAATTTCACTTTGAAGGCCGACTCGGTTCTCAGGCCGAGTTGCGTCTTGCATTACTTTCGATGCTGGATCGTAATGAATTAATCGAATCCATGCTTCCTGGTGATACCCCCGGAAGACCATTGCATCAATTGAGCAGTTCATTGTGCCCTTCCACTTCACACGCATTTCACCCCAGTCCCTATCTTCCTGAATTTGATGAGCTATCGGCATTCGCTCTCGTTCAATTACTGAAAAAATCACCTCAGTTTCCGAAAGAGATCTGCTTAGGCTACCCGCCAAATGAATATGCTCAAAATCTTGCCGAAGTCATTAAAAAAAAGTGGGAGCGTCTCGGCATTCCCACAAAGCTTATTGAATTTTCCAATGAGTTGGATGCCGTCAGTTCGCAATCGGAAATGACAAAAGAGAACGTCGATGTCGAAATCATTTCTTACTGTATGTCGGCTCCACATTATGAATTGCCAGCATTGCTGAGTTTGCATTCCCGGTTAATTGTCGATGATCTGGCGAAGTTTCCATCCTATGTACGAGCGACCCTGCTGGTATTGGAAAACGCGCGGAACTGGGATGATGTCGACATATACTTAAGGCAACTTCAGGATCAAATGATTGTGAATTCGTGGTTATATCCGATTGTCGAATCACGTCGCTTTATGACGATCCGCCGTGAAGTCCGCAATTTACCAGAGCAATTGATAGAGCCATTTGAAACGATTGACCACTGGATGGTTGACCCTGTTGCCCCGGCGTTTTGAATGATGATTGGAGTTTTGCAAATTCCAATAAAATCATAACCCGCAGTGTCCGTGTCACCCCTGTTGAACGGATGACAAAACAAGCGATGTTTATGCTTGCAGATCAGTTTTTCATATGAAATAACAGGTACGACTTGATATTTGAGTTTAACCGAATTACGAATCGGAAGCCGTCCCCTCACTGACGCTTCGGGTTAAGAGGTTTGGGATAGTTTACATATTGTGTTGGGTATCTTTATGAATTCTGTCGTTTTGAAAAACTTCAGTTAGTAAGATTGGATAGCCTGAATAGCTCCGCGATCCGGTTGGACGGAGTCCACAAGTGGCCTTCAAGATGAAGGTTGGAATTTCTATACCGCGTTCGAAATGAAAACCGAAGAAATTCAACAATTTGTAAGAACACTGGTTCGTGCCAGAGATTTAACGGAAAACAATCAAACCCGGGTGGCGGGGGCGCTCTCGAAGAGAAGCCCCCGAAGATTAAACGTCCGGGGGCTTCCGCTGAAGCGGAGCGC
>DOCI01000335.1:0-9523 GCA_003503535.1 Planctomycetaceae bacterium
TCCATGCGACTGCAGATACCATTCGAAAATGGTCTAGAAGTGGGTTGCTCTATCCGGCTGAGCTACAGGCGCCTGTTGTTTGTGAATTCTGGGCTCACTTCAGATAATCTGACATCCGGATTCGGCAAGAAGTTCATCACTTTTTCTTTGGGGGCAGTGTACCTACGAAATCGGCGTGAGTCGAGCGGTATAAGTCGGCAATATGACCCACCGATTGATCGATGCGGAAATTTTTTCCGACTTGGATACGCCCCGCTTCTCCAATTTTTCTGGCTTCTTCGGGATTTTGCAACAGGTAAACGAGTTTTTCTGCAAGAGATTCACTATCTGAATGTGGTACAAGAAATCCGGTTTCATTGTCTTTAATCGCGGTGAATATTCCTCCAACATTACTGGCGACAACGGGACGGCCCAGTGCCATTGCTTCAAGCATGATTGTGCCGAGTCCCTGTTTGATGGAAGGGAGGCAAAAAATATCCATCGCCTTGAGAGCTTCTTGGAATCCGTACAGATTTGGGACGAAGGTCACGTGTTTATCAATGCCCAGTTCACGAGCAAGTTGTCGCAAATTCTTTTCTTCGGGGCCTGATCCGGCGACCAGGAATTCGACTTCAGGAATTCGGGACAGTACAATCCGAGCCGCCTGAAGAAAATAGGAAACCCCCTTGATCTGTTCGAGAGGTCCTGCTGTCCCAATTACTGGGACACGATTTTCTGGCAAAATGGGTTCCATAATTGCATTTGGAGTCATTTCGACTCCACTATGGATGACAACCACCTGATCACTGCTGATGGAGGGCTGAGTGAGCAATTCCGATTTGACTGATTCGCTCACCGCAATAATTTTTCGCCCAAACTGGGTATCGAAATTCAGCATTTCGCCGCGGTTCAAATAATCGTGGATCGTGAGCAAATAAGGGATGCCGAATTGTCTGGCCAGACGAATTCCGTTGTTCAGCATGCGTCTGGACTGGATATGAATCAAATGCGGAGGCTGATCGCCATAATCCTGCACAATCAGTCGGAGAACAATACGGTTAATTAGTGGGTAATTCAGATACGGGTATTCACGAACATCGAGCTTGGACCGTCTATCCGGGGCAACCGAACGGATGCTCGGAGTGAGGATCGATGCACGGATCCCATAATCGACGAGATGCTCAGCCAGAACCAGAGTTTGTGTGGAAGCTCCCCGAACCTCAAAGGCATCCGAGAGCAGCATCACTCGAAGAATGCCTCGCTTTTTGCGAGATTTACTGGACGATCCTGATTTGGACAGCGCAGATCCACTCACAGAGTCTTCGGCTGGGAGTGAGTTTTGATCCATATCAAACTGGCAAACTAGAAGAGTCTGTGTAAGTCAGGCTGTGCCTGATGTGATCGATTTATAACTTCAGTATTCGTCAGACCGAGCCTGTTATACGATTAATCTTATCGAGAAGACTTTCGATTCCTCAACGCCAGTGGAGGCTGGAGGATTTCGCTCATGATGATTGCGTTTTGCACATTACCGGGAACATGCAGCAAAGCGACGAAGTTTCCTTTACTGGCAGGCTTCTTGTATTCAGCCTTCTTCGGAACAACAAAGACCGACTCTCGTGGCTTTGCTTTATCTTTATGACGATTGAATGAGTCTGGTAATGCAGCAGTCGGATTCAAGTGTGCTAATGGTTGAGAAACCGATTTATTGACATTTGGCTTTTTGCGTTTCTCTTTGCGGCGCTGGGGTTTTTCCTGAGCTTTCGCCTGAAATTGTGGACGAGTTGGAGGGCTGTCCTGTTGCCTCAATACAGAAGGTCGTTCTTCAACTAAAGGGGGACGCTCTGCCGGCCGTTGCTGAGGTGGCTGTGGTTTTGCTTTTTCAGGTCCCTGTTGCTGTTGAACTTCTTTGAGGAAGTTTTCAATCTCACTTTGCAATTTCCGACGTGGGCGCTGTTGCGGCTTCTGACCCGGCCTGGGTTTATTCTTCTGCTCATTCATCGCATTCGAAATCCAACCGATTGCGGTGATGACCAGAATGATAATTGTGATGATGCCTTCCATCGGTGATTTCTCCGTGAGTTGGAATGGCGTATGCGATTTCAGTAAGTATTAAACAGTATGGTATTACAGGCTGACGCGTCCATCATCGACTTGATCGCCGTTGCTGCCAGCGATGGAAGTTCGCATTTGTGTGTCAGCCTGAACATTTTTGAGTTCATAGTAATCCATGATGCCGAGTGTTCGATTTTTGAATGCGGCCACAATCGCTGCTGGAACTTCGGCTTCAGCCAAGACAACTTGAGCACGATTTTCCTGGGTTTTGGCGACCATTTCCTGTTCGCGGGCTTTGGCTTCTGCTCGACGCTCTTCGGCTTTTGCCTGAGCGACGTTCATATCGGCTTCGGCCTGATCCGCCTGGAGACGGGCACCAATGTTGTCTCCAACATCGATGTCGGCAATATCAATCGAAACAATTTCAAATGCAGTCTGAGCTTCTAGACCTTGATTGAGTACGGTCTGAGAAATTCGATCGGGGTTTTCCAGAACATCGGCATAGGATTCATTGGAACCGATCGCCTGGACGATCCCCTCTCCAACTCGAGCGATAATCGTTTCTTCGGTTGCTCCACCGATCAACTGCTTGATGTTTGTTCGTACGGTGACACGGGCGCGGGCTTTCAATTGAATTCCATCGCCAGCGACGGCATCGAGCGTGCCGGCTCCTTTTTTCGGATCGGGACAATCAATCACTTTGGGATAAACACTGGTACGAACAGCTTCTAGGATATCTCGCCCAGCCAGATCAATCGCTGCGGCAGTGACCCAGTCCAAATCGATACTGGCACGATGAGCTGCGATCAGTGCCCGAATGACATTGGGGACATTCCCACCCGCCAGATAATGAGCTTCAAGGTCACGTGTGCTGATCGGATAAACGTGGGTCAGTCCCGCCTGCACCGCCATAATTTTACTGCGGGCAATAATGGAAGGATTCACTTTACGAATCGACATGATGAAAAGATTGATAATCCCAATCCCGGCACCTGTCGTTTTACATTGGATCCAGAGTCCCACATAACGTGCAAATAAAGCAAAGAAGATGAGACCACCAAGAACGAGTACGATAATTCCAAACCAGATAGCCATATCCCATGGTCCGGCGGCTAAAATCAGGGAATTGTTGAGCATGAGTTCTTATCCTCTTATCCTGAAATCTTAATGTCGATCACTCTGTAATGCTGAGAGGCAGCTAATAAGATATTCATTCCTGCAGAATGCAGGATTACGATTATCGTTGTTCTTAAAATCACACTTGGATACTACCGAATCTCGGCCTCACCTACCACTCTGAAAGGAATTCATCGATTTGTAGCTCAGGGCAATTCACCGAAAGCTGTTTCCAAGTTAAGCATCCGGAAGGTCGAAGTCGAGAGAATTTTCGGGATCGAGATCATTGAGGTTTGCTTGAGTTTTACGATTTTCGAGGTCTTCCGGGGAAACCTCGCGGACGATGACACGCGTCCCTTTCACCTGCACAATCTCAACAGTCATGTGAGGGTCAACTATCATCCCCTCACTGCTGGCATTGATACGCTCGTTATCGATCATGATGAAACCATTGGGAGTGAGTGGAGTCACGGTGACGGCATGTCGATTCAAATAGGTTTTAAGACGAGCTTCTTCGGCTGCAAATGGAACGACATCGGCTTCGGCTGGGCCATCCAATAAAATGCGACGTCCAAATCGAGTGTATGGCAACACTGTAAAGGCGGCCACGAGCGTACTCGGCAGGAGTACGATGGCAAACCCTGTAAATCCAAAGAAGTAAGCCGGGCTGGCTTCCCACCAGGCAAGCCACGCAAAATAGAACGCCGTGAATAGACTGCAAAACGTCCCAATTGCGAGAATTCCTCCCGAGGGGAGAAACACCTCTGCGATAATCAAGACGGTTGAGAGTGCTAAGAGTGCGATCGCTAGAAAAGAGTTATCCATCGTGCGATGCTTTCGTTAGAAAGAGGTCAGATGGTAACAGACTTCGGATCGATTCCCGCAACAAGTTCATCTTCCCAGTCATCCAGTAGGGGCCAGTCGACCGCACAGGTGCCGAAGTCAGCCATGTGTTGATATCCAGTCAATCGATCGATGGTTTTCTGGATCATCTCTTTGTCTTTTCGAAAGACCGGTCCATGGCTCGGAAGCAGCCAGGCAACATCACTGTCTCGAATCCGTGTCAGTGAGCGGATAAAGTCAGGAATGTTGGAACCGTGATGAGCATCGATATTGCCGACACACCCATCTCGAAAAAGGTTATCACCTGAAAACAGTAGATCTCCCAATCGAAACGCAAGTTGTCCGTGAGTATGACCGGGCGTGTGCCAGACTTCGAGCTTCAACTCTCCGATTTCCAGCACATTTCCTTCTTTGACCTTTTTTTCGATAACGATTTCAGGAAGATCGATGGAGATGTTTTGTGCAGGGATCTCGGCATAGGTCATCAGTCTGTCGTTATCTTTGAGCAGTTGTGCAGCTTCGGGATGCCCGACCACTTGCGCATTGGGCAGCAGTTGCTTGGCGCGATGGAATCCCTGGATGTGATCGACATCGGCATGAGAGGCGACAAGATATCTGCAGTTCCCGAGGGGGAAATCCATCTGACGAATCATTTCGATAATTTCATCAACTGTGTCTTCGTACCCAATATCGATCAGGAGCCAGTCGGATTTGTGAAAAACGAGATACACTGAGCAACCAAATCTGCGGCGAGCCTGATGGTTGATCTCGATGACTTGAGGGAATAATTCCAATCGCTCCAGCATATTTTGTACTCCGCAGCAAACCGAATGCAGTGGCCGCTATGATTAGTAAATTTCTTAGTGATACTGGTATCTTAGGCAACAACTGTAAAATTTCCAGTAAACGTAACACTCACATGGGTTTGTTAATGTATTGCGGATTCTGATTGACAGGAGTTTTTTTGTCTGTGAGCAATACGGGATGGCTGGAATTGCAAGCCAGTCGTGAGATCGTCACACTGAAACTTGAATCCATCATCAATTTCAGGCTGGAAGTTAATATACACGATGAACTGGCGAATTTTGTGTCGACTGTTAGGGCTGCTGTCGCTGCTGGTCGGAGGATCGATGGTTCTCTCAATACCCTGGGCGTTTCCAATTTGTGGAGTCGCGACAGAATTTGAAACCAGGGGCTGTCTCGGAATTCTGCTTTCGATGCTGATCAGCCTGGTGATTGGCGGACTGTTGTTTGCTTACGGACGTAAATCGCAGGGCACGATTCTGCATAAAGAGGCACTGGCTGTTGTTGGGTTGGGGTGGATTCTCGCTGGTTTTCTGGGCGCACTCCCTTATTTACTATCCGGTACGATGAGAACACCGGAAATTTCCATGACGCTCATCGACGCTTTTTTTGAATCTGTATCAGGTTTTACGACAACGGGAGCTTCCGTTCTGACGGAATTGGAAGATCCTACTCAAATTCCCAAGTGCATCATGTTCTGGCGATGTTTCACCCACTGGCTGGGTGGAATGGGAATCATCGTACTGTTTGTGGCCTTGCTGGGGCATTTAGGCGGAGGGGGCAAAGCCTTGATGCAACGTGAGGTGCCCGGGCCTTTGACAGAAACCGTCAAACCACGCATCCGCGAGGCGGCTCTGGCGATGTGGAAGATTTATGTAGGCCTCACAATCCTGCTCAGTCTTATCTTTCTGGTTGAGGGCATGTCATTCTTTGATTCTTTGTGCCACACCTTCGGCACTTTGGCAACTGGGGGATTCAGCACCTACAATAAAAGTGTTGGTCATTTCAATTCGGTGACCATCGAAATGACAATCGCCCTGTTCATGATCATTGCCGGCACAAACTTCTCCTTGTTTTATATGATGACCAGTTCGTCAAATAAAGGACGCAGAATACCACTGTATAAACGGGCAGATGTCTTATACAACGATCCCGAATGGCGGGCCTACATGCTGGCAATCGGTGTCGTTTCAGCAGCGCTCTGCGTAAATTTACTGGTCTCGGGAACTTATCACAGTTTTGGAATGGCGATACGACATGCCATTTTTACTACTATTTCGATTATCACCACGACCGGATTTGGGACAGAAAACTTCAGCAACTGGAGCGATTTTTCACGTGCCATGCTGTTGATACTGATGTTTTCAGGTGGATGTGCAGGTTCAACGGCCGGGGGGATAAAAGTCATTCGATTCTTGCTGTTCGCAAAAGTCATTCACGCTGAAGTTGAAAAATCGTTTCGGCCTAATGTCATTCGCTCTTTGAGACTCGGCAATGAAAATCTACCGAATCGACTGCGGCAGGAAGTTGTTGTCTATTTCAGTCTGATTCTGTCTCTGTTTGTTCTCAGCTGGATGTTGTTGAACACAATCGAACCCGATGACTTATGGCAAAATGGGGATAACAATGTTAAAGCAGAGAAACTGATCGATTGCGCCAGCGCAGTCGCCTCGACAATCAATAACATTGGTCCGGGCCTGGGCGTACTGGGGCCAGCTTCGAATTACTCTGCATTTTCTCAGCAGGGAAAATTCCTGCTGACCATCCTGATGCTGCTCGGTCGACTCGAACTCTTTGCCATTCTCGTGCTGTTTTTTCCGTCGTTCTGGAGATATCAATAGCCTTGGTCATCACAATGTCAATTTAGGGTGGCTGGGACACTCTCGAAGAGAAGCCCCCGAATCGTTGAATTTCCGGGGGCTTACGCTGAAGCAGAGCGCTCCCGCCACCTCGGAGGTCCTTTTCAATAAGTGACAGGAAATCCGGTTTCCAATTGGAGCAGGTTTTATTGCCTTTTCAACGAATTTGTAGCGGGTGATTGACTGGAATAATAGGGCTTAAACCATCAAAAGCCGCTATTGCAAACTGCAGTAGGAATGCATAGCAACAGAGTTTATTGCAGTTATTGGCCACCAAAATAAAAACCTGACAGGGGGACCAGGATGCCTCATTCATTGCAGGATCTTTTGCAAAAAACGAATCGCATCCTCATTCTGGATGGACCGCTCGGCACGGAATTGACCAGACGTGGCTTTAATGTTGATCGAACAGGCTGGTCGGCTCGGGCATTGATAGAAAATCCTGAATTGATCCTGAAGATCCATCAAGATTATGTCGCAGCGGGCGCAAATCTGCTGACCGCGAACACTTTCCGCACCCATGCCGTGAATTTGAAGGGGTGGAATCCCTCACAAAATGCTCGTGAGTTAACCTCTCTCGCTGTTGATCTGGCTCGACAGGCAGCAGGGGATTCTACTCTGGTTTGTGGATCGGTAGCACCTCTTGGAGATAGTTATCACCCTCAGACCAATTATCGTGAAGACTGGCTCATTGAACAACATGAAAGAATGCTGCAAAATCTCATCTCTGCCGGGATTGATGCCCTCCTGATTGAAACTCAGACAACTTTTCAGGAGCTGAAGGTTCTCCTGCATCTATCAGGCAAATATTCCATTCAGACAATGCTCAGTGTGGTGAGTTTCGATGGCTTGCATTTACTGGATGGAACACCGCTCTCGGATGTCGCAGAATTGGTTTCCAATTCTCAAATCGTGGCGTTGGGTTGCAATTGTGTGCCCATTGAAATCGTGGACAATGTGCTTGACTCCTTAAATAACAGTCTTTTACCAAAAATTGTGTATGCAAATTCAGGTGTTCTGAAACCTGATGGGACCTGGGTTCAATCACTTGGAGGCAATGTTGAAACGCATACCGCAATTGCAAAGAACTGGATTCGGCAGGGAGTTCGCATATTGGGTGGCTGTTGCGGAACGTCTGTGCCTTTAATTGCAAAATTTGCAGAGGAGTTTGGTTCGAATCTGGAGTGAGTTCTCACTGAGAGAAAATAGATTTCGAGTGAAGTTGGTTCATTTAATTTTGATCAATCACTTGGGTCAGCACCTCACTTTTTATTGAAATTTGATACACAGACCTTCCTGATGTTAAATAAAGTCCGAGAATTCCAGACTATTTTGAATTCATGGCAACTTTAGTCAAATTCCCAGAGAGTTTTGAAAAAATTGAAGAATGGTCCGGTTATAACGAAAGCGGAATGGCTCGAAGTGCCGAAGATGATGAGGGAAGGTAAAAATACCGGAATCAGTCTTTCCACGCGAAGTCACATCCGATACTTTCCACTCCAACCTCAACATTTCATTCCCAACACCCCTCTGCGGGTGATTCCAACTAAATCATATAACACGATACTCCACTGAGAAATCAACAATCTGTTGATTTGCAGTACACCCCAAGTTTCACATCGACCGACTACCAGTGAATTCAATTCCTGAATGAGCTGGACCCTTCCAATCGTTGCGGCGAATTCAATTCTGATATTCAAAGTTTTATTCGCTCACTTCCCATCACAATTCCCCTGATTCCAGGTGACGTCTGTGTTGCGATCTCCGTTGACATTACGCACAACAGGGCAGGCCCGCATGAATACACTCAATAAGACTCTCGAACGCATTGCGACTCTGTTAGGAAAGCGCGACAAATGTTCCGCTCGACTGCGATGTCGTAACCAGCGATCAACCTTGGAATCAGAAGGAATGTTGCTTCCGCGAGCACGTTCGACAGGAAATCCAACGACATCCATGGCTAAACAACATTCGGGTTATTCCAAAACGAAGTTTCGGCACAAATCCTTAGCCGCAACGGTCTGCACGATAGTCTCACTGATGTTCGGGGGCATGACAGCCAATGCCGACGAGCGTCCCTTGCCACCGTCGATGCCGTTTGATGTCGCCGCTCAAAATAATACACAACAGACATTTACCATTGGAGCCCCGGAACCCGATTACTATTCGATGAATCCGGGCTATAATCCCGGCTATCCGGAACAGATGATTCAGGAACGCGGACAGGGCTACTATTTCCGTGCCGGACATCAAGGTGGAAAAGCGCTCGGGACTGAAGAATCGCTGACGTTCTTCGAAGCGATGCCCTACACCTTCTGGGAAGAAACCATGTTCCTGGCAGACATGCGTCTGTGGGCACTCAACAGTGGTCGCATGGGGGGATCGGTCGGTGCTGGTTTCCGACGCTACTTCCCGCAAATCGATCGTACTTTCGGCTTGATCACCTGGTTCGATGTCGATGCCACACATCCGGAGGATTTCACCGATGTGACAATCTCACTGGAATCTCATGGCTCGATCCTCGATTGGGATACGAATATCTACATTCCGTTTGATTTACGCAAACAGGATATCGGTTTAGATTTTGCCGATGGTTCTCAAAAGTTCGTAGGCAATAACATTCTGTTCGATCAAATCCGCACTTCAGCGTTCTCGCTGGAAGGTTTCGATACCAAGTGGTCGACTCCCATTGGAACCGAATTCGGCCGAACTCACGACATGCGTGTCGGAGCTGGTTTTTACAATTTTAATCATCCGGAGATTGATAGCATCTGGGGTTGGTCGGGAGAAATCTCTGCCAACTTCATGCGAAATCTTGATGTCAGTATGCTTGTGACTGACGATGAAACTTTCGATACCCGAGTCAC
>DOCI01000335.1:9619-10617 GCA_003503535.1 Planctomycetaceae bacterium
TTCGATCCGAATAACGACACCGGGGAACGCGGCCGGACCTGGGATCGAATGATCCTGCCACCAAAACGTTTGTGGACGGTTCCGAAAGCGGAAGTCGCTGTCGTGGAAGCCGATCAGATTGCGATCAATCCAACAACAGGACTGCCCTATTATGTAGTGCATGTCGATTCCATCACGGGAACCAATGCTCCCGGTAATGGAGCAGTTGAGAATCCATTCAATACAATCGAAAGTGCAATCAACGGCGCGAATGCCGTTCCAATTGATACTTACGATACGGTCTTCGTCTGGAGCGGTTCCACATTCGATTCTCAGCCGACAATTGTTGTGCCGGAAGGCAAACGCTTCCTCGGTGGTGGCGATCGAGTCGAACACCAATTCAATTACAACCAATTTGGATTGTTGGCTGGTCCACGTGCCCGTAATAATTACGACGATGGCATTTTTGATCCTCGTCCTTTGTTTACTAATCTGGGCGTACCAGGAGGTCCGGGAGTCACATTTGATCTCATCGGTGCAGCTGGCGGCACAGTCATCTCTAATGATGATACCGAATTCTCTGGCTTCGTCCTTGGAAATCCTGACGGAACCGATCCGACCTCAGGAGATTCCGACTCGTTCAATCCTGCTACAACAACGGCTCCAGGGCAAGGTCCACTGGGTAATGGTATTGAATTCGTAACTCTAACAACCAACAGTACGGTTTCCCGCTTTGTCGATATCAACGGAGCTCTTAACAATGGACTCGATTTCACAGGGACAGATGGAACTTTTGATCTCCAGAGTCTGATTGTTAATCAATCTGGCAATCACGAAATGTTTGTCGCAGGTGGTAGTCCAGACATTACGATGAAGTCCTCCACTCGAGGCGAAACTGATTCGCGAGTCGATTCCGTCGTCGTCAATCGCGATAATGGTTCGGCTGTGATTCCAAATACACTGACCGGAGTCGCCGGAGATAATCACGATCTGGTTGTGCAGGCGACAACCGGAGGAAG
>DOCI01000335.1:10763-21334 GCA_003503535.1 Planctomycetaceae bacterium
CGTGTTATTTGGACAGACGTCATCACGAATGATAATGGTGGCGATGGCTTCATCATCACTGGGGCAGCTCAAAGTGATGTGACCATTCCAGTTAGTACAACCATCATTAATAGCCGCGGCAATGGAATTGGCGTCTTTCCAGGCGTTGATGGAAATATTGTGATCTCGGGAACGCGTACGGATGGTAATCCCTCGGGAATTCCCATGACGATTACGAATCCCGAAGAAAATGCAATTCAGATTGGTCTTGCGACTGCTCCAATCACGGCCACATTGGCTGATGTGACCTTTGTGCAACCAATATCGATCAACCAGTTGGATCGCATGAATTCTGGAATTATCATCTCCAACACTGCGGGAAACACGATCTTCCAGACATCTGCGACAACTCAAATCGCATATAACACCGCGACAACAGGAACCGCCTCTGCATTTGAATTCTTCCAGAACTTCGGTGGGAATTTGACATTAAACAATGCGATGTCGATTACCAACTCAGGTGGAGCAGGTCTGCGGATTTCGAATGACGACAACATTCCAACCGGGGTCACTCCGGGAGTCTTCCGATATCTTGCCGGTTCTGGAGGATCAACACTTACGATTACAAATGCAGCTGCAACACAGGGAGTCGGCGGAGCAGCAATCGTGATCGGAGCGGATCCACCAGCAGGTGCACCTAACAATTCACCAGCAGGCACTGGGTATGAGTCGAATGTTATCTTCGATATTCCGATTAATATCACGAATTCGAACGGAGCTGGGATTCGAATCGACTCGAACACAGGCAATGTCACGTTCTCAGACACCGCCAATATCGATACCAACCTGACCGGTGGAACATCGATTGTGGGGATCTTTAATAATTCAGGCGATGTCTTCTTCAGCTCGCTTGATGTTCAGGGTTTTATCTCTCCTGATGTCGATTTCGTGGATGACAATGAGCCGACTGCCGCTGAACTTGCTGCCATGTTCGCTTCGCTCGATATGCGGTTGAATACGGGAACACTCACATTCAATGATATTACAATTCAGGGTGGCAACACCCAAAACAATATCCAGGGTTCAACCGGGATCTTTGGATATAACAATAATCAAATCGTGATCAATGATGGTGATGTCGATGTCAACTTTGCGACAGCAGTAGAAATTTTCACTGCAGATAGTGCCGTCGGAGCAGGACTGATTTATAACTTGACCGACTTAAATCTGGAGTTAAGCAATGTTGAATCGACAAATGCTCCTGACCATGGAGTGCACCTGGCAAATGTAAAAGGCCAGGCAACCTTCAATGGAGGAGATCTCACTGGAGCAGGGACAAACTTCGGCAGCGGGTTCCCCGGACCAAACTTCGAGGCGGGGATTTATGTCGACAACAGTTTTGTCAGAGGTCTTGAAACTGCGAACTTTGGCAATCCGAATCCAAATGCAAACGGATTGATATTCGGTCAGGCACGACAGTTCACGCTGGATGTGAACGATCTGAATATTGACCTGAACACGGCCGGTATTCTTGCCATCGCGATTGATGATGTCTCGGTTGATACGGGCAGCTTCACACTTAATAGTCGAGAAGCGATTGACTTGCGAAATGTTGTCACAGCACAGGTCATTGGTTCTGACTTTACAAACAATCAGGTGAGCCCAACCATTGGTGACTTCGGATCGCAATCGAC
This sequence comes from Planctomycetaceae bacterium, assembly GCA_003503535.1. GTDB lineage: Bacteria > Planctomycetota > Planctomycetia > Planctomycetales > Planctomycetaceae > Rubinisphaera. The sequence continues at coordinate 12,437 of DOCI01000335.1, forward strand.
GGCAACAATTCGATCAGTCATGACGCTGACACTTAACGACGATAACTCGGGGCTTGATAACAACCCGACGTTTTACGACCTGGTTATCGGACCACGAAATTCTGATTTTGACGACCCCACCGCCGATAATGATCAGAATACATTCGATGACGACTTCTCTCACTTCTCCATCCTGATGCAGAACCTGGCACAGGACAACGTGATTGGAGTATTAGATAATGGATTTAACGGTACCGAGACTGGCTTTATCGTCAATAACAATGCTTTCAATGCTGCTGGAACCTCAAGAGATTTCCAGGGATTTATTCACTATCGGGACATTTCGGGAGCCAATTCTCGGACCAACATCAATATCGTGATGAACGAGATGGAAGCTGCTGATGATAACGTTACGAACGCTTCTCTCACCGATACGGACCAGGGGGCAATTGGAGTCATTCACATTTCTGACGAAACCGTGAATGACGATGACCTCGTCTTCAATGCCATCGACAACCTGATGGACCTTGGAGAAGAAGGCTCGATTGGCTTCTACTTTATCGATCAGGGTGAAGGCTCGATTACAATTAACATTGATGATAATCCTGATGATGGGTTGACCGAAGGTGGACTAGAGATAAACGATCCCAACGTTGCAGATCTCACCATTGCAGAAGGCCCGGCCTTCTACTTCGATCTGGAAACGGATGCCCAAATCAGTATTCAGAATCTTGAGATTCAGATCACGGAAGATGAAGACACCACTGGTGGCGGAAATGTTGCAACGACCATCGACGAACAACGTGTCTTCTTCTTCGACAATGTCTCGGGAACTGCTGATATCGATATCGGTGGCAATACCATCCTCATTGACGATGCTGGTGCCTTTATTAATCCATTCACCGGACTGCTGTTCTTAGTCAATGATATTCTGGTGACAGAATTCGATGCTGCCAGCGGAGAAATTACTCTGAATAGTCAAAACGACAATACCGTCTTGATTAACCCCTTGTTGATCCAGTTGACAAATCCCGACTTACTGTTTGATGCTCCGATTTCTGCAGATTTCACAGGACAGCTGCAGTTCAACGGAATCTTTGTGCCTTAAACCGGCAAGTTTGAGATGAGGCTGCGAACAGATCGTGGCCTCGGTATAAAATTTGTACTCGACGAAATTGTATAGAGAACATTTGGTTTGGAATTCTTGTTAAGCACGACAACAGTGTGCATTGCAGAGATTCGATGACCAAAGATATGCCCTCACAGGGCACTTCACCGAGACTTTGTGTGACCTCGCAGGAAGAATGGACCAGGACTCAAAATGACCAGATCGATTTCTTCCAACGAGGAACTGCCACCGTCATTCTTCGGGATGAGAGTTATGTATTTGATATGGAATAAGACAGGTTTTCTGAAGTCTGCGTCATTTCTATTGGCGACAGTTATCAGAACCCTTAAGAATAATCAAACCCTGCGACGGGCCTCTTTTTGTGTGATGCTCTGCATGTTCGGAGTTTCTATCGAAACCTGTCAGGCACAACCTTACGCGCCAGGCTTTGAGTCTCAATTGGCAGGAGGTTCCCCCTGGGATGCCCGGCAACGGCAATATTACGAACAAGTCCCCGCCGATCGTGGTGGATTTTATGAAGAAGTCTCGCCCTTAGATCGCTTTCTCCAACAGGTTGCCGCACAATCTTGGATTCAAGTCGATTACCTGCTCTGGAATCTGGGGCAAAACGATGAAGGTGTGATCGGGGAAGAGGTCCTCAATGTGGAATATCCGCAATATGGTTATGGCGTATTTGACCGTGCGACAGGAACATCTCCAACGGATTCCGTAGGTGGTACACGTAACGGGTATGCTCCCACAATGGGAATCGTCGATCTCAATAGCATGAATGGTTTGAGGCTCAAATATGGTTTGAAAACAACAACGGGGGCTTTAGAAGCCAGCACGATGTGGATTTTTCAGACGGATCGCAGTGCCTCTCAGGCTCCTTTTGTATTCCGTAACCCGGCTCCAAGTCAAAATCCAAACATTACAACAATAGGAACTCCACCCGCACCAGCACTGGACACCACGGGTGTGACCGCCATTCCCTTCCTGAGAGATAGTGCCATTACCAACAGTGCATTGATTTTTGATACGTCCTACGCCATCGACTACAGCTCGTCAATGTTCGGCACAGAAATCAATTATCTCTGGGACGACGATCGTCCAATCAATGGTTTCCACCTCAATTTTCTACTCGGGGCTCGCTATCTCAAACTCGACGAAACGATGACACAAATTGGTGTCGATAGTGATGTCGCCACTGATGCGAACAATAACGACATTACTTATTTTCGCACCGCAACGATCGCATCCGAAGCGATCAATCAGCTTTACGGACCACAAATCGGGTTTCGCATGGAACTCGTCGAAGATCGAGTAACATTTGGTGCACAGCCAGCATTGACACTGGCAGTCAACCATATTGACTCACGCGTCTCGACCAACAATCTGTTCCAGGGTGATGACCCCACAACGACGACCGTTGACGAATCGACGGCACCAACAACCAGCTTCTTCAATCAGGATAAACTTTCGCCAATATTCAGTCTCGCATTGTACTCCAAAATCCGTCTCTTCGAGAATGTACAACTCTATGCCAGCTACGACATGCTGTTTCTGTATGCGGTTTCACGACCCGGACAAAATGTGATCTACGATGACGATGGTGATCAAATCCCCGATATCTATGTTGATCCCAAACAAACCAATATGCTCACTCAGGGATTGACCGTCGGAACCATCTTTGAGTTCTAGTGCTGTAATCCAATAAAAACAGGGTGACACTGGCTTTGCCAGTGCCTTGTCCATTCAGTGTTAGTCTCGACTTGCACTGGAGGCTTTCGTTTGCAGTTTACAGTGGCGACTTTTTGATGGTTTAAGCCCTGTTATTCCAGTCAGACACCCGCTAAATATTCGTGGAAACGGCTATAAACGCAATGTGTGTTTTTTCCCGAAGTGGTGGATTGGCTCAGGCAGAACGGGGAACATTAGTTTTGGAACTGCTCTAAAGTCTTCAACTAATAACGCTCTTGCAAAGGCTCGATACGTTTCGTTCGGCTCTAAATAGCCATGCACATTCTTAACGGTGACTCTCGTGATTTGTGATTGAACAGCAGATCCACAGTCAATTACATGACAGGCTCGTTGTTTGGGAAGCTTACCCAATATTGCTGTATTGAGGGCTTGCAGGTGGGAAGTTTGCCTATTATCATCAATCTGCGAATCAGGAATTCCGTCTCGAAATTTATTTAATCGAGTCCGGGGATCCTCAGGATGGATCAAATGACTTCATGGCAGGGAGGACTTTCAGCTCACTTCAGTAAATTTCGGGCATCATGGGTGATTCTTTAATTCAAGGAGAATATAAAAGAACACTCGACGATAGATTTCGATTGTCACTGCCCTCTGAATTCGGCTCTGCAATTTCGGATGATCAGGGAGAAACTATTGTGGTGAAGGAGCGTTTCGGTTGCCTGAGTTTGTGGTCGGCCAGTCAATGGCAGACACGGATGGATCAGGGGGTTGAACTCATTCGTCAGAAAATACTTTCCGGTCGGATGGAGCAACGCTGGGGAGAAGTTCAGCGGCTCGGTCGGCTTCTCTCAACACGACAAGTGACCGTCAAACTGGCAAATCGATCGCGGTTATTGATTCCGGAGAACTTCCGAGAGTTTCTGGGAGTTGATGCCAATCGGGAAGTACAGATTGTGGGTGCGGTTGTTTGTGTAGAAATCTGGAATCCGGAGGCTTGGATCGAAACATTGAAGCTGGAAATGCCAGGTTTCAACCCCTTATTTAAGGATTTGAGTTCATAAGACTAGCCAATTAAGGAACTTTCCGGGCAGGGACAGGGAAGCTGTAGCTCGCTCAGCGAATCAGAGTTGCTCTTGTATAACCCATGGACGGGCCCACTGCATGGACGCAGGAGAAAATACTCCACCGGCGCGGAAAGTTTTTTCTTTTCCCAGCGAACTCTCTGAACGAAACGTTCAGATTTGAGATTGCCAAAGTGCTTCGACGAACTGCTCTTCCATTCCGCTCTTGATGAACACATCTTGACGGATGTTTCCATTTTACCGGGATCTGAGACCACGATTGCGTTGAAAATGCATGGAATCAGGGATAGCATGCTTCGATCAACATATTCTGATTTCACCTCACCAGTTTGAGACCGACACCATCGGATTCTTCTCTAAGAGACCGAGAACAACTGCTAGACTGGTAACAACCAGGAGACGCCGCGCATGAGTACCCAGCCAACAGAAGCCATCAGTTCCAACGCCTACCGGCTATTATGGGCTGGTTTTACTGCAATTTTAGCCGCGGGAGTGGGGTTCGCCATTCGTGGAGGAATCCTCGATAACTGGGCTGGTGAATATGGTTTCACGAATTCTCAACTGGGAGCAATTGGTGGAGCAGGTTTCACGGGATTCTGTTTCGGGATTATCATTGGTGGAGTGATCGTTGATAAAATCGGTTACGGCTGGTTGGTTGTTGCTGCGTTTGTCTTTCATGTTGCCTCAGCCATTGTCACCTTCATGCCTACGCCCGACATGGAACAGGGAACGGTCTATGCTTTTCTTTTCTGGGGAACATTCCTGTTCGCCATCGCAAACGGAACACTTGAAGCAGTTGCAAACCCATTGGTTGCGACACTGTTTCCAACGAAACGAACTCACTACCTGAATATTCTGCATGCCAGCTGGCCGGCCGGACTGGTTCTGGGAAGTGCGATGGGTTGGGTTCTTGACGACCGTGTTGGCATGCACTGGAAATTTCAGCTGGCTTTGTTCCTGGTGCCAACTGTCATTTATGGATTGATGTTCTTTGGGCAGAAATTCCCCAAATCGGAAGCTTCTGAAAGCGGATTGAGTCTGGGAGAAATGCTTCGGGAAGTTGGTATCTTTGGCGGTGCCGTCGCCTGTTTCTTCCTGGCACTGTTTTTTGCAGGTGTACTCGGTCCTATCTTCCCAGACGCTCAAACTGGAAACTATGTTGGTTACGCCATCGGTGGAGTACTGCTGATTGCCGTTGGAATTCTGACGAATTTCTCACTCGGCTCCTGGCTCATCTTTGTCCTGTTCATCACTCACGCACTTGTCGGGGCTGTTGAGTTGGGAACAGATGGTTGGATTCAGAATATCACAGGCAATATTTTGAGTTCAGAACAAGGGAAATGGTTGTTCGTTTACACATCCACAATCATGTTCCTGTTGCGATTCTGTGCAGACTTCATTGAGAAAAAACTGGGCCTTTCTCCAGTCGGAATTCTGCTCGTCTGTTCGATCCTGGCATGTGTCGGCTTGAATCTTGCCAGTGGTATTACAACCTTTGCTGGTGCATTGGTTGCCCTTGGAGTGTATGCGGTAGGTAAAACATTCTTCTGGCCTACAATGCTTGCTGTTATTGGAGACCGATTTCCCCGTACCGGTGCTGTCGCGATGAGCATCATGGGTGGTATTGGAATGATGTCCGCAGGCCTGATTGGATCAGCTGGATTGGGTTATGCCAAAGATCGATATGCCGGTGAAACCCTCAAGGTTGCTGATGTTCAGGTTTACGAAGAATATAAAGCGGATTCATCGAGTCAATTTTTATTCTTTGGAGAAGTGACCGGACTCGATGGTCAGAAGTTTGAAGAGATAAAAAAAATTGATCCAGAAGATCGCACGGAAGCTCAGGATTTAGTTGTTGAATCCAGCATCACAGGTGATCGCAAGACTCTGGTAGCGGACTCCTTTATTCCAGGCACAATGGCGATCATCTATCTGCTGCTGTTCTTCTACTTCAAATCGATTGGTGGCTACAAAACCGTGCACTTGGCAGGCACTAAAGCTGAGGAAATCGATAAAAACGATGAAGTCATTCCGGCTCACGAAAGCTAAGCTGACAAGCTTGCAAAGATAAATTCAAAAGCCTCCGGGATCATTTTCCGGAGGCTTTTGTTATGCTTAAAATTCAAGTTACTCATTCCACGACAATCCTTCTGAGCCTCCAGAAACTAGAAAGTCGATCATGTTACGACTCCCCTTCATTACCCTCCTCCTGACATGCTGTATGACTTCATTGTCTTTTGCAGAGTCGCCCAATGAATTTCGCGTTGCGGAGCCGACGACTGTCGCTTTGCGGCAAACACTCGATGATGTTCGCAGTATTCGGGAGCAACTGTCCGATCCGGTTACGATTGTCATCCCTGAAGGACGCTATGAATTTTCAGAACCGTTAACGCTCGATGCACAACTTGTCGGTCGCGGTTTGAAATTGGTAGCCGCAGAATCTGGCAAGGTTGTGTTCGCGGGGAGTCAGCAGCTTTCCATTTCCAAAAGGGAAGACAACGGTCGGCTGCATTATCAGTTACCGGACGGTTGGAATCAGAATGGCCAGCCGCGGGCGATGATTGTTAACGGGAAACTCTCTTCGCCTGCCCGTTTTCCGAATCAGGGATATTTGCGAATCGAAAAGGCGCTCGAAGATCGACGCAGTGGATTTATTGTTCAAGCAGGAGACCTCTCCGCAGAAACCAAATTGCCAGCCTCAGGATACGACCTGATATTGATGCACGACTGGTCCAGTAGTCGATTGCCTGTTGCATCATTCGATGCGAAATCTCGCACGCTGAAAACCGTTGGGCCGATCGGCTGTTCTGCCTCTCATTATGCGATCGATCATTTTGAAAAGCAGCCGCGATATTATCTGGAAGGTCATGCGAGCTTTGCCGATCTCCCCGGTGAATGGTTTATCGATGCTGAGAATTCTGAACTGATTATTCTTTCTTCTGCATCACATGAAGATCCAATTATTGCTTTGCCGCTTTTGACGACTCTCTTCTCCGCAATTGGAACAGACGATTTACCCATCACAAATCTCTCGGTTCAGGGAATTACATTTTCCGAAACAGCATTTCCGATGCCTCCCGGCGGCTTGGCAGGAGCACAGGCTTCCATGCATGAGCCACGGGATGCAACGGGAAAGAGAACGACTTCCGATCGACCAATGCTGCCGGCTGGAGTTTATATCGAGAATGCAAAAGGTTGCCGCTTTCAGGGATGTCAGTTTCAGGCGATGGGAGGGACAGCACTCTGGTTTTCCAGCCGCACAAACAACTGTGTGATGCAACGCTGCAATGTGAGCAATGTAGGTGGGAATGGATTGAATCTTGGAGAAAACAATTCTCGTCGCGTGGATGGAAAAGCGTGGTATCAGTCTGCTCCCGAGCAGGTGCCGACGGCTAATAAAATCGATCAATGCGAAGTGAGCCAATGTGGAGTGATCCTGCCAGGTTCCGTGGCCATCTGGGCTCCCTTAAATCGTGAGTTGGAAATCACGAACAATAACATTCACGATTGTCCTTACACCGGCATTTCCCTCGGCTGGATGTGGAATCCTTCCAACACCCCGGCTGGAAAGAATCGCATCGCCGACAATCGCATTCAATATATGATGCAGGTCTTGAGTGATGGCGGCGGAATCTACACGCTGGGACTTCAGCCTGACAGTGTGATCGAGAATAATCTGATTACCGATATTCCTCTCAATGCCGGTCGAGCAGAATCGAACGGCATGTTTCTGGATGAAGGTTCGACGGGCTTTACGATCCGCAATAATGATATCCGCCGGATTGACCGCTCACCACTTCGCTTTCACAAAGCAGGAGAGAACCTCGTTGAAAATAATCGTTGGGAATTAGCCACAGAATCGACTCCTCCAGTGCGATTTAATAATACTCCCGAAAAGAACATAACGATTGTCGATAACACAGTGCTTGAACCACAGAAACGCATCTTCCTGATCGGAAATTCGCTGACGTGGGATACGATTCCAAGTCGCCTCGATGAAGGTGTCGAATGGCATGTCGATTGTGGAAAGAGTCTCAAGTACATTCAGGAGCACCCCGAACAACCTTGCGTGAGCACCTCTCGACTGTGGCCACTCGCTTTCCGCTCGGCTCAATACGATCTCATCTCTTTCCAACCTCATTATGGCACAACTCTCGAAGAAGATTTTGCGACGATTTCCGAGTGGCTAGAACTGCAACCGAAAGCGACGGTTATCATTCATACGGGTTGGGCACGACATGCGGAATTGAAAGCCGAGTTTGCTGATAATGATCCAAACGGAACGCTGACGCACAGCCAGGCTTACTTTGAGGCATTACTCAAGCAACTGCGAGAGGCCTATCCCGACCGTGAATTTCGCAGCACTCAAGCGATGAATGCTCTACAACAGATTCAGCAGGACATCGATACTGGCAATGCTCCGCTGGAAAACATCGAGCAGATGTATCGCGACAGCATCCACATGACAATTGGACCGGGACGCTATCTGATGCACAACATGATGCGAAAAGCGTTGGGACAAAAACCTGTTTCTGACGGATTTCCAGAGTTTGATCCGGAGTTGAAAACTTATCTGGATGGTGTAATGCAGCAGTTTTGAATTCGCATCTTAAGGATAAGTTTATACTCAAGTTGGTGCCACGGCTCTGTTTATTTTGAAACGGCAGCATTCAATTGCAGTTCCTGAAACTGAGTTTTGAAGATCTGCAGTTTTTCGTTGAAACGTTCGCGATCCAGGTCATCGACACGCTTAAGTTGAAGTGCATTTTCCAGGCGTGTGATGGCCGCCTGATGTTCCCCGGTTCGCCACTCGGCTAAGGCGTATTGATACTGAACCACCGGCAATTCCGGGGAGACCTGACTGGCCTGTTTCCAGAGAGCCGAGTCATTTCGCCAGACAGACATCTGTTGAATGGAAATGGCTGAATAAGTCAGAACGACCAGCCCCGCAGTTAAAGCGGCAATCCGAAAAGACGTCTGCGGCTTCAGAGTTCGAATACTAAAGTCAGGGTGGCGGGGGCGCTCCGC
>DOCI01000335.1:21464-22602 GCA_003503535.1 Planctomycetaceae bacterium
GAGAGCGCCCTCGCCACCCCAACGTGATAAATAAATTCCACTGCTGCGACCATCAAACCAAAGAACGCGATGCACGGCAGATAAAGATAGCGATCATTCATCAAGGTTGTCAGTGGGAAAAAATTTAAGACGGGCACCATCAGTGCGAGAGTGCTCAACGATGCAAACAGAATCAGCGGTTGCGATTCCCGTTTCTTCCAAATCCAGACAGCGATCATTCCCCAGGCGAATACGGAAATGGCAATGGCTAATCCGATTCCCTGAATGGCTGGATCGTAAAGAATGGCCAGATCGGTCGGCCAAAGCAGCATGCCGATGTATTTCCACATCAGCACGGCATCTATTCCCAGAATTTCCAGTTTATTGAGCCCGAGATGATGTCGGATCCCGCCCGTCTGAGAGTTCTGAGAACCGGCTGTCAGCAGAATGAACCAGATGGCCAGCAACCCGCTGACAAATTGCCGGGCGAGTGAATCGGCGAAGGATCGTCGACGCACAAAAATGTCGTAAACAAAAACGATTCCCGGAACGACCACAGCCGAGGCTTTGCACATTAACGCAACGACAAACAGAATCGTTCCTGATAATTCATCCTGAGAGGTTCGCTCACGTTTTAACCAGAAGAGCAGTGACAGCAGAATGAATGCCGAGGAGAGCAAACCTTTTCGAGCAGAGATCCAGACAACCGATTCGATTTGAATTGGATGAATTGCAAACAGCATCGCGACAATCAATGCAAAGACGTGTCGCATTGTGATCTGCCGCACGAGTAAAAAAACAAGTATAGCGTTAATGCCATGCAGCAGAACATTCGTCAGATGATATCCCCCCGCCCATTTCCCCCAGAGAGAGTGATCAATCAGATAAGAGAAGATTGTCAGTGGAGCAAAATTGCGTGTCACTGTTTCCGTGCAGATTCTATACAGATTCTCGAAAGACCAAGCTTGGACGAGTGGATTGCGATGGATATACCAGGGATCATCCCAGTTCACAAAATCAAAGGTGATGGAAATCCCGAAGACTGCCAGCACAAGACCGGCCAATAGAAATATCGCTCGCCGCGTATGCAGGGCGACATCGTATGCTGGTTGTTGAGGTTGAGAGTCCATATGCCGGTGCCACGGCTCTGTGAGCCGTG
>DOCI01000335.1:22732-22882 GCA_003503535.1 Planctomycetaceae bacterium
TCAGGCAGTGCCTGACCTATAGCTACACTTCAAGCGTAGCTTACGATTTCGCCAGCAGCGAAGTTCCAGTTGCGTCTCGATGTTGCGTTTTTGAAACCGATTCCTGCAATCGTTATAAACGTTACAGCCTGGGTGGCTGGGGTCGTAGCG
>DOCI01000086.1:0-13562 GCA_003503535.1 Planctomycetaceae bacterium
ATAGCGTCGTCGACAATGGTTGGATAATAGGTGTGAGCGATCGTCTGAGATTTCCAGCCATAGAATTCATCGAAACCGTGCGAGTTTGGATTCTTTGCTCCCGATTCATTCGTATGCCCCAACCCCCATTTCCCGAATGCCCCTGTCGCGTAGCCGGACGCTTTGAACAGTTCGGGAAGGACAATCATTTCAGGGTCGAGTTCCGCATTCTTTTCTCCACTCAAGTTTCCTCGCAGATAACAGTGTCCTGAATGTTGCCCAGTCATCAACACGGCTCGCGAAGGGCTGCACACGGTATTGCCTGAGTAATGGGCCGTGAATTTCAGGCCTTCTGCAGCCAGTCGGTCGATATTTGGAGTTGTCAATTTCTCTTGTCCGTAGCAGGACAAATCTCCATAGCCCAGATCATCGGACAGAATGTAGATAACATTCGGAGAATTCGCAGCTGGCAAACTGCTGCTGGCAAGAAGGAAAACTGTTACGACAGAGAGGAATAATTTGATCATAGCGACCTCGCATATTCTTATTCATGTTGGGATCTCAGAAAATTCACAATAGCTTCCCAGGGTACCAGTGTCGAGTATCATCCCATTTTGGGCATAGTTCCCTACTGTCTCCAACCGGATAATCCTGTCAGATAAAACGACTGCTGCGATTACGATTACAGCAGATTTCCTTTCTGAATTCTTCATCCGGGCTGCAAAGGACAGGACCACTCCAGTTGACTCAAGCGGAAGCTCTATGACTCTGGCATTGATAGAGAATTCATGAAATCTTTATTAAAACCGGCAGGGGGCAAAAGTCTACAGAAGGCAGACTGTCAGAACAAAACCCTATATAATAAGGGGTAAAATTCGATTTGGTGTGCAATCAGAGATCTCAATATTATTCCCGGAATTGAACCAGGAGGTATTGAGTATTATGAAGCGTGCGTGATATCCTCAGCTCTGCTCAGTTTTACTGATCTCTACCAGTGATACAGTCAGAAATTTATCCCGTGGAGGGAAGTTTGTCATGAGATCCTGGCGATAAAACAATGAGGATATTTCAGGATCGTTGTTAAGCTATTGATCATCACATCTGTGGCATGCTTTCCCAACAGCAAACTCAGTGCTCAATTCGAGTGCGAAGCGTTCACCAGTCACTCAAATCACAAAGGCTGCATAATGAAATCATTAGGACGATTGCTCACCATCCGTAATCATTCAAGTCGAGAAATCTCTCGCCGATACCGTCAGGGAGGTTCCAGTAGAGACGCGACTCAGATGGTGAGTGTGGAATCGCTCGAATCACGCGTCGTCCTTTCCTGTTCATGTACGGGTGTAGGGGGAACGACAACTCTTCTTTCGACAAATGCCAATCCCGGAAACTCCGCACAATATGGCGATCACGTTGTTGCGAATGATCAGTTCGTAGTGGTTGGGGCTCAATTTGAAGACAGTACAACAGCAACGAATTCCGGCGTTGTTTATGTTTACGATGCCACCTCAACTTCAACGACTCCGCTGTTCGTGATTGAGAATCCACAAGGCAACAGCAATGGCCTGTTTGGTAGCGATATTGCGATCGATGGCACGAATCTCGTTGTCGGTGCCCGGGGAACCGGCAAAGCTTATCTGTACGATTTAAGTGGTCCGACCCTCAATGGTCCTGTTGTGATCAGCAAGCCCTCGGGAATTCAGGGTCAATTTGGCGATTCCGTGGCAATCTCTGGAAATAAAATTGTCGTGGGCGATTACGCCAGCGACTTCTCTAATAAAGGAGCCGCGTATGTTTACGAGTTGACCATCGATACCAATACCCTGCAACAGCAGGTGACTCATCGGCTCACAATTACTAACCCCGGCGACAACAGTGTCCAATTCTCTCGGCAGAACCTCGCCATCTCCGGTGATACGCTTGCCATCGGAGCTTTTAATCAAGTCACCAATGGAACTTCAGGTGTTCAACGTGGGCGCGTTTATGTCTACGATTTGAGTTTCAGTCCTTATGTGGCCACGCTGACCAATACAATCAACAATCCCAATATCGGAACGTCCGACAACTTCGGTTTTTCCCTTGATATTGACGGGGACACCTTGGCCGTCGGTGCTCAAACCAGCAGTGTCCTGGGGAGTGAAGTTGGACAAGTGCACGTTTACGATCTGGCGGGCAGTACAATCGCTCCGGTACTTACGATCAATCATCCTGAACCGACAATCGGTGGTCGCTTCGGAAGTGATCTGGCTCTTTCCGGGCGAACATTGGCGGTCTCAGCTCGACTGGCCGACCCTAACAGTGTGACCGATGCAGGACGGGCTTATCTGTTCGATCTCGACAGCGCAACTCCGGGGACGCCAACCAGCATCTTCGAGAACCCGACCCCAGCTGCTTTCGATACGTTCGGAACCGCAATTGATCTCACTGGCGATCTGGTTGTCATTGGAGCACCCACCGATGATACTCGTAAAGATCTGGGAGAAACGACAAATGTCAACGATGGAGCCGCCTACATCTTTGGATTTGGTTCTGTCAATAATCCTCCGACAATTGGCGATGACAGCTTCACGATCGAGGAAAACCGCAGCAGTGGCACTGTTGTCGGGACTGTCATCGGGAACGATGTCGATATTGATAATGTGCTGACGTACTCCATCACAGGGGGCAATACAGCCGGGGCTTTTGCGATTGATTCCATGACGGGTGAAATTACCGTTGCCAACGCATCAGCCATCGACTTCGAAACCAACCCCAGCTTTACGCTGACCGTGCAGGTGGAAGATCAATGTGGCGAGTTCGACACAGCCGATGTGACGATCGACCTGTCCGACCTGGAAACCTCTCTCTCTATCGATGACGTGACTTTAATTGAAGGCGATTCCGGCACCGTCAATGCAATCTTCACTGTGACGAGTGCAAATCGAATTGATGCCGGGTTTAGTGTCGAATTCGCAACCGCTGATGGCTCAGCTTCGTTCGCAGATTATGTCGCACAGTCGGGAACGCTCAGTTTTGTGGGACAGGCTGGCGAAATGCAGTCCATCACAGTTGAAATCACTCCCGAAGATCTTGCCGAGATGGATGAAGATTTCTTTGTGAATCTCTTCAACCTCGCCGGCTCGAACGATGTCACCATTGTCGATGCCAGTGGACTGGGGACAATCATCAATGAAGACTACGTCCCTGTTTCCGATGCCGGCGGTCCTTATGAAATTTCAGAAGGAGATGACCTGTCCCTCGATGCCTCGGCTTCAACCGATGCCGATTCGACTTCACTGACCTATCGCTGGGATGTCGACGGAGATGGCGACTACGATGAAAACATCACCGGAGCTACGCCCACTCTGACCAACGCTCAACTGGCCGCACTCGGCTTGAACGATGGGCCTCAAAGTGTGAACGTGACTGTCGAAGTGAGTGACGGGACGAATGTTTCTACTGCTCAGACAACTCTGACCATCAATAACGTGGCTCCGGATATTACCATCCTCAATTCGAGCAACAGTAATTTCGACGACATCTCCGAAAGTGGCTATGTCACACTCGATGGATCGTTTTTTGATCCTGCCCTGAATGCCGACACTCACACTGTGACTGTTGACTGGGGTGATGGCTCAGCCATCGAGTCGATTTCTGTCGATCAACTCAACGATTCGTTCGCAGGTGGGCATCAATATGCAGCCGGAGGCATCTATACGATTCTGGTCACTGCCATCGACGAAGATGGAGGCACTTCTTCAACCTTGACGACTCAGGCAATCGTGCAGGGGATCAATGTGATCGACGGCGAGTTATTCATCATCGGTTCGGACAGTAACGATCTGGTTTTTGTCACGAAGTATTGCAACAGCTACCACATCCTGACGGCTTTCGGTGGATGCAATATCAACTACGTAACGCAATCAACTTCGGGTATTAGTTCTCTGACGATATTGACCGGATCTGGTAACGATTACGTGAAGGTGGATAATCGCGTAAAAACTCCAACTCTGATTGATGGCGGAAGTGGAAACGACTGGCTCTCTGGAGGAGGCGGCATGACGGCCATCCTCGGCGGTTCTGGCAACGACATGCTCTACGGCCATAACGGGAATGATATTCTGATCGGCGGGCTTGGCAGTGATCTCGTTTCCGGCGGCTCTGGCCAGGATATTCTAATCGGCGGCACGACCAATCTGGATAACGATTATGCCGGATTGATGTTACTGCTCGACACCTGGAATGGCGGCGGCTCCTTTTCGAGCCGTGTCTCTCTGGTCGCCGCCGAACTGGAAGTGACTGACGATGGTGAACGCGATCTCCTGATTGACTTCCAGGGACGTGACCTGTTCTTTGATGGCATGAACGATATTCTTCTGGGTGCCCGTAACAGCGACGAAGTCGTGTAGTGGATTGTTCCGCTTAAAACTTCGGGTTGTGTGCCACTGGCAAAGCCGGTGCCACTCTAATATTTAATTGGAACAGGGCAGGAGTCAGCTTCTGGACACACAGATTTGAAAATCATACGGGATGAGCAGATAACGCTCATCCCGTTCTTTCATTTCGCAGCGACTTTAGCCGCCACTGTAAAACTAGACTTGGTCTACTTTGGTTGTTGCAGTCGGGAGGGATACAGGACACTCACTGGAGAGCCCTGAGCGTAGAGCACATTGTGAGGTTGCTGATCGTTGAGGAAGGAAAATTCTTTTCCGTAATTGATGGCGTAGTCCACATTGATCTCATACTGTGTGACTTCGCAGCAATTCCACTGGGGATGCCTGACCTCATACTCGAGCGTGTAGTTTGGGGCTTTTGCATACCCCCAGTAATGTTCTGTAATAAACTCACTGATAGAATTGTTCGCGGGGAGAGTCAGTTCGGATTCGATCGTTGCGGAGATCGAGTTTTTAACTTTGTTCATCCAGGAATAGGAATGGTGTTTGTCTTCATTGCAATGATCCATAGGCAATGTGACATAATTTTCATGGAAGAGTGTATTGGAAATGAATGGGATCGAAGCTTTCGGAACGATCTCCTTAATAAACGTCACAGCCCGAATCGAGGGGTCTTTGTCGGGAGCGACATAGAATCGCAAATTGACTTCTTCAAAGGATTGATGAAAAGGAATCGGTATTCCTGCAATACTCATCCGATTGAACAGAAACGCAACCAGACTCACATAGACCTGGCCGTCAAAGGCATCAAGCTTCGTCCCCATGGGAACAAATGGCTGTAATACCGCGGGGTCGACAACATAGTTTGCCAGTAATAAATGCTCCCAGCGTGCGGATAGAAAATTCATAAGTCAGCGATTCGTTATTGGAAATGATAATCTCTACTTTATAGCAAATACGAAAATTACCTGCAGGGTTTAGCAGGAGCAAACCCAGCGTTTTAGGACATTTGGTGCCCATGAGACAGCAGGTACCATTTAAAAATGCTTTAACTGCTGCTCATCATCGCTGGGTTAGGGTAGGCCTCGACAATTACGATTGCGGAATCAGTTCCAGCTTGATCATGCCATCGCGTAATCGTCAGCTTCTTCGCCGTTCTGGACAGCTTCCCATTGCTCGGGTGTGTAGAGGACTTCGCGCGCCTGGGAGCCGTTGTACTCGCCAACGATGCCATCCTCGGCCATGTAGTCGATCAATCTTGCACCGCGTCCGTAACCTACACCCAAAGCACGTTGCAGTAGTGAAACCGAGCCGCGACCTTCGCGAACGACAACTTCAATCGCCTGTTCGTAAAGCTCATCGCGATCCTTAATCGCTTCCATTCCGCGTTGCACACCGCCGCTCGATTCCGACGTGACCTGCGAAAGTTCCGTCGAGTACTCGGGCTCATGTTTGCCCAGGAATTGAATCACACCGTTCACTTCTTCATCGCTGACATACGTTCCCTGAGCCCGGCTCAAATTACTTGTGCCCGGTGCCAGGTACAGCATGTCACCATTACCGAGCAGACGTTCGGCTCCCATTTCATCGAGCACAACCCGGCTATCGGTTCGGCTGGCGACCTGGAAGGAGACGCGAGCTGGCAGGTTCGATTTGATCAAACCGGTAATCACATCGACCGTCGGTTTTTGCGTTGCCAGGACCAGATGAATGCCGACCGCACGAGATTTCTGAGCCAGACGAATAATGTGTCCCTCGGCATCTTTGCCGGAGGTCATCATCATGTCGGCCATCTCGTCGGCGATGATCACAATGTAAGGCATCTTTTCCGGAACCTGATCCGCTTCAATCGATCCGGCTTCAACGCCCATCTTTTTCAGCACCGCTTCACGGCTCATTTTGTTGAAACCGTCCAGATGTCTCACGCCGCATTGAGCCAGAATTTCGTAGCGTTCTTCCATTTTGTCGACTGCCCACGCGAGCACTGCTTCCGCTTTTTTCATGTCCGTAATGACCGGATTCATCAAATGCGGAATTTTCATGTAAGGCGAAAGCTCGACCATCTTCGGATCGATCATCAACATCTTGACCTGCTCTGGGCTACGGGTCATCAGCAGCGAGAGAATCAATGTGTTGAGACAGACCGACTTACCCGTACCGGTTCGACCGGCAATCAACAGGTGAGGCATTTTCGCCAGATCGACCGTCATCGCGCGACCGGAAACATCTTTGCCTAAGAAGAGAGGCAGACTCATATCTGCATTCTCTTCCGCACTGGCTTCAATCAGTTCCTTCATGCGGACCATCACCCGCTTTTCATTCGGAACTTCAACGCCAACGGTATTCTTACCGGGAATTGGAGAAACAATTCGCACTGCTGGAACCCGCAGCGCAATCGCCAGATCGTCGGCCAGTGCCGTCACTTTCGAGACGCGCAGACCTGGCTCCAGATCAAGCTCAAATTGCGTGACCACCGGACCGGTATCGATCTCGGAGACCTTCACATTCAGATTGAATTCCTGAAATGTTTTTTCAAGAGTCGCAGCTGCGATCTGCGCCTTTTTGGCAAGCAGGTCATACGGAAACTCTTCAGCTTCTTCGAGAAGCTCGAGAGGCGGTAATTCAAAAGGGACCGCATCAGCTACTTCCTCCTCGACAAGTTCGCCACGTTTCGCATCGTGTGAATTTGCAGGAGGATTCACTTTGAAAGGAAGCGCAGAGTCTTCTTCATCCTCATTGTAAGCCTCTGAAACCTGCTCAACAGGAGCGACAGCTTTTGCTCTAGGCAAAACCGTTTGTTTCACAGGAGCTTCGCACAAGGGCATGTCGAGCAGTGTCTGCTTTTCAATCTCTTTTGTGTTCGGCTGTGCAGGTCGAATTTTCGCCAGCAACAGCGTTATCGGCAACAGGAAAAACTTTCTGATGATTGCCATCGCAAACAATTCCGCGGAAAGCATCAGTCCGGCCAGCATAAGTGTCATCAGGACAAGTGTCGAGCCGACCATGGAGAACTTCTTCTCCAGCATTAGCACACCCATCGCACCGACACGTCCTCCACTGCCGTAGAGTCCGGGATTTCCCAGAGCCGGCAGAAACAGATTGAGAGCCGTCGCGGCTGAAAAGACGATGAAGCCAATCCCGAGTCCACGTAGGAACAAATCCTTAACGGGACGTGTCGAGAAAAGGCGTAAATCGAAAACAATAGCCGAGACAATCAGAATATAGCAGGCGTAGCCGAGACTGTTCATGAACAGATTGGCAACGCGAGCTCCCATCGGTCCACACAGATTGGAAACGGTCTCTGCCAAAGGATAGACAGCATTTGCGGGAGCATCGAGCGGATCATAACTGATCAAACTGAGCGCAACGAACAGCAACAGGGCAAAGAGCCCCAATGCTGCCAGATCAGTCTTTAAACGCTCGTAATCAATCATGGTTTCACTAAATAAGTAGGACAGGCTTCCAGCCTGTTCATCGATATTTCAATCAGACAGGCTGGAAGCCTGTCCTACTGGGTTCATTTTATCCATTGAAATTGCAGGTTCAAAAATCAACGACCGGGGGCGGACCTCCATGCTGCCGCCCCCGTTTCGCTGCTATGACATCCGTGCAAAGCACAAATCGAACGAGCCTCAACTCATCATCAGGGATCATCCTCCAGATTACTCCCCCTTGCGTGACGATGTTTATGAGACTCTGACGTCCGAAGTTCACTCGCGGCCAGAACGGTAGTGATGCGACAGGATAGAAGTGTCCTCATCAGTTACAGTCGGATCGCTACGAATGACACGAACCAATACAATCTCAACACAAACCTATCACACATTTCGCGGTGTGTCGTAAATTTGCAACATTCCTATGATGTTTTTTTGCATCACTCTGATAAGTGATAACGATTCTATCAGTTCGTTACGCTGGTTATATCGATTCTAAGAGTTCAGCGGCTCAATATGGGTTTCTCAAGCTGGGAGACGCAAAACTCAACGAGTGAATTCACAACTTCAAACAAAATCCATTGCAAAGCGAGTGGCAAAACGCGAGAATTTGCGGAAGTGCTCAATGTGTTGTGGAATGGGATCGGCTTGTTTTAATCCTACCGAGTCTAAATCACTGATCCTTCCTGCCCTTTCTCCAATCTGACCAACGCGCTCCCTGGAAACTCCCTCTTCCAAATTGTTTAATGAACAAACCTTTCATGCTGTCCAATAGATGATGCAGATGATATGGCGATATATCACTTTTGACAAAACGTCGAAACGGAAATGATCATGCAGAAATTGTTAAGTCGATTTGGTCCAGCGATTATTGTGGCAGCCGTGGTGCTGGGGCCTGGTAGTATTTTGACCAGTTCCAAAGTCGGCTGCGAATATGGTTACAGCATGCTGTGGGTGATCGCCCTGGCTGTATTGCTGATGATTGGTGCGACGGCTCTCTCGGCCCGGCTTGGTGCCACACTCGAGTTGACTCCCTGTCAGGAGTTGGCCCGCAGTCTCGGCAAACCGGTTTCCATTCTAATCGGCGTGATTCTGTTTCTGGTTGTCGCTGCGTTTCAATCGAGCAATAACATTGCAGTTATTGCCGCTCTCGATCCTCTGTTACCTCAACCTTCTGATAACTTTTCTGCCTTCCAACTGAACTGGCTTAAGGCGGGAATTCTGATCGCTATGAATCTTTTGATCGTGGCCACGCTTTATGGATTCAGTCAGCTGTATCAGAAGCTGGAAAAATTAATGATCGCTCTCATGCTGCTGATGATCATCGGATTTGGAATCAACCTGTTCATGGCACAACCTGCGATTTCCGATGTCGCCAAAGGCATGATCCCCTCGCTTCCGAAAGCATCTGCAGAGGCGTCCACAAGCGATTCGTATCTGGCAATTTTGGGGATGATCGGGACGACCTTTTCGATTGCGGGAGCCTTCTATCAGGCTTATCTGGTCCGGGAAAAAGGCTGGTCCATTAAGGATGCTCAAACTGGACTGGCAGACTCAATTACGGGTATCGCTGCTCTCGGCTTAACAACAATGATGATCATGTGCACCTCGGCTGCGGTGCTGTATGGTCGTGTCGATCCGAAAGAGTTGAGTTCAGTAACCGATGTCGCCCGTCAGCTTACACCGTTGTTTGGAGAGAACGCGACCTACCTCTTCATTGCTGGAATTTTCGCTGGAGCCTTCAGCTCGTTTCTGGTCAATGCCACAATAGGCGGAGTATTGCTTTCAGATGGATTGAATCTGGGAGCCTCGCTGGATCAAAAATGGCCGAAGCTGTTTACTGTGTTGGCACTGTTTGCGGGAATGGCTGTCACACTCGCCATGATTCTGGCGGACTGGAATCGCGTCACTCTCATTATTATTGCTCAGGCACTGACCGTATTGGGTGGACCGATTCTCGCGGCTTCGTTGTTGTATCTGGCGTTGTCGAAACGATACCGAAAAACCGTCGCGGCTCCTGCCTGGATGATTGCACTGATGGTGATCGGATTTATCTGTGTCTCAATAGTCGCAGTTCGCACAGCAATCAACGTCAATGAGAAAATTCAAACCGAGTTCATGAAACCAAAAGTCGAAGAAGTGACTCAAAACTCCGTAGGACAGGCTTCCCGCCTGTCTATGATCGATAGTAAAATGATTACTTATTCTAATTGAAATCATAGCCAGACATTCCAAGGGAATATTATAACAATGATTCCGGGAGGCTTCGCTGCATTTCGCCCCCAGCCACCTTGGTGTGTCGGGTAGAGCTTGAACGTCTCTGGTTTTGAATAGCCAGGTAGGGCAGGCTCCTGCCTGCCTTCCTACGACCACCGTTGAGTGGAGCGACAGGGCATGTAAAAATCATCCACCAATCAAAATTTCCAAAACGAGGGAAGATTACGGAGAACCATTGTAAACTATCCAGAAAAGGCAGGCAGGAGTCTGCCCTACTGAAAAAAAGAAAAATATCATGAACGAAGATTTTAAATCGTACCTGCAGACTCAGTTGTCCGAAATTAAAGAAGCTGGACTCTACAAATCGGAACGGGTGATCGACTCGCCGCAGGATGCTCATATTGAGGTCGGCGGGAAGTCCGTTTTGAATTTCTGTGCGAATAATTATCTGGGGCTTTCGGATCACCCGGCTGTTGTCGCTGCTGCTCGCGATTCGCTGGATCGCTGGGGATACGGATTGTCCTCTGTTCGATTCATTTGCGGCACTCAGGCGATTCATAAGGAACTGGAAAACAAGCTCAGCGAATTTCTGGGAACTGCAGATACCATTCTTTATACCTCCTGCTTCGATGCCAATGGAGGTTTGTTTGAAACGCTGCTCGGGCCGGAAGATGCGGTCATTTCAGATGCGTTGAATCATGCGAGCATTATTGATGGGATCCGTCTGTGTAAGGCGAAGCGATTCCGATATCAGAACAATGACATGGCCGACCTGGAAGAAAAACTGAAGGAGGCTCAGTCGGCTCGCTTCCGATTGATTGCCACCGATGGTGTCTTTTCGATGGATGGGACAATTGCCAATCTGCCTGAAATTTGTGACCTGGCCGACAAATATAACGCGCTGGTGATGGTGGACGATTCCCATTCCGTCGGCTTCATGGGCAAGCATGGCCGCGGAACACACGAGCATCATCATGTGATGGATCGGATCGATATCATTACGGGAACACTCGGCAAAGCCCTGGGTGGTGCCAGCGGAGGTTACACCTCGGGTCGACAGGAGATTGTCGATTTACTGCGGCAGCGATCACGACCATATCTGTTTTCAAATTCGGTCGCTCCACCGATTGTCGCTGCATCGTTGAAGGCAATTGAATTGTTGCAGGCCTCGACTGAACTGCGGGATCGACTCGCAGAGAATACCGCTTACTTCCGTGAGAAAATTCAGCAGATTGGTTTGACGGTTCAGCCGGGAGAACATCCCATCGTACCCGTGATGCTCGGCGAAGCCTCGCTGGCTGTGCAGATGGCCGATGCCTTATTGGACCGTGGTGTGTATGTGATTGGATTCTCGTATCCGGTTGTGCCTCAGGGAGCAGCTCGAATTCGTACGCAGGTCTCGGCAGCTCATACTCCTGAAGACCTCGATTTTGCAATTGAGCAGTTTCAAGCCGTTGCTCGTCAGTTGAAGTCTTAGAAGCAGTTTTCCAATACGCAATTTATAATAGAATGAGGTACGACTACTGGTAGGAAACCTGTTTTCAGAATGGAGTCGCCCTCACGAAAAAGGATATTATCAAGTTTTATCTTTCCGACCTATCCGATCAGCAATGGAAAATGATTGCCGCCTACTTTGCAGACCATCCAAACGTGGAGCCCCACGACACTATCATCGTCGACGGGTGGTGAATGCGATTTTCTATCTTGTGTAGTCAGGCCGTCAGTGGCGGATGGTTTATCAACTGTTTTACCGCTGGAGGCAGTCTGGTTTATGCAGGGCAATCGCATGAGAATGGCACTGGAAGAACTTCCACTTTTTCCACATGAAGATTCAGGATAGCCTTACTGAATTCATTAATCCCACCATTAGGACCAACTGGCAGTCGCACTGGAAACGGTTTACTCAACAGCAAACATATTACTAAACCATTCAACCAACTCATGTCCTAAGATTCCTAAAATCAATAGTGAACAACAATAGTACAAGAAACGCATGGATAGGATCCATTTGCTTGAATTTGGCATTGTCGCCAATCTTTTGAATTTGCACGACCTCATTTTATGCTCACTCAAATTGTTACGTCGAGCAATCGGTGCGTAAGCCCTGTAATCACATCTGATGAGTTTTCCTCCCGAATTGATACTTACCACATCCAATGGGGATTGTTTTCCTGCGTTCAAGGAGATGTTTGAGGATGGCAGAATCGTCGCAGATTCAACTGGAAGATTGCGATACCCTCATGGGGCATCTGTCGGCAGAATGATCTTGATTCACATCAACAAGGACGGCACACCAAGGTATCGGGAATCAGCGGACGAGTGGTTTGATACAGAAAGTCCTCAGGCACAATTTTTGCGTGGCCCTATTGACGCGGGTGGCAACGTCAAGTGAGCCATTCATGCGGTTTTCCTTAAATCACTTACGATCCTGCTTTGAGTCGCATTGACATTGCATTTTGATCCCACAGTGGCATGATTAAGCACTGGTTATTCTAATACCTGCGAATTTCAAGAACATCGATCCCATTCTGTGAGTCGAAATCGATTTTGTACTCTCTGTCGAAATAGACTGGCTCAGCTGGTCTAACGTAAACAAATCCGTCTGCGAGGAGACCGCTTCAATGACACAAAGCCACAACCAGACGAATTATCGTCTTATGATGCTCGCATTGCTTGTTGTGTTGTTTGTTTCTAATTCAGTTGCAATTGCCCAAAAGAAAGCTCCTCTCACAGAACATTATGTTCTGGACAGGATTCGAATTCTGTATTCGAACGAGGGAATCGATGCAGTTACTCCTGATGACGCCGATAAGAACGGCGTCCCCGATCAAGTTGAGGATATAGCAAAACAGCTTTGGGCCGCACACAAGTTATTTTGCGATGCCCTGAAGTTTCCTGACCCTTTTGAAAGCGAGCGCTACCCGGGAGTCACGTGTATTCAGGTCAGTCTTCGGGAACTCGGGGGCGGGAACGGGTTGGCGTTCGAAAGTGCTCAACGTGCTGTTCAAATTCCTGAAGGCAAACCATCTGATCGATGTCTCGTGATGGCAATCAACTGCAAACTCAATCCCATTAAGAACGGGACTCCAGCCCACGAAATGTTTCATCTCATTCAATACAGCGCGACATATTTAAAAAAAGCCTGGTACCTTGAAGGACAGGCACGCTGGTCAGAACATGCGCTGGCAAAGGAAGGGCTGGGTGATATCAAATACTCGCCCACTGGACCCTGGCCGCAAAAACGAGAACATCTCGCACAGCTGGCAGGCATGTCCTACGATGCAGAATTCGTCCTCTGGAACCCCATTGCCTCACGCACAGATCGTGATGGATTGCTCACCGACGAAATACTGAGTCAGGAAATCACAGCCCTGCGATATTCCGATGGATCGCGTGTGTTAGCAGATCGTTCTCTTTATGGAGCGAAAATCATGCGAGAAATTTTGATCGAACTCGGTAAGCAGGATGATGTGGCATTCAAGGATCTGGGCTACGAGGATTGGTCTGAAGAGAACCAAACATCCGAAAAGAATAATCCCTACATTTACAAAGCGATTAC
>DOCI01000086.1:13739-13958 GCA_003503535.1 Planctomycetaceae bacterium
GGATGTCCTGCGGCGACATGACTCCTCGGTCGGTTCGTATGTCGTTCCTGATATTTCAGATTAATAGCATCAATCAAGACCTCGACCATTGGTCGTTATTCGATCAGACAATGCTTGTTTGAATCGCGGGGTGGCCCCGAAGTATTCTTTCGGGGCGTTGCAGCCGTAAGCTTCTTCTTGCATACTCACTCTCAATCTGAAAGCCTCTTATGGACTTCG
>DOCI01000086.1:14113-22520 GCA_003503535.1 Planctomycetaceae bacterium
TCTTATGGACTTCGTCCACCCAGGTAGCAATGCTATCTGTGCCTCCGCTTAAATCGATTGACAAAGCTTCCCTGTTAACACAGGATTTCATGAATCCTACTGTCAATTGTTTATTAAGAAGCATTCTGAATAAAAGTAAGTTCGCCATCATGGGTGCTCGCAAGAAAAAACGAACACGCTTAGAATATCTCGGTGAATATTTTCACTGGCATAAAGATGATTGGCGCATTCATGTCGGGAATGCCCCAGACTTGATGACGAATCGGTTCGGGATCGCTGCCCGCAAGCGTTTCTCCGCAATGGGCACAATTCGCGGGAATCATTTCTGTGACGGAGTCACACTCCTCGGAAGGATTCAACTCCCGTTGAGCCTTCTTGTAGTCGAGATCAGTCACCACAGATCCCCAAGAAAGCTGTGTCCGCCCCGCTTTTTGCCACTCGGCTTTATCCTCGAAGATGACTTCTGTCCCGATTCATCCGCAGAGGGGAGCTTCGAGGAGTTTCGAGAACTCTGGGCAAGTGCTCTTCGAGTTCCACCATGCGTTCGCGGAGCATTCTAATCTCGGCAAGCGCCCATTCCATCATCACCCGAAACCCAGGCGGCAGGGCTTGCAGTTGCTCATCATAGATAGGAATCGACGTCCGTGTCTTGTATCCATTATGATACAAACAGTTCACGATGAAAGAGAAAAGCCCATTGGAGCGTGAACGGTTACGCCCAGACGCGTGTGTCTGTGTTGTAACGCAACTGGAAGACTTCAAATTGAGAGTTAAATGCAGATGTTTGCTGCATAACAACTTCTTGTGACTCATCAACCAGACGCACGCGCCTGGCCCATCCTGGTGAGGTTTCCTGGTTTTCTCTGGGTTGAGTTCGCCTGCCCTCGGCTTGGAGGCGGAAGATGAACTTGATACCCAATTGATATGGATAGCGAACGATGGAACATCTAATGCTTTCAGCACCCAACCCACCAAGACGGCCGAGCTATCCTGCTATCAGTGCGTAAGTCCAATCAGCCGACCTTGTCTAACTTTTAACGTGCTGCAGTTTCGGATCAATCCAGGATCTGGCTTTTTCGATCTGTATTTCAGCTGGGTTAATCCCAAGAAATTTGATAATGCGGTCAATCTGTTTTTGACGAGAACTAAGCAGTTCTTCGTATTCGACAATTAGGACAGCAGATTGCGGAAGCCTTCCAATCAAACTCTGTTTATCGGCTTCCAGAGCCTTTTGATGGGCATCAATGGTTTTCGAAGCAATTTCAGGAAACCTTCTGCATAGACTTTCAATACTTTGCTCAATCGGTCGATTGGAAACGATCAGTTTGAGATTGTCCTGGCAAATGGAATGCAATGCATTTCCCATGAGGCACAATTGAGGATATTTCCCTCCAGCGATCGTATTCTTCTCACAGGCTTCGCGTCGCTTTTCGTTAATCCACAGTCTCAGCTGATTTTCGATTCTCTCAGGCAACCACTTTGACTTCGTCTCGGGAAAAGGAATCGCCTGCTCACACAATGAACTCAAGCCAACAGCTTCAAAGCCGCATCTTTGACTTTCAGGATTCTTTCCGTAATAACCAGAAAACTCATTCCCCATATGGATTCCAAGATGATGCAACACTCCCGCCAGACAACTCGAACCGCTGCTGTGTAAACCGAGTACCGCCACAAATGGGGCTTCTTCATGTCGAATCTTGTCAATCTCCTGAGCATCTTTCCAATAACGCAGCTGAAAAGATTTTCCCGCAATATTTGAACGACCTTCTGCCTGCCCCACAAGCCAGCGATCCGGGCAGTAAATCGGATCTTCCCGCCGTTGATGAAATCGCCCCAGATGATGATCAATGTGATGCCCATTCTGCCAGTCGCGCCGACACAAATGCTGATACACCTTCTTCATCGTCTGGCCCCTTAAGGCGAACGCATGCGTACGATTCACGTTATAAGGTCGAAAAACTTTTTCATTGATTCGTTGGGGAGGATAAGCATTAACGTGCAGATGCTGACCCCCCAGATACAACATGCCCCAATCCTCCGGAAGACCCTCCAGAAATCGTATCACCTCTTGCGTATAATCAGGACAGAACTCCGCATCATCTTCCAGTAATAAAATGGAATTGAGCCCCTGATTCAGTGCATTCTCAATCAACTGCAGATGAGTCCGATAACACCCCCAGGCCCCATTCCCCTGCTTCCACCAGTCCGGAGCCGGAACCTGCTTCCCTTCCACCGCAGAAACGCGTTCAATCTCTCGGAAAGGCCAGTCACTGGGGATTCGTTTTTGAAACTGTTGCCAGCGATCCTGTCGACGATCCAGGTTAATGCAATAAATGGCATCAAAAGTCAGCTTGAACCTCTCTGATGATTCCAAATCTGAGTTCTCAGAAGCAGGACAGCACCGTGGCGAAGTTTTCATAAAGCCCCCTTGAATAATTAGCGTGATTGTGATCCCTCTATCCTGATCAGGTTTGTTGCGCAGAGAAATCGCGAGAGAAATTTGGTTGAGGAACCCGCGTTCACACTGCGTAAGAGCCGTTTCTGCGAGTATGAAGTGGGTGATTGACTGAAAAAACAGTGCTCAAACCATCAAAAAGCCGCTACTGCAAACTGCAGTAGCACCCTGAAGCATGACAGGCACTTGTAGACTCATGCCCCCGTGAACGGTGCACTGCAGTAGACCAGCCTGCGGTGACCCCAGTAAGAACCATACAGAGCATTCAAGAGCGGCTTGTTCTTTGGAGATACAGAAATGAGACTTACTCAAAATCAGGATAGGGCGTCACTTCAACCGTCCCATCCTCTATATTGACGACATAATAAATCCCATCGACCGAAGCTCCTATCAATCGGCCATGAATGTCTTTGAGAATATTTCCATAGGTGCTCTTCGGCAAACTCGGGTCCCCCAAATGGGGGCCGTATTGGGGAGCTTCTATTGTCCACAGTTTCTTGCCTTCTAAATCAAAACACTCAACATTATTACCATCAAATATTCCCTGTCGCGTTTCAAGTAGCACAACGAGAACTCCGTGATGTTCAATAATTTTCTGCACAGGAGAAGCCGTCTTTATTTCGTTATCGGATATCCACAAAACACCGTCTTCCGATTGGTAATTCTTCATTACGTCCCTTTGACATTAAAATTTGTTAAAAAGCTTAATGATTACCAAGGCCAGGCTGATTCTGGAATCATCTCTTCAGAAAACCAATTTTTATCGAGTTCACTCAAAATCTCATATTGCTTCGAACGCCGGTCCCATTCAGGAACATCCTTGAACTTTTCAACCTGATTAATTCCCTGATGAACAGTCCCGCTTCTCATCTTCGTTCCCTCGGGAACTTTGACGATCGACATATGAGTCACCTCATCAGGAATTTGATACTTGGCCCAGATTTCATCTGCTGTCAACCCTTTCACGGCATTGAACTTACAAACCCAACGAGAGACTTGATTATCCTCCCCATGAAATCGCAAAAAGATCTCCTCACGCCCCGTCTCAAACTCTAGCACCTTAGTCCCCGGCTTATATGGAGGATGATAGTGGAGAGGAAGCAAAGAGTTTATATCTTCAGCAGTTTTAGCAGCAACACTTTTTCGAGCTCTCGTAGGTGAAATCTTCAGTCGCAGGTCCTGCAGAGCTCCAAGTCCCGAGCCGACATACACGGAACCAGGATTAGCACGATACACGGAGAGGCGGTAATTGGAAACACTCTTCAGCTTCTCCAGTAATTTCAACTCTTTTGCAGATAAAGTCACTCCTACGAGTCGAAGAAGTGTGACACCTGCCTGTAAACCCCCTGAGTTTGGATCGGTATTGAATGCTTCATACGCCAGATAGCCTTCGTAGGCGGTATCGACAGCGTCATAAGCGAGGTTGGCAGCAGACAATCCGTAAATGAGTCGCCCGGAAGCCTTAAAGGCTTTCGCAAATACCAATGACGTCAGTAATAAATCACCAACACCATATCGGATGGCTGCTTCGGTGTTTCCCTGCAACAACTCATCTGCAGTGGCTCCACCGGGAAGCAAACCCAATAAAAACTCTGTGAAAAACACCAGTCCATCAGCAGCAATTTGATCCATTTGACCATTTACAAATGCATCAGCAGCCGCTTCTGTTCCGTAAGGAGGAGCAGGTGATATACCAGCAAGCCTGTAATGAGTGATCCCATAAATGGGAATCGCGGGACCAAAAGGATCGTCACGCTCAAGCCTAACAACGTTCATCTGGGATTCGAGCACAATATGTCCGGTTGGCAACGGAATGACGACGGCATGTCCATATCTCAATGCCTCTCCGCGATCAACCATGGAGTCAACCCTCTCCAATGGGATATTGTCCGGATTGAAATCTGCTTTGTAATCGAAATCAGTCAGATCATTCTCGTCACCAATTGCGAGATAACAAATCGCTGTCAGGCCATCATCATCAACCATTCGGATTTCCAAATGATCGTCATCCCCAAACTTATATCCCATCTCTTTGGCAAGAGTGATTCTTCCGATCATTTGTGGTGTATAGGGATCGGTGATTGTGTCCAGCACATACTTGCCGTCAAAGTCATCAATAAGTTCAAACGTCGCTGTTGTGGAGTCAAATTCAGAATTTGCTGGAAGTTTCACAGCCGGTGAAATATGTCCAAGAGTTGTGCCAATTATCGTTTCATCCGTGTAATCCCAGTATTCGAGCCAGACCTCAGGCGACACTGAACTGCTGGATCCAGAATTTGACGGATTACCAGATCCATTCGGATCTGGATCTTCACTTGATGGATCACCGCCATTGGAACTTGGAGTTGGATTAGTGCTACTTCCTTCTGGAGAGGACGGATTATTTGAGCCATCACTCATCTGACTGGAAGTCGAGTTCGAGGAATTATTGGACCCTGAAAAACTGGAATGGCTATCTTCAGATGACGGACTGCTCGCACTGCTATCATTTCCGCTTGATGAGGGATTGTTTCTGGAGTTAGCACTGGAGTCTCCAGATCCATTGGATTGCGAGGCGTTATTGGAACCACTCGATTCACCACTTTGACCACTGGAAGCGAAACTACTTCCATTGCTTGGTTCATCTCCTGATTTGGACCAACTACTTGTCTCAGATTGACTCCCACTCGAATATGAACTCCCCGCACTGGAACTGGGGCCTTCACTTGGCTCAACCGAAGGCTCCGGCGAAGGCATCTCACTTGGATTCCCGCCTGACATCTGCATCATCGTCAAACTTCGCGGGACAGACTCTGCATCGCGGCCAGGCCAGTTCAAACCAAACTGTTCTGCATACCAGTATTCATCATGCACTCGCCGGCTTTGCAGTGAATTCTTTTCCGCTTCGATACTGGCACGATTCATCTCGAAGAGATCCCAGCCTGCCTGCCAGGCATTGACTGGCATAGAGGAACGACGAGCATCGAGCCACTGCTCCCAGGCACGATCTCCAAAATGCTTGCGCGCAAACCGAAGTTCATTCGCCAGGATATGGGCATGCTCGACGGTGAAGTTATCAAAGGTACGGCGAAAGCGATGACCAATCACGACTTCCGCATCCGTGAGTACCGGCGCATCAAACAGCCATGCTTTCATCCCCAGGTCGAGGTCTTCCACACCCCATTGCTGCATGTCGGAATCCATTCCCAGGATTTCCGCATACAGATCCCGATGCATCGCAAAACAGCAGCCGATCAGACTCGGCGATTCGTAAAACAATCGCCCAGCAGTAGTACGGGTTCGCATCTCAGATCGAGCCAGCCAGTACGTTTTCATACTGGCCACATCCATGCCATATCCGTAGCCAATCAAATGCGAGCTGTTTTCCCAGGTTCGTTGATCCAGCTGGGCAATGGCCGGTACAACAATAGCCCGTCCCTCATGAAGCTGAACATCTTCGACCAGCCGAGCAATCGCACCGGGCGTTGGCTTGGTATGTCCATCCAGAAACACAAACACTTCACCGCTGGCCAGCGTGGTCGTGGCATGTTTTGTTGGCGAAGCCCCCTTACGCGTTGCGTGTCTGACAACCTGAATCTCAGGAAAGCAAGCCAAAACCTCTTCAACGGCATGGTCCGAAGAGGCATCGTCGGCAATCACAATTTCGTAATCCAGATTCCGAATTGATTCCCTGCAAGACTCCACAGTCTTAAGCAGATTGCCGCCTTCATTATGAGCCGCGATCAGAATACTTGTCTTCATTGATTTGACCTTATGAAATTAAATTCACAGATGTTCTTGCTGGCAGTGCACTCCTGCCTTACGCTAAGTGATTTTGTTGCGCAGGAATTTTGAGAGAAATAACACAATCGCTCAGCCTGGAATTCAGAAGTCGCAGCAGTGGACTTAATCAACTCGGCTCAGTAATTAATTATGGAGCCTCGAATCCAGCATCTTTAAGACTGACTTATGAGCGATCCAGCGTTGGTTGCTCGCGTGGAGCTGTTGTCATACCGACCGACCAGTTGGTGACATTTCTCTGGATCGGTTCAACAGCCTTCTCAGTTTGCGGCCCCTGTTGTGGAGCAGACTGAGTCGTTGCAGCCGGTCCATCTTCCTGGCGGAGACGGAAGTATTCGGCGACATCGCCATGCATGCCCGGTTTGCTGGAGCTCCATTTCCAGAGTCCGTTTTCAGAGATGGCGATATCTGACTGAGGATTGAATTCGTACTTCTTGAGGAATTCCAATCGAGTGACATACATGCGGTTTTCT
Organism: Planctomycetaceae bacterium; assembly: GCA_003503535.1. GTDB lineage: Bacteria > Planctomycetota > Planctomycetia > Planctomycetales > Planctomycetaceae > Rubinisphaera. The sequence goes on from DOCI01000086.1 coordinate 20,822, forward strand.
TTGTCGCCGTGCCACAGATGCAGAGTATCGCCGGGCACGTAGCCGATTTGGCCTTGAACCTGCTGATGTATTAACTCGGCTTGCTGTCGGTAATATTCCTGGGTTTGTACAGAGAACGTTTTTTTAGCATGGAGCACAGCTCGTTCGATATCGCCACTCCAGGCGAAAGCCATGAAGGCATCGGCACCGCCGATGATGTCCTGATCGAAAAGCCCCTCCGGTTGCAGAACTTCTCGACGAGCCGCCCAGGCACCGCCGGTGTGAAACCAGTGTTCGTGGAGCCGCTTTTCCACATAGCCTTTGCCAAACGTTTCCAGTGAAGAGGTGATATGCCCCTGCAGATTCGTTTGATGAACCCGTTCACACAAATGGACGGCCAGATATTTGTCGAGTAGCTCTTCAGTCTGCTCGACCCAGTGACGATTCATGAAAATGAGATCGGTATCAATCCAGGCAACTTTGTCGCATTCGGGTGGCAAACTTTCGATTCCAATGTTGAGCAGCCGTTCTTTCTGCCACATCACATTTTGAGAATTCCCTTCAATGGGGATCGCATCGGGAATGATAAACTGACCATTAAACGAAAGTTCAACGGTCGTGACGGGATGCACGATCGCGTCTCGGAAACGAAAATAATTTTCGCGGTTGCGTCTGTAGTCGCACGGATTGTAAAAGCAGGTGACGATTCCCAGCATGATAGCTCCTTAAGCAGATCTTGATTGAACAAAAAAACCGATGTTCTTTATTCAACAAAGATGTGGTGCGCCGGAGGCCAGGACTTTTGTAAGCAATTACAAATGCAGGCTGCAGAAAATCTCCCTCTTCAATGTCAAGCTCGTTTTGGGACTTAGATCAGCCGGATCGCAAAGAATTGCGGCATCCCACTGAGTTCAATTCGTTTGGGTTATGCATGTCCACAAAAGTTTGAACAAGCCCCCCCAGCATCATGATGCATCCCATGGATTTATGCGCAACTCATTCTGTTTCAGTAGACAACTCTTTTTTCTTTGAAACGGAAAGTGATGGAATGCTATTAACAAGCAACAATTCAAACGACGCTAATGAAACCGGGCCATTTTATATCCCGGTCACTCCTTTGCCAGAAGACATGCCGCTATTCATGCAAGCAGGTTCGGGGAGTGATGGCAGCGGCAGTGGGGACGGTGGAAGCAATGATGGCGGTGGAGGTGATGATGGTGGAGGTGACGATGGCGGTGATGACGATGGCGGAGGAGACGGCGGTGGCGGTGATAACGGGGAAATCACGAATCCGCCACTCCCTGATAATCTTTGCCCACAGCATACAGGCAAGACAAATATTTGGACTTGCCTGATGAATCCCAATCTTTGGAAATTACCTCGCAGAGGTAAGGCAGCATTCAACTGGGATATTGAACTCCCCAAACTTCCTAATGGCGAAGTTGATCCTGACGCAAGTCCATGCGATGCGGTTTGGACGGTCTTACCGACCGCATGTAGCAACGCCGGGGAAGCGGGCGATACGATCACCTGGAATACGGTGATTAATCCCCCCGATAACATAAATATCACTGACCCTCAGACAGGCGAGAATCCACCGGAGCGAAACCTCAATACAATCATGACTGATCCTTGTGTATTTTCAGATTTCAACTTGAAATTTGACTACCGATGCCCGAATATGAGAGCGGTTTGGAAACAGGGCTTACGCATCGATTGT
>DOCI01000193.1:0-1688 GCA_003503535.1 Planctomycetaceae bacterium
ATCACCAGAGTGGCTGATTCTTCGCCCATTTCTTTCAACAGCCAGCGTGCTTTGGTCTCGGAAAGATATTCCAGCTGATAAGCAAGTTCTACGACGGCGCGTTGAGGAGAAATCTTCCACAGCCTCGCCCAGATCCCAGCCGTGCTCAACTCGCGATAAAGCGAGTCCAGTGCCTCATCGGTACCACCCAGCGATTCTCTTTCCGAGTCAGTGAGGAGCGTTGTCCACATCTGCCTTGCGGCCTCGAAGGACTTCACATAGAGGTAGGCTGATTCGTAGGCTCTCTGCTGGAGGACAAATGACTTATCGGATTCATCGTGGTTCATTTTGGCTCACCTTCGCGATGATTTCATCAATCGCACTTTTCGATTTCATACTCAACCCTCAAAAAAATGTTCAATCTTATGGCAAATCTCAAGAACAATCCATCTGCAGAATTATCGCTCGACGGAATATTGTTTCTTCAAAATATGGCTTGATGATAACGTTCCAGTGACAATTACTGGGAAAGTGATATGCCCAAGAAATACAGTTTCTTCCGATGCTGCCAAGAATTACTCTAATCAACTTTGATGAGGATCTCAGGCCGTCAAGCCTGATGTATAAACAACTTCAGTAAGTATTATGCCTCATTTCTTGGCCAGATTTAGATCTCAGAAGGATACGAAATTAGAAATACGGAACCAGAAGCATGATGATGTCTCTGAACTATCCACATGAGATTTCGAATGCGCTGTTCTAAAGGCTAAGGTTTCCCGCAAGTATCTTGCCACGTTTTCGGGCAATATTTAGATCATTGACCGAAAACCGTAATGAAATACGGCTCTGAAAGCTAACCGTCCCCATTCTCGGCTATTTTGATGTATCTTCTCAATCGCCTGTATATTCTTTTTTAGTATCTTGCCCCGTTTTTGACTGTTATTTAGGTTAAAAAAGGCGATTTTAGATCGCTGGAGCTAAAATCAGCCGATTTCTGACCAGAATGGTTGTTTCAATCCCATAATAAGAGGGTTTTGGAGCTCTCATCGTACGTTCAGAGACAACATTTTACCGCACTCTGATTCGGTTTCTATTTTGAACACCATCCATCAGGAATCTTGTGGTGATTTGCTCTCATTTTGGGTTGTGGAGGAAGAATTATCAGAATCTTAAATCTCTCAAATATGCGACAATGCTCGAAAAACGCTTATAAAGAAGGCATTTGGGACAAAGGCAATGATAAAGGTATTACGACCGTCTTCTTCAGCAGGCGGTAGGAATACCTTAATTAAATCCAAGTTAATCCACCGGCTCTGCCGGTGAGAATTGATCAGGCTCTGCCATTTCCTGCGAAAATAAAAGACGATCCTCCTGAGGAAGGCCTGGTTCAGGGGCCGAGGAGGATCGCTATGAAAGATTGGCACGGTGTTCTTTTTCTGGCAGTCTCACGCCAAATGGGACTGCAAATATCATGTTGTTATTGTACCAAAATATCGCCAACGTGTATTTTTTGGTAGACGAAGAAAACAGATTGGTGCGATCTTACGGGAATTGTGCCGTCAGAAAGAAATCGAAATATTGAAAGGGAATGCTCAACCGGATCACGTCCATTTGTTATTGAGTATTCCTCCCAAATATTCGGTCGCCATGACGATCGGATATTTGAAGGGGAAGAGTGCGGTGCGAATTCATCGAGAACTGATGAAAAC
>DOCI01000193.1:1753-8971 GCA_003503535.1 Planctomycetaceae bacterium
TGGACGTAGTTTCTGGTCTCGCGCCCACTATTCCTGGGGAAGTCCAGGTCGTAGGGTCGTGTCCTACCGGGGCAAGCCTCAACATTGACAAAATTGAATCCACCTGTGTCGCAAGCGAATTGATATTTTGGTAGTAATTTTCGATATCAGCTAATCAACACACCAGTTGCGCAATGTTTCGTCAATACATGATTCAGTGAGAAATTCCTGTTCTAATCGACCTCGTGATTCACTCAGCAGTCGCCTGTATAATGATTGCTCAATAGGATTGAGACCATCTGGTAAGTCAGTTCCTGCAATGACTGGTTCGGAAACAGCAGACTCAATATTTTCTTCGTAAACTTTGCTGGTCATCAGTATGGCATCGACGTGAGGGAGTGCCTGTCGTACTTTCGCAAGAAACTTCAGTCCCCATGTATCGATGTCACCCCAGTAACCAACCCGTTTTGTCTGTAACCAGTTTGCCTGGATCCATCCGAGATCGAAACCCGAGCCAAGTACTGCAATCGTATTCATGAGATGCGGCAGTTGATGTTGGCAGCTTTCGTTTTCAACAATTAGCAGTCGTGAGCTGGGAAGTTGCGTGTCTTTCAGTTCGGAACTACGAACACGTTGTTTCCGAAATGGAAGAAGCGTGCCGTCAAGATCCATCACCAGTAACCAATGATCGCAATCAGTGACCGCACCCAGAAATGTTTCCAGACCAATACGGCTGACTTCTCCGTCGAATCGTTTATCCAGCAGGGCTGTAATAAGACTGCAATTACGCTCAAAGAACTTCGTATCGATCCCTTCAAGTGACAAAAAACGTAGCGGCTTCCCTTCGGCACTATTCTGTTTCAAAGCCACGGAAAGCCGACAAGCCTGTAATACTTCATTGAGAGATTTATCACGCCACAATGACCGTCTGCGAATAAGTAGTGAATGAAAGCGAACATCCGTATGTTCAACAAACACGGACATCGACTCGAATTCTTCACTGATTAAATGATCGCTGCAAGCTGCGATCCATTCAGTGGGCTGTCTTAGTTTCCAATAGACTGGCATTTCAACAGGATTCGCGGTGGCACGGTAGCTGGTTGACTCCCAGATCACCTCTCCAATATTGACATGTCTCCATTCATCGACATGTCGTTTGACTGAGTCAATGTCGTAAGCCATTACTCTCGGCTTTGGTTTGCCTATCGAAAGGACAATGGGCCAAGCACGCGATACGCCCAAAAGTCGAGATTCTCGAGTTGTTGCCACTTCCCATTGGCGACGCAGGAGCATCCTCAAATTTGTTGGTGATTTCATCGGAGACAGATTCTCTATGGATTCGCAAGTTCTTCAAGTGTTTCCCAGGAGATCGAAGCCAGACTGGCTTCTTTCTTAGGTCGCTGAACGCAAATCACTTTCCGAGTATGCTGTTTCAACAACCCAATCTCTTTATTGGGAGTTACAAAAATCGGATGTAACCGGAAGATTCGTAGTGCTTCAATTATACGACTGGCGGCTGACGGTGAACTTTTTGAAAATGCTTCGTCTAGGACTACGGTCCCATAAAGTGGGTACGTGGTTTCCGCTGGACAGAGAGCATAACTCAGAGAAGCTGTCAATATATGGCTGGCCATCAATTCCTTTTCACCTCCACTTCCACTCTGTGAACCGGTGCGAGGGGGAGACTTACTACCGGTTTTACGATCCACTTCGACAACAAAGAACTGTAGGCGATAGCGAGGATCAAGCAGGGCTCTTGAGCCAAGTTGTCTTCGGTTCTGCCCGGCGTCGCGAAGAATATCGACCAGATCGCGTAGTGCTTTATAGTGACTTTCCCCTTGATCATCCTTGAAAACTGCATCTCGGAGTTTACGCAATGCGATATCTAGCGAGCGGAGACGTTCATTTTTGATTCGTTGTGGCTGCAATTGCAGATAACGACCAGAACGAAAATCGACTTTTACCAGAGTTTGATTCAGTTCGTTAATCCGTTGTTCAATCGCATCCACTTCTTCTGTGATTCCAGATAATAGTTGCGTGACACCTTGATCGGATGAACTATTCAGATAAGCAAGGAACCGGTTGAGTTTTTCTGGTAAGGCCTCTTCGTTCAGGATTCGGAGTCGTTCCAAATAGTCATTGATATCATCAAGTTCCGATCCCGTATTCACGAGTGCTCCTGTATCGACCCGCAAAGCGGCTTCCATCAATCTGACAAGTCGATTCTCGTGAACTGATACCTGCTCATGCTGTTTCTCAAGTTTGTCGCTCGCATCTTTGGCAGCATTTCGTTCCATGTCGTCAAGCTGACTGGCTTGTACGCCGGGTCCAATTGGCAGTTTTCTCTCTGCCAGAGCAGTCTCTTCTTCAGAAAGGCCATTTCCAATCCTTTTCGCGACTTTAGCGCGTTCTTTAATAGCATGAGTGTCTTTATGGACTAACACCGCAATCTTTGACTCGGATTCGCTGATGTCTTTGAGAATACTATCTAATTTCTTGCGTTGCGTGTCGAATTCGGATTTGGCAAGGCTGGAATCAGATTTTGGATCCAGTAGCAAAATAAGTCTCTCATTTGAATATGCCAAGTCAGACTCTGCACCAGGAAGATCGATCGTAGAATATTCCAGTTTCAATAACTGGTCGATTATAGACAGTTGAGAATCAAGTTCAGCTAGCTCATGGCGATGAGCTTTCGATCCTGCTTGTTGTTGAAGAACCAAAGTTCTCAGTAAAATCAATTCATTTGCTAAAGCTTCAAGCTGATCCTTGTTATCAAACCCAGTCATCCAGTTTTCGTTCAGTCTCCTCTGATCCTGTTTTTCAAATTTTCCCCGCTGTCCCGAAATCATGCCTTCGATAGTTAGACCATGTTCAGTCTGTCGTAGACTTTCGGTAGAATTGACACAATGCAGATCGCGACTGGAAATCAGCTTCCTTGCGGTTGAAGCCAATGGATGAGATTTAAAGTTGAGTTTCCGCACGAATCCATCGGGAAACGATGTGCCTGGTTGATCACTTTTGGAAGCCTGCTGGAGCCTGACATGAAGTCGGTTGTCCCGGTGGTTAATCCATTGAAGCCCCTTATGCAGCAAGTTATCCGGAACGAGAATCCGCAGTCTTTCTGATCCAATTGCTCGTTCGATTGCACCCCGCCATTCAGACTGCTCAGGTTTCACTTCGACGAGTTCGGCAAGAAATGGTAAGTCGCTGTCGTGCAGATTCAGTTCATTCGCCAAATCAGTGCGAAAATCCTGAAACATAGGAGGAATATTCGATCCGGGCCGTTCTTTCACTTTTTGCAACAACGATTCGACTTCGTTCATCTTTAACTCAGAGTCACGCATTAGGGAAATCGCGGTAAATGTCACTTCTTCTTTGGTCTCTCGTTTCTGCTGAGTTTCTTCACGCTTCTCAGTAAGTGCTTTTTGATTGCTTTTCAGCGCCGCTATGCTGAGTTCTTCAGAAAGGCTGAATGCTGAGACCATTCGCTTGTAGTCGTTGGCGTATCTTGTTCGTTCGGTAACAAGGATTTCCTGACTTTGAATCGTCTTCTCTAACTCGCCGATCACATTGCCACCCAGTTTCAGGTATCGTTCGTGAAATGCTTCAACTCGACTTCTGCATTCTATTTCCTTTTGGATTAATAGATCACGTTGCGATTGCACGCTTTCTTTCTCGGTCTCAATCTGTTTCAATTCTTGAGACCAAAGACGCTCACTTGCCATCGCAAACCAGACAGGAACGATTCGCTTCAATACTTCAAGATGCTGAACTTTGATGCGTGAATTTTGTAATTTTCGATATTCCTCGGCGAGTGGAACTAACGATTCCTGTTGACGTCGCGCGATTTCCAGTTCGGCATGAATTCCTGCAAGATTGTCAAACTCCTCAGCCACTTCGATTGCTCGATCAAAGGCACTGCGATCGTCCAGCACGAGATCGCGAAAAATCTCATCAATGCTATTGAGTTGCTTCAAACCAGCAGCACGATTGAGCAGAGTAAAGGCATTCTCGCCGACATCAAAAAATTTTCGCGTATGAGTCAGGTAAGGTTTCTTGTTCTCGAAAATTCGGAACTTTGCTGTTTCACGTCCCAACTTCATCAGATCCCGTACGCCATCTTCGTGAAGGATCCTGAGCCATTTTTCAAGCGATTGGTCTTCTGCCTGAGAAAAGCACCAACGCCGTTTAAGATCCTGTGCGGCATTGCTGGGGCCATCCGTCCAAAGCAAACCACCCAGTCTGAGAACATCCTCCCCCTGCTGGTAAGTCGCACAGATTCCCGTGATTGTTTTGCCGGGACGTGCAACTTCTTCACGACCGTCTGCTCCATCGCCACCCAGTACGCCTCGTACGTAGGAGATCAGATCGCGATCACTCTCATGTCCGCCGGTCGAGGCAAGATTGTATCGAGGCTGTGGGACAAGGAGTGTCATTAGCGCGTCAACCAATGTTGTCTTTCCACTGCCTGTAGGGCCGATGATTGCTGTACCATCTCGGTCAAATTCAGCACGGTGCAGACCCCGGAATGGCCCCCAGTTATAGACCTCCAACTGCAACAAGAGATAACCTGACTCGTTTGATTGAGAGACCACCACAGGAAAATCAAAGGCGAGTTGATTCTGAGTATCACTCATTCGCTATCCTTTTGAGTAGATTCTGGTTCGCGAACCTGCTCTTGTAAAATTCGCAGCAGTGCAGTGAGCGATTCTGGATTTGCAAGATGAGCGATCATAGGGCGAATTGTGACTTCCTGCTTCGTGTCAATTTCCGAAACAATGCCATGGACTTTCAACTGATCAAGAAGACTCATCAAACGACTCTCGTTCCGGGAATCACTTCCCGAATCATCAAAGTAAGTCAGGAAGTGAGGGATAAGGTCATCAACAGCAATCTTCGCCGCACTATGACCAATGCCTGATTCCTGTTCATGCATCACAAACGCCTGCCGAAGTATCGCAACGAGTAATGACTGCTCAAGAGTCAGGCGCTGACGTCTTACGAGGGGATGAGCCCAGGCCTGACCCTCATCACTAGAATCATATGCCGATTCTGCAACAACAAGGAAAGCAACACCTCGATTTGTGTCGAGTCGCACGGCTAGATCGAGTGGTTCCAACGCTGAAAGTATCTCGCGATTTCTAAAGATGACACGTTGAAATAAATCAGGTTTGGTCGACTCGTCCACATGGCCATGCTTAAGTAATTCCTGAGTAATTTCTTTGACATCTTTCGAAGTATATTCTGTTACTTCCGCTGGTTGGTCACTGTTTGATTGAGAAACGATCACACTCTGTTCATGAGAATGACCATTCCTGGATGCGATACGATCAAAAACATTTTTCATTCCAGACTCCCCGGTTCAAGTTGTTCCATCATATCGAAAGTCAATTCTGCGATCGGCACAAAAAAACGTGTCCAGACTTCATCAACATCAAACAGGTCAATCACTTCTGTTCCATTGTCGATTTGGACACCGGCTTCCCGTGCCATGGCCAACCAATATGACAAGGTCTCAAGGTCATGAATTGGTGGGAGTGCTTTGGCCAGTGTGCCGATTGTCAGTGGCGTACCACTTGCGCGAAGTTGACTAACAGTGGCTTCGAACAATTGCATGCGATCCAACGCCCGATAGGCATGCCAGAATTCTTCGTCCAATTGCTCAGGATCCGCTTCGAGAATCGTGAGATCCAACTCTTCCAGAGAGTCATCTCCAACTTCCTTAATAAGAAGTCGCTCGATCAGCGGAAGACTCGGTGCAGCAATTGCAACAGGTGGTAACGGTCCAGGTGTCCGGCGGACTTTCTGTGAACTCCAGTCAACATCAAGTGCAACTTGAAAAAGATCCTGCAAAATTGCTCCGACTCGAATCTGTTCATCCGCAAGGCCAGACTTAAGAAAACCGCGTACGTCACGCTCACTTCGCGCACGTGCCTGAATAACTCGCTCCGACTCCTGTACCAAGCGTGATACGAAAGAACGCAAGTCCGCTTTCTGCTTTCTTTCCAATGCGCTATCGGTGTACTCGTTATTCAATATTTCTCGCAATCGCTGCTTCATTTGTTCAAGCTCTGCGGACTTCACTAATTGCTGATGAAAACTCTCAAAGACCTGCCCTTCAACGGTTTGCACCAATGCTTCGTGTCCGTCCAAAAGTTCATCGACAATTTCTCCGCGATGCTGCTTATCACTGATGATCCGCTGCCTCAAAGTTCGATCTGCTTCTCTATAAGAATCTTCTACTCTGCGGAAGTCAGCCTGCAGGCTCATTGCCAGTTGATAAACTTCACGAATCCCTTCCTCTGCCTGTGATCCAGAAAGCACTTCAAACAGACCAGACTGCACAGCAGTCAACTCTTCTTCAAGAGCTTTAATCCTCCTCATGAGAGATTGTTCCCGACCGCTTTGACTTTGACTCAATTGTGATTCCAGATTCTCGATTGCACGTTGAACCGTTGCCAGTCGCGATGCAGTCGAAGTCATCGACTGGTCTTCTAGCGATTCCAGGAAATAAAACGATCGCTGCAGTGCATCTGTCGACAATAACTGACCGTCACGCTCTACAATCAAGCCCCCTTTCAACCACTTTCGTAATTCTCGTCTGGCGGCCAATGCATGATCTTCACCCACTTCAAAGTTCACATCGTTGGCGTTGGCGGTGAATAAAGCGGCCAAATTTTCGGCTGCATTCTCGTAATCAATCCCGCTGGGGTGCGCATCGATCAGAGATTTTAGACTGGATAGAATCAAGGGACCATTGCGAGAAGCCAAGAGCAACCATGAGGGATGGTTGCGTCGCAGTTTGATCAATCGTTGACTTTGATCAGAATTCATCCGATAACTTTAGTTTTTGAAAATAAATTGATTGAACTGCAACCATGTCAATACCGAGACCGCTCTAACCAAATTGACAACCATGAGTCGTCATTACAGCACTTAGCGGATTCGATTACTGACTCCTGCTCGACAAGGGGGATAAATAGTGGAAATGAACCTTAATATTAGTGACAAAGTTTATACTACATGCAGGTCTAAGAAGATTCAAAAAGATTTATCAAAATAGATTACAGCTACGAAAACATTAGAGTGTCGAATCGATTTGTAACGTTTACGTAATCTAATGCGTCTTCCACACTAATAATTTGGGTTGATGTTCTTACAAAGCACCAGGGCAATCGCATGAGAATGGCACTGGAAATGCATCTTACCAGTTTCAGTGTTTGAGGCCACGAGGGTCTC
>DOCI01000281.1:0-256 GCA_003503535.1 Planctomycetaceae bacterium
TGATTTTTGAATATGCTCTAGAAAGTATCCATGATGAAGTGGAAACCCTTGTGATAGGGTTTTTCTGTGGGATAGAAGTTGTACCAGTCTTTATTGTAGACCGGAATCTGCATTTCTGGTCCATAACGGTAGTACATGTTGTCGTAACTGCCATGCTGCTGGAAGTTCTGGGGATAATAGAGGTAAGGATAGTGGTAGAACCGATTCCAATCGGTCGGTTGTCCCTGTCCCCCTGCGTTGGCTTCCTGACTGGTGT
>DOCI01000281.1:400-2573 GCA_003503535.1 Planctomycetaceae bacterium
TCCTGACTGGTGGAAATCGCGACCAGCAACAACATCATCATGGTTAAGCCGGCTAGGGCCATGCGTCGAAACATCCGTGTTTCTCCTTCGTCGAAATTAGACAGCGGCTTGAAGCCGTATTGCCCTGATGGGGCTTAATTTTGAATTCTGATTACTACATCGCGCACATTAAAACGCTCGCTACTCATTTCATCGGCGATGCTGGCTCCATCACATCAGGAAACTTTCGCGTAATCGCTTAGTTCGACCGGACGAATCAAAAATTCAATCGCTTTGTAAAGAAGTCATTCACTTTTACAGACTGTGTCGTTTCTACAAATTGCGAATTCGCTTCAATTTCAGTGGGTCAATAATCTCTCAATAAGCGGCAGCGATCTTTGCCTGAAATCATTCGAAAAGCCTTAACTTGAATAATGATATCTACTTGCGTTTTTCTGTTGTGATTTTCACAGAGTTTGCATGTTCTGCTCATACAAATCTGGAGACTGTCGAACTGAGGAACCGTTCAATTTTGCCTGTCTCAATAATAAACAGTTAACTGCATGTTGAATGATCATTATGACAGTTTATTGATCACCTTGAAAACAGAATTGGCAGCTAAGGGAGCAGTCCTGGCCATCAGGTCGAGCAAACCTCGCCATTTTCCACGAAAACGAGGACTCACTTCAATCAAGGTTTATGGCTCAAGCTTTGCATATTCATTCTGCAGAATCTTTGTTTTAAGGAGAAACAGATGGCGATGTGTTGCAAAGTGCTGACTCTGTTCACGGTGTTGTCAGTAATATTGGGAGGGAGGCACGACGTGGCTGGAGCAGATCAACAACGTTTGATCCCTGCTGCCCTGGCTGGCGAAGCGTCCTCTTTGCGATCGTTCTCCATTACAGGCTTTGAAGACTTAGTGGCTTACGCCAAGTTGAAAGCTGCTCGTCCTTATCAGCCGGAACAACAGGTGGCCGAGTCGCTCCAGCGATTGAGTTACGATGATTATTTGAAGATTCATTTCAAACATGACCACGCGATCTGGGCGAAAAGCAGTCCGTTCTGGATCGAAATGTTTCATCCGGGATTTGTGCAGAAGAATCAGATTCTGCTCAATCTGGTGCAGAACAAACGAGAATTTCAGGTCCCCTTCAACCCGGCAAACTTTGAATACAACGGCGACCTGACAAGCAGCGATGTACCAGAGACGACTCGTTACGCAGGAATTCGGCTGGCGGGTCGGTTCCCTGGTAGTGACGATCCCCAGGAGATCCTGACATTTCTCGGATCGAGTTATTTTCGATGTCGATCTGCTGGTGGAATTTACGGTTCTTCAAATCGAGGGTTAGCCGTCAACATCGGCTCGAATCAACCGGAAGAATTCCCTGTCTTTCGAGAGTTCTGGGTTGTCAAACCGGACGCAGATTCCAATCGGCAAATTGTATACGCCTATATGGACAGCCCAACTTTAGCAGGAGCCTACGAATTCACATTAGAGCCTGGGAGAGAGACAACGACCATTGACGTCCGTTCCATTCTCTATTTTCGCGCACAGCCGGAGCGACTCGGCATTGCCCCCATTACAAGTATGTGGATGTGGGGTGATGGCTTAATTGCTCCGCCTGTCGATTTGCGACCAGCCGTTCATGATGCCGATGGCTTACTTGTTGAGTCTGAAGAGGGTTGGACATGGCGACCTTTGTGCCGACAGAGTTATCCCTCCGTAAGCCGAATTTCCAATAAAGAAGTTCGTGGCTTCGGATTGTTGCAACGCAATACGGAATTTGAAACCTATCAGGATTCGTTTGCTCAATATCACAAGCGTCCCAGTATCTGGATAGAACCCAAAAATAAATGGCCCATCGGTCATCTCGAACTGTTCGAGCTGACCGCCGCTCATGAAGGGATCGACAATATCGGAGCGTACTGGGTTCCCGACACCGCTAAGCCGCTACCTCAAGGCCTGCCGATTTCCTATCGCATCTCCTATTTCCAGGGCGATTTGAAATCGAAATGCCGGGAATATCTGGGCGTTGCCGATTCGTTTCAGGTGCGACGCCAGTCCGATTCCAAAGTCCATCTGACAATCAATTTTTCTGGTCCTTCATTGGCCGACCTGGCACAGGAAACCCCCGTCGAGATCAATCTGATGACCATCAGAGCGGAAGTGATGCACCGCAATTTGATTCGACTT
>DOCI01000281.1:2657-8023 GCA_003503535.1 Planctomycetaceae bacterium
AATTTGATTCGACGACCTCATGGCAAGTGGAGTCTGCAGTTGGTGTTAGAGCCAACTGCAGATGCCCCCTTTGAAATACAGGCTGGCCTCAGTGATGCCAGTCGCAAGTTGACGGAAACATGGAGTTATCTCTGTCCAATCACTCCACCATCGTATGAGTTTCCTCAGGTTTACACACGGAACGAATAAGTATTTCAGATGTGAAAACAACGGATTGAACTTTCAACTCAAACAGGATCCAGAATCATGAGCAAAACATCGCTTTCACTCGCTGCAGTTCCCGATAGTTACAAATCTGAACAAAAAACCGAGGACCGCCGTGCCGACGCAGTGGTCGTACGACGTGCTGTAATGGTCGTGCCCTTGGAATCAATTTGCGCCTTCCGCCACGCTCATCCATTCCGACTTGTCTGGTGGTTGCGCGCAGATGGATGGCAGCAGGTCACTGCTGTGCAATTTCGTCGTGTGCGTCAAACCTTCATCTATCTGGGGCTGGGTAGTTTTGCTGGAGAAAAATCGTGATGGAATCCTCTGCAAAATCGAGTCACCAGATTCGTCAAACTCGCTTAGCACTGCTGATTGTCTCTTTGTATTCGACAATCCTGTTAATGGCGCCGTTTGTCTATGCGATCTCACGCAATGGGGTCTCGTCGTTGGAGTCTGTCTCGACAGTCTTATTTGCGATGCTGTCGTTCTGGGTCTCGCTTGGATTCTGGAACGCCTTTTTTGGCTACCGGAAAATGTCACGGCTCAAAAGAAGCGAATCTGCTTCAAAGCGGAAATCGATCTCCCTTGAAGTGCAGGAGCAGACAAAAACCGCCATTTTGATGCCGATCTATAATGAAGATCCGGAAGCGGTCATTGCCCGCCTGCATGCGATCATACAATCACTGCGAAAAGTGAATGCAGAAAGCGGTTTTGAGATTTTTGTCCTGAGTGATACAACCAATCCGGATATCGCTTTACGCGAAGAACTGGTCTGGTCCCAATATCTGGAGCGATTCAAACCGTCCGTCAATATTTATTATCGGCGACGTCTAAAAAATGCTCAGCGGAAAGCCGGGAATATAGCAGACTTTTGCGAGCGTTGGGGAACGAGTTACGACTTCATGCTCGTCCTTGATGCCGATAGCGTGATGGCTGGTGAAACCATTGTCGAAATGGTTAGGCGTATGGCAGCCGATCCCAAACTGGGAATCCTGCAGGTCTCTCCCCGTCCATTTAATCGACATTCTTTATTCGCCCGACTCCAGCAATTCTCTGCTGCTGCATACGGTCCACTCTGCGTGCGGGGATTCTGTTCCTGGACAGGAGTGGATGGAAACTATTGGGGACACAATGCATTAATCCGCATTCGTCCGTTTATCGATCATTGTCATTTGCCGATTCTGCCTGGGCCTCGTCCGTTAGGCGGAGAGATTCTCAGCCACGATTTTGTCGAAGCCGCTTTGATGCGGAGAGCCGGTTGGAAAGTTCGCGTCGCTGCCGATCTTGAGGGAAGCTACGAAGAATGCCCCACAACATTGGCTGACTATGTCCAACGCGATCAGCGATGGTGTCAGGGAAATATGCAGCACGCACGACTGGTCGTCAGTGAAGGTTTCCATCCTTTGAGCCGGGTGCACTTTGCAATGGGCGTGATGTCGTACATTGCTTCACCGCTGTGGCTGACATTTATGCTCGTTACATTTCTTTCGCAGTATCTCGAATCGTTTCATACTGGCGCAACAGTCTCTGCCAGTTATGTGATGGCCTGCATGTTTGGTATTTTTGCAGTAACAATGGGATTGCTGCTCGTTCCAAAATTCATGGGGCTGTCTTGCCTGTTTCGTGATCGCAAACAGGTGACTCAGTTTGGAGGTCCACTCGCGTTAACCGTTAGTGTTTTTTTGGAGATCTTTTTCTCCGTTCTGCTCGCCCCGGTGATGGCTTACTATCACAGCCGTTTTGTCTTGATGACATTGATGGGCCGAACGGTTTCCTGGAATTCGCAGCAGCGTGAAGAAACTCGAGTCTCCGCAAAGGATGCCTGGTCGATGCACTGGGATGTGTTTGCGTTCTATGGCTTACTGGGGATCTTGGTTGCCAGCCTGGCACCACAAATGTTGCCCTGGTTTGCTCCGATTCTAGTCGGCCCTTTGCTCGTCGTTCCATTTGCGATGATCCTGGGCAGTGCTCGTTTCGGTCGCTGGTTAACAAAACATCAATGGCTCCTGATTCCAGAGGAGCAGGCTGAATCACCACTGCTCAAGTCGATGCAAGAAGTCCTGAATGATTTTGAGCAGCATCCTGTTGTGAAAACCGGTGAAGATATATTCGAGTCGGTATTGCGGGATATCAACAGAACGACAATGCATCTGCGAATTGCCGAAGCAACCAATTGCCTGGCACCTGAAGATCAGGAAAAGGATATTGAACTCGAATTACTGGTCAACCGTAGCGACCTGCTGAATGCACCCATCGAAGTTCGTCGTAGAATCCTGACAGATGCGAAGACATTCAATCGATTGGCTGCCAGTTTTCAGCAGGTGTGACGTTTTATTTCTCACCAAAGGCACGGACCTGATACAGTGGTAAGTGTCGGTAATAAACTTCGAGAGTCATTACCGAGAGGCAGGTTTGATAGAGTCGTCCACCGCGGTTGGAGTGGGGATCGGTCGCATCCCAACTCCCGACTTCCGGGCCTGAACGAACCTGAGATCTGACCAGCCATTCCCGCATTTCCTGATTCCAGGTGGTCCAGACATTACCTCCGAGATGATGCATAATCTGGGTGGCGTAATAGTTGTAGTAAATATTCTCTTTGCTGGGACCCGTCTGACTGATCAAGCTGGCTCCCTGTCGTAATACAGGATGTTCCCGCCCCCAACCCAGATACATGCGGCAAAGCAGGCCGATGGCACTGGTCGAAGATTTCGGGCCCTGGCCGGGGAGATAGCCATACTGACTGCCCTCGGCTCTCTGGCAGGCATCGAGTAAGTCTTCGGAAGTCGTGAAACCAATCTCGGAAAAACGGAGCCCGGCTGTCTGGCCACTTTTAAGTGCCATCACCATCCAACCCGTCACCGACAAGTCCCCGACTTCTTCCGGCTTATAGCGCCAGCCTCCAACTTCACGATTGCGAATGCGAACAATGTATTCTAGAGATCCCTGTGCGTATGTGCGGAGTGTTCGATCACGTGTCATGCCGTAAGCTTCGCAGAGTGCGATGGCAGCCAGAGCATGCGCATACATCACATGATTTCCACCCGGCACATCCGTTTTGTCGGCTCCGGTTCGACCTCGAAAATCAATCCCTTCGCGAACTTCCGCACCTTGAGAGATTAAAAACTGGAGTCCCTGATCGACGACCTTGCTGTATTCTCCCGGCTCTGTATGCACATGACCGGCTCCCAGAAAAGCCATTAAAGCCATGGCGGTGGCACCAATCGGGCAATCCCGCAAACTACCCGCTTGATGATCGGAATGCTTATCTTCAGGTCTGCGATGATCGAAGCTCCAACTGCCATCTTTCCGCTGACGATCTGCCAACCACTTCAAACCCCGTTCGACTGCTTTTTCGCTTTGCTCGGTCCCGCCAAAGAGTTTGATCATTTCACTCCGGGAAGCTGCAGAGCGTCCACCGAGATGAGACGTGATATCGAGTTCAGGAATCTTGACCAAAACCTCATCGGTCGGTGTGCCGTTGTCGGACTCGGTTCGCATCATGTTGAGTTCAGGAGCGCCTCCTGGAGTTGTTGAAATCTGCCTGGTCACCAGATCGAACTGAGCTTCATCGACCTCAACGTTCAGCTCGGCCAGATCAGGAATATCATCCAGCAGTTCCACTTCGTCTTCGGAATACTCGACAATCGCCGAAAGGTATTCTTCCGGGCTTGGAATCTGGAAAACGATCAATGCCATGAAAATCAGCAGGAGAGTATGCAAGACGAGACTCAAAGCAAAGCCGCTGACCAGAAACCGATCCAGCAACCCCGGCCTGGATTCCGGGATTTGGTTGTCGGAGTCGATTAAGACCTCCACTTTCACGTTTGCTTGTGGTGGCTTCATATTATTCAGCTGTTGGAATGAATTCAAAAAAATACGGCCTAGAATTGCCCGTATTGATGTCTCTTGAATTATTATTAGACAGTACGTATCGGTTTAGAATACGCATTCTTCATAAAATTGTCACTCCGATTTCCCAATTCTCTCAAATAACGCTTTTGAGAGCAGTGGCAGAACAGCCGTCGCGTCACAGTACACTTCAGCAAAACGGCCACCCTCGTGCGGGGGAACAAATTTCCCCCAGCTGACCCCTTCCGAGTACGTGCAACCAGACAGTCCACCCCAGTGGACAGGTTCCGGGCAGATTCTTACGCCGTACTTGAAGCGGGGAGCCTCCAGTTTTGTCCCAACGCGGTTATTCGTAATGTCGACATAGGGTCCCACTTGTTGCGACCAGTTTCGAGGAACTCCGCCGCCAATTGTAAAGATACCGATTTCTTCACTCGACTGAATAAATCTCGCATACTGCTGCAAATCCAGGAATGGATTGAACGGAGCCATTTCGCGGAAGACTTCGTCGGAAGTCATTTTTGAGGGATCCTGTCCGTTTTTCTCGAAGGCATTTTTCATGGCCCAGGTCGAAACATCCAGTCCGATTTCACTGTCAGTAAAAGCCGGAATAAACACGGGAACATTTTTCTGATAGGCACTCCGCAGAATGCCGGGGCCTTCATCGAGTCGTTCGAGTTCTTCGCCAAGAGCCCGGCACAATCTGGCAGAGGACCACATGCCGTCTTCCGGTTGAGAATCGTTGAGCACTTTCCGCACAACAGCTTCGACATTGTTCAGATTCGATTCCATTTCGAGCGTATCGTAAATTCGATTGTAGCCCTGCTCGAACAGTGTTTCATCGGATTTCGTCGGATCATAGCGATAGTGCGTCAAGCCGATCGATTCCGTCAGACCGTGGGCGATTAAGGCTCCCGTTGCGACAACGGCCTGGACAATGCCCCGGTCGATCAGTTCGCAAAAGATCTGTCCCTGCTTGGCGACCGTCATCGCACCCGAGAGAGTCATGACCACGGCACACTTCTCGTTTTT
Organism: Planctomycetaceae bacterium; assembly: GCA_003503535.1. Classification (GTDB taxonomy): domain Bacteria; phylum Planctomycetota; class Planctomycetia; order Planctomycetales; family Planctomycetaceae; genus Rubinisphaera. The sequence continues at coordinate 7,746 of DOCI01000281.1, forward strand.
GGCCATCTCTTCAAGCACTTCAAACGCCTGACCGAGTTGTCGTCCAGCGAAAGCCGTGTTCGACATCGCATGCAGTAATTCGGCAAATGTGTTTGTTTTATTCAAATCAATCGGCTGCAACGGAACCAGTCCATCGCTGCGTCCATCATGTAAATGCCGATTTTGTCCGGGACAATGTGAATCCATCAATCCATAACTTTCTTGAATGCAGTGAAATCAGTATTCGGAAATGTTGAGTACAAAATATTCTTGGCGAGCCGAGCCAGTCATGGCTCGGG
>DOCI01000281.1:8143-23948 GCA_003503535.1 Planctomycetaceae bacterium
AGCCAGTCATGGCTCGGGTATTCTCACGATCATTGTGCAGTATTTGATCGTTCCCCGCTTGTGAACCAAACCCACCCGAGTCATGACTGACTCTGCTCGCCTGAGTGATTCATAGTAACGACTGCAAAAGGTCGCTGTCGACTTGATCCGTTCATTTGCCGTCTGCAGAAAAATTGGCATCCAATATTGATTCGACAGTCACCAGCACAGGAGTTTTTAACTCCGCAGCGACCGTGAGGGGATGAGCTTTGCGTCGTTCGAGGCGATATCCCAAATCTACAGCCGCAGGGAATAATCTCTGTAAGTGATAGCCGACATACGCAGCCAGAGTAATTGGGACAAGTCGTTGATTTCGTTCGGCTGCTCGAATCGCTTTTCGGGCAACAATTTCAGGTGTCGTCGTAATCCACCGTGGTGGAGCCCGTTTGCCTTCGCCTTCGGGTCGCAGCATACTGTCGAACAATTCAGTCCTGACAAATCCAGGACAAACAGCTGTCACACCCAGGCCATACCGTAAATACTCAGCTCGCAGTGCATGCGAATAACCAATTAAGCCATACTTGGTGGCATGGTAAGCCGTGCTGCGTTGAGTTGGAAACAATCCAAACATACTTGCGATGTTGACAATGTGTGAACGCCTCTGTTCGAGCAGGAGAGGAATTAATGCGTGTGTTAAATTCAGTGGAGCCACAAAATTAACTCCCACGACGCGATGCAATTGTTCGGCACTCATTTTATCGGTCTGGCCGTAGTAGCTGATGCCTGCATTATTAAAGAGCAGATCCAATCCGCCCAGTTCTTTACGAACGAGTTGAGTCACTCGTGCAGGAGTCTGTTCATTGCACATGTCTGTGCACAGCGTTTGGACTTCTACATTGTGGGCACGACATAGCTGAGCGGTCTCTTCAAGCTTTTCGCCTTGCAGATCGACCAGGCACAAATGCACTTTCTTCGCCGCAAGTTGTAAAGACAACTCACGTCCAATTCCAGAGGCGGCACCTGTGACCACCGCTCGTTTTCTATGAATCTTCCACATGAGGGCGAGCAATGACTTGCGGAGGGCGATTGTAAACGTAATGGCGAGAGCAACTCACTAAACGTGATCGATGGATTGAGTTTTGAGTCGATTAGTAAAGAAACAAAAAAACATACTCATTTGTGCGCTGTTGATTATCTCTGACGAAATTCTTCACAAATGTTGCGTTGGCTTTGAATTCCGCTGATCACTGAGGATACACTGTTTAAGTTCGCATTGCATGTGTTCTGTATGACGAATTCGCCTTATTGAGCGTTCCAGCAATCCCACCATTATCTGGAGAAAGATAACATGCCCCAAGATTCTCAGTCCTCGCGACGATCCTTCCTCAAAACCTCAGCTGCTGGCGCGGCCTCCGGTATGCTCACTCAGCAACTCTTTCAGGCCAATGTTCATGCCGCAGAAGAAACCGTTCTGAAAGTCGGACTCGTCGGTTGTGGTGGTCGAGGGACTGGAGCAGCACGCGATACTCTCTCTGCCGACCCCAACTGTAAAATTGTGGCCCTGGCCGATATTTTTAAAGATCAGGCCGAAGCGGCCCAGCGACAACTTAAAGCAACCGAATACGCAGACCGGGTCGATGTTTCTCCCGATCGTAACTACGAAGGTTTCGACGCTTACCAGCAGCTGATCGATTCCGATGTCGACGTCGTCCTGCTGGCGACTCCTCCCGGTTTCCGACCGATTCAAGTTGAAGCCGCCATCAAAGCGGGCAAGCATGTCTTCTGTGAAAAACCTGTCGCGGTTGACCCCGTCGGTTGTCGACGCGTTTTTGAAGCGGGCAACCTGGCCAAAGAAAATGGATTGACTCTCGTCTCTGGTTTGTGCTGGCGTTACGAAGATGGCATGAAAGAAACGATCGGCCGCATTCATGATGGTGCCATCGGAGACATCCAGGCGATTTACAGTACGCGTTTCAATGCAGGTGTCGATAAGCGTCAGCCACGCACCGCAGGCATGTCGGATATCGAATATCAGATTCGTAACTGGTACTATTACACTTGGCTCTCAGCCGACTTCTTCGCCGAGCAGTTTGTCCATGAACTCGATAAAATTTCCTGGATGATGCAGGATGTTTATCCCGAAAAAGTACTCGCCACCGGGGGACGTGAAACTCGTATCGGTGAGGAAAACGGAAATGTGTTTGATCACATCGCAGCCTGTTTCTACTACCCGAGTGGTGTTCGTTATCACGCTGCTTCCCGTCAGCAGATTGGCTGCACGAACGAATTCCAGGATTTCGTCATCGGAACAAATGGAACCGCTGATTTGATGGCCTACAAAATCAATGGCCCGAATGAATGGAAAAAACGTAAGAACGTCAACCAGATGTACCACAATGAGCATGTTGCTATGTACGATTCGATTCGTAATCAGAAAGCGCTCAACAACACCGAATATATGGTGAAGAGTTCGCTGATGGGCATCATGGCACGCATGTCGGCCTACACCGGTAAAGAAGTCACTTGGGAACAGGCCTGGAATTCCAGCCTCGACCTCAGCCCGAGTGGTTACACATTTGAGTCGACTCCCACAGATACCAAGGTGTCCGTTCCAGGAGTGACACCTCTGGTCTAAACATGGAATAAAGCGTTCTTATCTGAATGCACTGGGATTGCTTCATCGAAACCAGTAAAATGCATTCATGACTTTATTGTCAGCGAGTCTGGGTTTCAATATCCAGACTCGCTGATTTTTATATTGAAGGAGTGAGGTCGCACTGCATTTGTAAAATCAGGTGTAGGTCAGGCACTGCCTGACGACTGAGATTTCATATCCAACTCTTTTTACAGAAGGCAGCACCATGAAAGGTCCAGGACTGAAAACCCGACTGGATGTTCGACGAGTCTGGAAATGCCCTCAAACGGGTCGCATTCTCAAAACTCCCGGACATGTCACCCAGTTCGTTTCCCCCTTCACCAAGGACCGCTGCTGGATGCAATTCATCGAAACCGAACATCCACCCCGCCCGATGGTTCCCCTCGATGAAATGCTTTCGCACATGTATTTTTCTGCAACTGAAGAAGATGTTGTCTTAGAAGAATCTGTAGGACAAGAAATCGCCACTGAGAACTCAACAACCAAAGAGGATTGTTCTGCTCCTGAAAGCGAGTCCACTGATGTTGACGGTGATGTCGCACCTGAAGAATCGCAATAAAGTTCGGTATTGATTTTCTGAAATACTGAAGGATAACTTGAATTGTGATCGACTAAATCCTGGAACTCAATATTTCCCTTACAGATCATTGGGATCTCGATTCTTCAAAATCTGTGGCCATCCGCGTTCATCCGTGGTTCAAAATATATCAATTTCGAAAAGTCCGACTGAAAGAACACTCACGATGAAAGCGGCGTACATCGAACAAACCGGTGATTCAGATAATCTGAAATATGGAGACCGGCCTGATCCGTCGATTCAGGAACATGACGTGTTGATCGAAATTGCTGCGGTTGCTGTCAATCCGATTGATACGTATATCCGCGCCGGCAATATCGCTATGGATTTGCCTCTTCCCTACACCCCCGGCTGCGATTTTGCGGGGACAGTCAAGGACGTTGGCAATCAAGTCACTAAATATCACGTTGGTGATCGAGTCTGGGGTAGCAATCAGGGACTCTTCGGAAAGCAAGGCAGCTTTGCAGAACTGATCTCCGTCCATGAAGACTGGATGTATCCGATTCCCGAGGAAACTTCCTTTGAGCAGGCAGCAGCCGGGGCACTGGTTTCCATCACTGCCGCTCTGGGACTGACTACTCATTCCCATCTGGCCGAGGGTGAAACCTTATTCATCAACGGCGGCAGCGGTGGAGTCGGATCAATCGTTGTTCAGATGGCCAAAGCCATGGGGGCGCATGTCATCACGACGGCTGGCTCGGAAGAGAAAGCTGACTATTGTCGAAGTATCGGAGCCGATCTCGTTCTCAATTATCGAGACCCTGAAATGGACAAGCAGTTGCAGAGCCATCTCGATCAAAATGGCAAAATCAATTTCTGGTGGGAAACACTTCGCTCGCCCGACATCGCCCGCACGATTCCCTTCATGGAAAAACGCGGTCGCATTGTCGTGATGGCAGGCCGAGAAGCAGAACTCCTGTTTCCGCTTGGTCCATTTTATGTGAACGATTTGAAGCTGATCGGCTTTGCCATGTTCAACGCCTCGGCTGCCGAACAGCAGCAAGTCGCCTGTAAAATCAACGATTTCTTCAAAGCTGGTCAGCTGACCATTCCTATCGGCAAAAAACTTTCCCTGAAGGAGGCAGCTCTCGCTCATCAACTTCAGGAAAAGAAAACACTCGAAGGCGAAGCCGACTTCCATGGCAAAATTATTCTGACACCATGACCTCAGTTCAATGCGCTCAATACGATAGGAATGGTAAATCTGGGAGGCTGCGATTCGCTACGACCCCAGTCCCCCTCTCCACTTCTGAACGAACAACTTCCCTTATTTTTCTGATTACAGACTGACCAATGTTTCAACGATTCGTCAATTGGCTGAGCAAACACGAATTGACCACGTTGACACTGATTGCTGTGATTGGCGGAGGAAGCTGGGGCTTTCTCAAACTTGCTGATGAGGTTTTCGAAGGCGACAGTCAGGATTTTGATCGTGCGGTTTTACTCTCATTGAGAAATCCCAATGACCTGACTGATCCACTCGGCCCACTCTGGGTGGAAGAAATTGGTCGAGATGTCACAGCTCTGGGCGGCAATGCGATTCTTATCTTTCTGACCATCAGTATCGCTGGCTTTCTCGTGCTTCAGAAACAAAAGTGGGTCGCTCTCTTTCTGGTTAGTGCCGTTGTCAGTGGAATGCTGATGAGCACTGGCCTCAAGCACTTCTTTGATCGCCCTCGTCCAGATCTCGTTCCCCACGGCTCATACGTTTATACACAAAGTTTTCCCAGCGGACACTCGGCACTTTCTGCCGTCACCTACCTGACGTTGGGAGCCTTAATCGCACGCGTTCAAACCAGCCGTCGCCTGAAAACTTATATTCTCCTGCTGGCATGCTTTATCACACTGGCCGTCGGAATCAGCCGAGTCTATCTCGGCGTCCACTGGCCGACTGATGTGATTGCTGGCTGGACTCTGGGAGCTACCTGGGCTGCGATTTGCTGGATGATCTTCCGCTGGTTCCAACGTGAAAAACAGATTGATCAGCCTGAAACATCTGTTGACAGAAAGCCTGCCTGAGACACTGCAGGGAAGCCGACTTATATCAATTCCCGAATCGATTCCCATTCAGAAACGGCCTGCAATATTTCACGTGGGATGTCGGGTTCGAGCCGGAGTACCCCTGGATCTACGAGCGTTTTCAGAATTGTCGATACCAGATTTTCTATCGTAATCGGTTTCGATTTCGGAACACTTCCATCCCGAGACGACTCTCCAATCACCTGCCCCATCGGCAACCCGCCGCCAGCCAGAATCAGCGGAGCCAGGTTTCCCCAATGATCCCTCCCTCCATTTTTATTGATCCGCGGCGTACGTCCCATTTCTCCGCAACAGACCAGTAAAATTTTATCGCTCAAGCCTCGTTCATGCACATCGTCCAGAAAAGCAGAGACGGCATGATCAAACGGCCTGCCCATATACCGCATCCCTTCGGCAACTCCCGCATTATTGACATCAGCATGCATATCCCACACAAAGTTGGTTGTGATGGTGACAAACCCTGCACCCCGTTCACAAAGCCTGCGTGAAAGCAAAAGCAGCTTGCCCAGTGATTGCCCGTTATCGACGTAATTCTGGTAGTTCTTCCACTTCTTGCTGATATTATCGGGACGGGCAATTGGGCTGGTATCATATCGTGCCAGCGTCCGGTCATCTTCCTGTTTCAAATCAAAGGCATCGGCCAAACCACCGAGGATTGTCTCGAATGCCTGTTGACGAAATGGCGTCTGCAGTGAAGTCGAGTCACTCCGATCCCGCTGCCAGCGTAACTGATCGAGTTCTGATAACAACTTTCGGCGATCGTTCAATCGTCGCATCGAAATCGAGAGCTGCATATCATCCTGCAAATTTCCTCCCGCTCCTGGAGCAAACGGTGCCAGAGCGGAGGAGTAGTTTCCAGAGGACCCGAACTTCCCAAAATTCATCGTCGTTGGCTGGGCTTCCGGCTCCACCGCTTGCGGGTACAATGCGACATTTCGAGGCATTCCCGTTATTGGATGATGAGCCCCTGCAATTCGGGAATAAAGCGTTCCCAGATTGGCGTTATTCGTTGCCTTATGCACAATCGGCTTAATATCGTGACGACTATCCCCAGTCGTAAATGATCGAACAATCGCCAGCCGATCCGCCATCGTTGCCAGCCGCTCGAATGTGCCACCGAATGTCACTCCCGGCAGATTCGTCTGCACTTCGCCCGTCGTACTGCGAATTTCAACCGGAGCATCCATTTTCGGGTCAAACGTCTCAAATTGACTCGGCCCGCCGTGCATAAAGAGAAAAACGACCGCTTTATCCCGCAACAGCGATCCCATCCCCGCAGCAGAACCAGCCTGACACATCTGCTCCAGCGTCAACCCTCCCGCCAGAAGGGACCCGACACTCAAAAAGTGCCGTCGCGAACCGAAACGGTTTCCAGCTTGTCTCTGATCAAACAGACGTAGCATTTCATCCTCCAGAATCGCTCAGGAGAAACTTCATTTTGGATCGATAACAGACCCCCGACTCATTCATTCTGCCTGATGTAAGTCCTTCACGTCCAGCGGTGAGAGCAGTATTTCCCAGAAATTTTCAGAGACAACAAAATCAATTTTCCAAAGCATTTGCAATTTCAAACCGATTGTTCATAATACCGTCACAGGTGATGACCACCACCCACGGGGGATTAGCTCAGCTGGGAGAGCGTTTGGCTGGCAGCCAAAAGGTCAGGGGTTCAAGTCCCCTATCCTCCACTATCAAGGCACTTTGCGAACTTCGCAAAGTGCCTTTTTCTATGGACTTACGTCAAATCCGTTGCCCCGCAACAACTTGCGAAATCGCCTCTGTTCGGATAACTGTTCGGATAAGCGGCTGATTTGTTCGGATAAGGCACTAAAAGTTTGGACAATGCTGGCAAAGAGATGAGCACTTTCTGCCTTTCTCGTACCCTGCCACCCCTCTCGTCATTGCAGTCCGGGACTGGTCCTAACGGACCATGTTTGATCCCCATCAGCAACCCTTCAGATGAGAGGAAAAACAATGCAATCACGAACACGAAAATCAAAGCTAAAGAAAAACAGCCGAGGTTGGTTTCCCAAAGAAGTCGGCTACCTTGATATCACAAAAAGAAAACAACCAAAATTTAATCTTGGCACTGATGAGAAAGAGGCCGAGAGGCGTTTCACCCGTATTCAGGAACTGTTTGACGACTGTCAACGTGCAACTGGATTGCCGATCTGGACAAGTTTCGGGCTTTATGCTGCTAAACTGATCGCAAAAGGCATTTATCACATCCCTTTCGAATTCGATCTAGAAAATGAAATCGAAGTCTTCGGCTTCACCGAACTTGGAGACATCAGTGCTAATTACGTGCAACGACTTCGAGTTGAACAGAATCGTTACCCCTCAATTCATATCATTCCTGAAGATAAAGATGTGTACAAGTGTGGCGTAAGGCTGAGCTTAGAACTTGAACAGGAAGTACTTTCGTCGACTCAAAAACATTACTTAGATAATGGTGTAATCGTTCCCAATAGGACAAGACCTGAGAAATTCTACACCGGCACTCTTCACCAAGCCTTTGATGCGTACATCAGTCATATCATGAAGACAGAGAACCGACTGGACGAAAATACGCTGAAACCATCTCAGCGAAAGCGGATCGAGTATGTGGAAGTCCTGAAGCAACACCATCCGAATAGTCCACTAATGCATATCTCAACCTACGACTCCGTTGCGGAACTAATTGGATATTGGGCAAATCGGCCGGAATATCAAACTGGAAAACGATATAAGCCAACAACAGCACGGCATCGCCGCAAGGAACTCGAAAGATTCCTGCGATGGCTCGATCTTACGTCTGAATTCGATTGGGAAATGCCTCGTGGAGCAGATAACATTCGAGTGAGAACTGTGGAACTCGAAGAAGATCATGAAGATACCGACCTGCTAACGAAAGTGGTTTACACGCCTGAACAACTGGGATTGCTGGCGAAGCACGCTAACGAGTTTGAACGGTTTATGCTTTTAGTAGGAGTTAATTGTGCGTTTGGAGCAGCCGAAATCGGTCGACTAATCACAAGTGAGGTCTTACTCAATCACATGCATGAGTTTGCTGAGCGTCTTCATTTTGAATCTTCGGATGTGGACTCTTTTATCAGACTCAAAAGACCAAAGTCGAAAATGTTTGGAGAATGGATTCTTTGGCACGAGACTGCCGAAATTCTTCGCTGGGCGATCGAGCGTGCCAATCGCATCGGTTCACCTTTCCTATTTATCACGCAGAAGGGAGCGAAGATCTACGACGAGAAAAAACGGAATCCACAGTCTGCAACAGCCAACAGATGGACAAGGCTTATCAAACGAGTACAGAAGTCACATGCTGACTTTCCCTCGCTGCCATATGGATCTCTACGTGACACTCTGCCTGACATGCTTCGACACATGGATAAGGATTCATTAGCGTCAATCTGCTTAGCTCACAAAACAAGTTACAAGGCGGACAATCTTCTTGAAGCATACGGCAACAAACCATTCGGTAGGTTACACGACAACATTAGAGAGCTTCGAAATCATTTCGAGCCATTGCTTAGTGCATCCGCACAAAAAAGATGAAGTACTGGACCTTGGTACTCACAAATTGTAAACTTGTCTCTGAAAGGAATTACTTAATGAGCCAAGTTACAAAAATTGCAACCCCGTTTCAGTTGATGCCCGATTTACCAAGTTGGGAATACGACGCTCTCAGAGAGTCAATTAAGCAACATGGTGTCATCGTGCCTGTCGTGAAGGACGAGCACGGAACCATTATTGATGGCCATCACCGAGATCGTGCCTGTCATGAGTTGAAGATCAAAGATGTGCCGACTATCACCCTTGCTGGGCTGACCGACGAACAGAAACGGGATCAAGCACTCATTCTAAATCTAGTCAGAAGAAAAATATCGAGGAAGCAGATGCGAGCGATCATTGCATCTGAACTGAGACGATCGCCGGATGTTTCGAACCAATGGCTTGCAGAGATTGTGGGATCAACGGATAAAACAATTCAATCAGTTCGAAAGGAGTTAATCACAGCATCGGAAATTCCGATCCTAGATGCCTACAGGGCTAAAGACGGTAAGAGATATCCTGCTACACGACTTTACACAGAACGAGCGAAACAGGTAGACAGGGCAAGATTAGCACTTGCCTCTTTGGGCGACGACGCCCCTCGTAAGCCTGTCAGCCTGAAGCTACTTGAACGTGAAGCCAAGAAGAAAGAACGTGCGAGCCAAATCCGAGGGCGATATCTCCAACCAGCGGAACACGCTCAGGTTCGACTATATCACTCATCATTTCAGAAGCTCGAATCGGTCGCCCAGATCGAGGCGGCCAGCGTCGACCTTGTTCTGACTGATGTTCCTTACAATCGAGAGTTCACCAAACAGTTCGACGACCTTGCTGAATTCGCTGCACGTATCCTGAAAGGTGGAGGCATCTTTTGTGTATATGTCGGCGTAATTCAAGTGGCGGATGCGATCAAATCTTTCACTCGGCATCTTGATTATCAAGCGACTGCGTTTTCGTCGTGGCAGGGAGTCGGACCAGTAATCCAGCCACTCCAATGTGTGATTCAGACAACACCGATACTTATCTTCTCGAAGGGAAGTTGGGTGCGATCAACTCGCTGGTACAACTGCTTTCAAAACAATTCTACTGAACAAGATCTGCATGAATGGCAAAAGCCGCTTGTAGATGTCGAGCATTGGCTTCTCTCTTTCTCAGAGCCGGGCGATTTAATTTGTGATCCCTGTGCGGGATCGGGCACTACGGCAATGGCATGTCATCGAAATGAGAGAAGATTTGTAGGAGGTGATTGCGATCGAGATGCAATTCGATTGGCTCAACGCCGACTAAGTAATGAAATGACAATGAAGATCGAAAAAGTAAGAAAAGGATAAAAGGACCAGCCAACCACATCAATCGAAAGCCGCCTGAACTAAATCAGGCGGCTTTTTTAATCCCTATATATTAGAGGAGGCGAATATGCGTGTACCTGTTACTGGTGATCATTGGAGCAGAATCTGGCTTGAAACTGCCTAAGTTAACTCTGGGTGGCTTTTTTGTGCCTAAGTGGGACCAACATAGTGAAACATCAAACACTTCACTCTCCAAAGGGACACAAAAATGATTCTGATTCGAAAAGTAAAAGAGCAGTACGGTTGGCTAGGAAATATGTCACGATTTTCCATTGAGCATGAAGGGAAAACATTTCGAACATCGGAGGCTTTGTTTCAAGCCCTCCGTTACGACGACAATGAAATTATTGAACTAATACGATCAGAGAAATCACCGATGTCGGCAAAGATGAAGGCAAAGAAGTTTCGCAGCCAGATGGTCATCAAACCGATGGGTGAAGTTGATTTGAGCAATATGAGACAAGTGTTGCGATTGAAAATCGCACAGCATCCTCAACTCGTTGACAATTTACTCGCAACTGGCCAAGACGAAATTATTGAAGATTGTACGAAGCGACCTCGTGGATCTGGATTGTTCTGGGGGGCGGCATTTAAAGATTGCAAATGGATTGGCGAGAATTGGCTCGGATTCCTATGGATGGAAGTTCGTGAAGAGTTGCGAGGTCAATCAATCTGATCTCCTGTTGAAGATTTTCGTTTCGATTCACGCTCCAGTCCGATATTGAGGATATCGGACCACTATATAGCGACAATTCAACTTCGCTGTCACGTTGACAGCAACTTATTAGTAGCCCTTATGGTTTTCGACCATTTGGGCTTTTTTCGTTTCAGGGGATCGGCATTCAGTCGTAAAGAAACGGTATTACGGACCAAGAATAAAGGACATCAACAACTCCCGTTGATAAATGAGTCTTTGATCTGATGCAAATCTAAGTATGCAGATTACATTTCCGTGCTGTCATCGTGTGATGGCAGTCATTTTCACGCCCATTCATTCTCACGAATGTATGGGCTTTTTTTATGTCAGGAGATTCTAAATGAGTAATAAACCACTAACAACTCAACAAATTGAAGAAGCAACGAAGCAAGAGCAAATCATTGATGACGGTCTGAGCAGCTATGTTGAAGTTGGTTTAGCACTGAGAAAGATCCAGTCAGAGGGACTGCACGATGGAAAGTTCATCGATTATGCGATGGATCGATTTGCACTTAAGTCTCATACCGTCTACAGAATAATGAGGGCGGCAGAAGTTGCGAAGAATTTGCTCGATGCAGGTCTGCGTGCTCCGAAAAATGCTGGACAAGCACATCGTATTCACGATCTACGTCGAGACTCACCAGATGATCAAGTCGAACTGTGGCATGAGATCACCAAAAGCGGAATTCCTGTTGCACTTTCTCAGATCGATAAGTTCGCCGATCAAAACTCTAAATATATAGAAACCATCGATGACGAGTCAGATGATGCTGGGGAAATTGACATGGATTCAGTTCATCATGTTGAACCAGTGGAATTATCTGCATCTGAAGCTGATCCACTGCCTTGTCTCCAGAGAGCAAAGCAGGAGCTTCAATCGGTCGCCAATGCAATTGATGACGGATTTAATGATTTCACTCCTCTCGAAGTCGAAATCGAGCAATTGGAAGCTCTTCTGATGCAAATCCGTAACCACTTAAGTGTAATTGGCCTCGTTGCATAGCTCGAAAAAGTCGGTTCATTTTTTGAAAGACGGTTATCACCACTAGTTGGCTGACTACCGTCTTTTTTCTTTTCTCAAATGTGTAAGGAGGATTTATGAAAAGTAGTTACAACTTTTGTAACAAATTATTCCACGGGTGCGGTATCGCAGGAATGCGTCTGCTTGACTCAGGCTCAGTACAGCAGGTGGTCACTTCTCCGCCGTATGGCACGATGCGTGACTATGGAGGGCATTCCTTTTATTTCAAGTCGATGGCGAATGAACTTTGGAGAGTCATAAAACCGGGTGGAATTGTCTGCTGGCACGTGCAGGATCAGATGACAGATGGTGCAGAGTCGGGCGAGAGTCTCCGGCAATGTCTCTATTTTCTTGAACTCGGTTTCCGTCTACCTACAAATCTTACCATTGAGTTCAGCAAATATGGCAAGCACAGCTTCCGTTATGGACAGCCGATACAACATGTTTTTGTGTTGTCGAAGGGTAAGCCAAGAGTTTTTTCTCCGATTATGGATATCCCGAACGATTCCGCAGGCAGATTGCATACCTACAAGGAACAGCTAAAAAAAGGCATTGCGAGTCGTACGGTTAGAATTAATCCGTTTCGAAAGCGAGGAGTCCACTGGAGCTATTCAGTGGGTACGCACAACACATCTGATCGAGTACAGCATCCCGCACTAATGCCAGAAATTCTTGCTCATGACCTGATTAGGTCGTGGTCGAAGGAGGGTGACTTGGTACTCGATCCAATGAGTGGTGGGGCTACGACAGCAAAAATGGCATTCTTGTTAAATCGTCGTTATCTCGGATTTGAAATCAATCGTGAATATCACGACATCGCAGTAGCACGAATGCAGAAAACTTCCGAGGAAGCCGCAAAGCCCAAGTTCAATAAACGTCGTTGAGCAGGTCGAAAAGTAAGCAAAGCAGAATGAGCTTACTTATCGGACCATAAATACAAAACATCTTAAAGCCGCCTGAATGTTCAGGCGGCTTTTTCTATTCCCATGTCTCTAAAAGGAGAACTACTTATGCCAAACGAAATGCCAAATTCACCAGAGCAATTCTCACCAACTTCAAGAGAAGAGTTTGAAAATGCTCTTCGTGTGTTTATTGAGAGAAGTCTCGAAGGTATGCATGGACGATGCAAATTCTATCTCACATTCGGAGAAGTAGATGAAAATTCAAATTACAAATATTCAATCCATATAACCCTTGATCCGATCAAGCTCGCACTACAAATGGAAGAAGTGTGTCTTTTAAATTTCTGCGATTTTGCGGAACAGTTTTCAATTCTTCCAACATCCATATTTATTTTTGAGGTCATGGATTGTCCAGTCATTATGCTTGTGTATCAAATAATGTCTGTGCTTGATGTGTCTGATTTACGAAGTCTTAGAACTCCTACATCTATTTATGAGATTGATGTGAATCAAATTAAATTGGAAAGAGCAGAATAACTTCTCATTCACGTTTTTTTAGAGCCGCCTGAGTTTTCTTAGGCGGCTCTTTTCGTATGTGGTCAATACCTTTCCGTCGTTATGCGACGGCGGACGGTGGAGTTATCCACTTTATTACTTGCTCTCGTATGGCTCATCGCATGTTGCGGTGAAGTCACTCTTTTTCGCCCAATATCTGGGCACAACCATGACGCTACCGGTACGTATCAAGGGGCGTCACAGACATAGGAATATTATAATGACTAATACACAGGAAGACTTTGGTCGACTACCAGTAGGAGATGGTACGCTCACAAAGAGAGTTTTAAAACGCTGCCGTGATGCTGGGATTGCTTACAGTACTAAAACTGAAATTATCAAGATTGGTCGTAATCGTTACGGCACAAAGACCACGGGTTATATTGTTCCAAAACATATTCTAGATGAAGAGCGTTCCCGTAGAGAAGATGAACTGAGTGTCATCGAGCAGAAAAAAGCTATCGAGCGAGCGATACGAATCGAGGAGATTCGTATTTGTCAACTTAATGAGATGGCTGCGAAGTTCCCTCACCTTCCATCGTCAACCGTGGAAAGACTGGTTGACAGTAATCGAAAGATCTATGCAGCCAGCGAAGTGGGATACCAGTTCGGTGTTGGTACTAAACACTACTGGAACCAACTTGGCTTCACTGTATCAGGCGAGCCAAGCGGAATTGTCGTACGTGGGAATCGACTGTATGACACATATTCGTCACATCAACTTATTCCCAATAATAGCCGACTCACAGTTGAAGATTTGAAACACAATTGGCTGAGGAAGTACGGCACAGAAGAACTCGTACTTGCTCAAGCAATTCGGTTTGCAAATCGACTGCAGAAGGTGAAGCGAGTGTCCGAATTCTATCCACTGAAAGACAGATGGATAATAGGTAACCAAAACAATCTCGTGGAAGGTAGAGTGACACGGATCGAGACAAGAACTTGTTGGTCTTGTGATGGAACGGGGCAGTATGGCGACGACTACGAACAAGATGGCGACTTCTTCGAAAATGAATGCTGGGACTGCTTTGGCACAGGTTTTTACTCATCACGAACTTTATACGAACACAAATTCCTTATTAAAGGCACACGGTTTAGTTTCCATTCTTACATTTGCCCGCAATCTATAGTCGACGAAGAATCGAATTTGACACGACAACGCTTTGGTCGCCCTTTTGAGAAAACTGAATTGCCAGTCCCTCCTCAGGCCGTGATTGTCAATCTTATTAAAGAATTGCTACCGCAACTTTTTCCGAATGACCCTAGCTAATGGACCGTTTGGCACTGCATTCTGGAGACTCTCAGGTTCCTCTCAATTCGTTGATGTGAAACGACTTACCTGAGGTTGTGAGTGTTTGCGGGGGATTATTAGACAAGCCATCCTGATCCTCACTCACACAATTTGAAGTGCCTCTCATAGTTCTAAGAATTTTCGTCGTAACCACGAAGAAAATGAAATACTGCTGCATAGATATTAGGAAAGGAGGTTGCCAATGCAGCAGCTATTAGGACTGGGTGATGTCAGTAAATTAATCGGTGTCGCTCGCCACAAAATTGAATATGCAATCGCAAACGGTTCGATTTCAGAGCCAAAGCTTCGCATTGCAAACAAGCGAGCGTTTACGCCAGAAGAAGTTCAACAGGTCGCCGATTACTTCGGTGTTAATTTTAGGGACGACCAATGGTCGAGAAAGGAGGACAATGATACTTAAGAAGAGATTTATGAATATCACTGAGGTCGGAAGGATCTTCGGGATTAGTAGCCACGTCCTTGGGAATTGGCTCAAAGAGAATGGATTCCGACGAGGATACGGAAATCCTTCGCCAGAGGCTTATGAGCGGAAGCTCGTTGACACAAGCTACAACACTTACGGAACGTACAACGTTCTGTGGGATGCCGAGAAGCTCTCACAAATCCTCGAAGAAGCAGGATTCGAGAAAGTGAATCCTCCACCCGATGATCTTGTCGAGCAGGTCGATCTGGAAGGGCCTTTTTCTATTGAGCCAACAGATGACGGACCTATTAATCTCGTAGATGGCAATCAGAATCGGTTGATCACTGTTCATGGTCAATCAAACAGTGTCGTCGTTGCAAAGATTCTTAACCTCGCACACGAAAGTGGGTTCCTGCGATCTCAAATCGCTAAACAAGTTTAAATAAATAAATTCAATCCCGAACCCCGTCGGCCTCATTCACCTTGGCCGCCGGGGTTCTTTCATTTGCAGAAAGGAGGCATTTATGCCACCAAGAATAGGTAGAGATGCAGTTGATGAAAATTTGCAAGAAATTTTAGATTTAGCAGCGGAATATGATGAAGTTGGCGTTCCTTCGCCCGAGTTCCGTCTGAGTGAAATATTTCCAGATCACTTCGAGCGTTACTGCAAGCACTTTGTCAATTTCTTCCCAAGGTCACCGTATCACTACAAGACCAGCTATGAGTTTGGCTGGCCTCAAAAGAAGCGAAGAGGGAAGAACACTCCAT
>DOCI01000281.1:24016-25992 GCA_003503535.1 Planctomycetaceae bacterium
CGAAGAGGGAAGAACACTCCATTACCGTTGATTGATACCTCAGATTGGAAGAACCTGACAAACGAAGTCGAACGCCATCTCGATCAAGATCATTGGCGTGAATATCATGAACATCACGATTTTCCATGCGGTAGACCCACGGAGTTCTTTTGGATCGCTCAAAATATGCCAAAGAGGGTCTCTTTTCATGCAATTGACGCTGATTCCAAAAATTGTGTTGGCTGGATTGGTGAAGGAACGCCTGATAATCCCGTAACACCAGTCATGGAAATGGGAATTGACCATTTTCAGAATCTTAAAGCGATTTACGATGCCTTCCCTGATCGGATCTGGTGCATCACATCGGAAACTCTCGGCTTGGACATCATCGAGCGACATCGAATGCGTTCGTCATTTGAAGTACACGAAAGCACGAAGCGTGGATTGAATCGCATTGGTTTAGGGCATGTCGAAGTCCATCCGATGTCAGGGCGATGCAAACGGCGTCCATTTGGTGAGCACTACAGGACGATCACTTCCGATAACGTCCTGACCACTTGGCAGAATCAACTTGATTATTTCGACAATCCGGGGCAGACGCCATCGTTTCGTCATATTGCATTGACACTAATTGTTGCATTAAAAAATCAGTGGGATGATTGGCTGAATAATCCATATGGTCACCGCAATAGGGGTATCGACGTGCCCGCTGAGGTTGACCGCCTTCGAACAATTGCCCGCCAAGTGGAAGAATGGCTTGACGCAGGCTGTCCTTCAGAGACTCGCACTATTGTTTCTATGTCTGGTCAGGAATTGAATAATGAACAGGAGGCAAATAACAGCGGATTTACTCCACAACCATTTGATTACTCAGTTTTACGTGGGGGACAATGGGCAAAGACATTGAAGGATATTGCCCGCAATGGTCTACCCGCAGAGGACTCACTTGGCCCGATTGTTTTTGAAATGGCCAAGTGGTTGTGGTGGATTGAGTTGTTCGACTTACCTGAGCCTGAGCGTCACTCTCGTGTTATGAAGTTGTTAATTGACTTTGTGTCCCAAAAGCACAATGGCATGAGTAGTCGAATCAACAATGGGCAGTTGGGGGACGTAAATGCACAAGTACTTCGTTGTGTTGTTTCTGCATCTTCATTGAATGTCCCATACCCAGACAAATCAAAGCAATTGTTTACAAGGCTTCGAACCAAAAGAGAGAGTGGAAAATATCTTCATCTCATAAAGATTGTTCCAGTCCTTGAAGGACAAGATTTACCAGAACAACTTCCCATACATGAGAATACTACTTCCTTACTGTCTACTTTATTTAGTGAGACCACTTTTGAAGAGAAGCTGACAACACCATTGCCAGAATCGTTGACTGAAATGATCCGCCCATGCTCAGGACGGATGAAACTCGACAACTTCGTGAAGAAGTTCATCAACCTTTTATATTTTGCAAGACAAGATGACGATTTTATCTGGCTGCAAAGACAGGAACTTTGGGACCGAGAACTCATTCCAAAGAATCCGAAGCGATGGCAAAGGATCGTGAGATTTCTGATAAATGCAAATGTGATCGACACAGACACATATCGTGCACACACTCGCCCCACAGGTTTTCGTCTCACTAACATTGCTCGAGACCTTATTGAACAAGACCGAAGTGGAACATGAATACCACGAGAACAGGTTCAACCACACCTAATTTGAATATTATAGTATTTATGCTGTTTATGTTTAATGTTATATAATATTAATATATTGTTTTATATAATATCATTTCTTCATGGTTTGTTTGTTTTATTTACAACTTTTTTAAAAAATAATATTGACATATTTGATGACCTGACATAGGATGAATAAATCCTCGTTTTGTATATTTTCGCTATTGGCAATGGCGAAGATTGAGGACGAACTGAAAAAGGCGGTGAAGAGCCATCATTATTGATGACCGTTGCCAACGGGAAGTGCTCGCCTCAGTTCGTGATAGGTTACTA
>DOCI01000281.1:26067-28130 GCA_003503535.1 Planctomycetaceae bacterium
CGATCTCCATTTAACGCAAATAATGCGTGATGGAGATCGGCCTTTTTTCGTTAATCAACAAGAATAGGAGAAGAAAATGCAAATCGATCTTATGTTTACATGGAAAATTAAAGAAGAAGATTTCCAACGAGCAAAGGATTTATCGCTGGTTAACGATATTGATTACAAAGAATATACCAAACGATTTAAGTTCCTTAAAAGAACGTGCGGCAGATCTCTCGTATATGTTAATACTACCCCTGACGAAGTCTGGAGCCGTCTTAAGGCATCTGGGTCACCAATTACAAGTATTGCCTTAAGTCGTATTTATCTTGAGATAGGTATTGAGAATATGCAGAAGAACCATCAATGCACATCAGAATATACTATACGTTGGATATCTTGAGAGGGTATTTGGTTCCGCACTCTGAAAACCCACACAATATGTACCTAATTTATGGAGTAATTAAAATGAAAATAAATGGCGTCCTGATCAAGTCAAACCGAGCACTCGAAGCGGAGAGCGATAGTCGCTTTCCAATGACAAAAGCAAAAAGTGTATTGCGAAATGAGCTTAGAGCAATTGGAGTACAGGCAACACTATATGGTTGCGAGCAGTTGCTTATTCAGCATGGCGACTATGGTGAATGGCATCACGTTTCGAAATTTGCAAGGGAGGTTGACTACTACGATGTCGACGCAGTAGTCGAACTCTTCAAGGAATCTGGCTGTGAAGAACTCGCTCAACTCGCCAAAGCAAGTAAACCCAAAAAAACTTTACATGAGCCGATCAAGCAAATGGTAAAGCTTAAGTATCGTGACTACGTTTCAAGCACGAGGTATCACGTGAAGCATTATACAGGACCAGCCAAAATCACTGGCAACTGGATCGAATTTGGCGGAAAGCGAAAGCTATTGTCGGGAAAATTTCTTGATGTGCATTTCATATCGGAAGAAAGCTCGGCATCAAATCCTGTGAGTTGCTGATCAATAAATTGCTCGTTCCTCCCGCAATCACTTGCGGCAATAATCTGATTAAGAAAAGAAAGGTACCGATACAGCCCCGTGGTGTCTAGTAATGTGTCTCCCATCGACACAATATTCAATCTTATCTGACATCACGGGGCATATTTTATTTTGAGTAGCTGTTCTCAAAACTGCTCGTTCCTTCCACAAACATATGCAAGATGATTGATTCTGTCATCGTATTTGAATCACTTCTGGAGACACCAGAAATTATAAAGGTAACAAAAATGTTTTCATCAATTGGTAGTGGTTATTTTTTACTGTCCGAAATGGAACCCGGGAAACTCTATGTGGCCCGTAAGGTGGCAAGCTCAGCATGGTGTTTGTTTGAAATTTCTGCCGCAGATCTAATTCGTCTGGAACACGCTGTTGAACAGGGCCTAGAAATGCCAAGCCTTAACTCGCTCAGATGCGTCCGAATTTCAAAAACCCGACGCAATCTACTGTCAGATTCGAGTCTACAATAATCTTCAAAATTTTGTCTGCAATTTTGTCACAGACAAACTCAAATAATAACGAAGTATCTTACAAAGGAAATTTATAATGATAGAAAACGATGAAGTTAAATCTAGCGATGTAATGCTCAATCACGTTGAGCTTAATCTTGAAGAAGCAATGCAACTCTGCGGAATGATCGATTGCACAGAGACTGATGATGGAAATAGCGTTGTTTGCACAATAGAGGATCGATTGTGGGCGGGATGGGGTGAAGATAAACGCAAATTTTCACTTCAACCTAACTACTGTGACGACTCCAGTTGCAAATACGAATATTGCTTTGCAGAAACCATGGCACTTTATAACGCCTTAAAAAATCGGCGGTACAAAAGCGTGACTTTGGTTTGTCATCCTTGGGGCGTCGATGTCGAAACTTACTGGGAATGGTAAGCCATTTCATGCGAGGTCGGTCGAATCGACATTGTGTCTTTAGCGAGATGCATTGTCGATAGTTCGAATAAGGATGTCTACGACAATACAAACGGAGCAATTAGTAAAAGATTAAGGAGGAATAAATGAAGAAAATCCCAGAAGTAAAAGTCGATTGTCCCGATTGCGGT
>DOCI01000281.1:28237-29029 GCA_003503535.1 Planctomycetaceae bacterium
CCACAAGAACGATTGTGACATTGAGCGGTGTTCTTCCTGCGGCACGCAAAGAATCACTTGCAATTGTGTTGATCATGATTCTTTACTGTCGGCGTGGACAGGTTTTTTACCTGTTGCCTTCATTAAAAAATAAACCACAAATAACATAGAAAATATTCAAATGAAAATAATTGATAAAAAGTCAGACCTGCGTTTTCGAGAGATTATAAAAGAATTTGTCCTGAAATCGCACTGCAAAAGCGTGTTAGATAATCAAGTGCCATTAAGCCGATGGCTTAATGCAAGGTGTTCTGCTACGGACTACGAAGTTAGCAACGCTTTGGTATTATGTGATGCGTTTCTTCATCAAGAGTGTATGCTCAATGAAGATGAGAGCGAACCACTTGAGCCAATCGTCACAGAAGAGATTGGCAAAGGGGCGGCAGGCAACTGGGATGCTGAAGCTTTCTCTCGTTTCACAACCGACCAAGAGCAAAATTCACTGTTTAATGACACAGCCTCAGAGGAAGAGTATGGCGAATTATTCATTAGCCAAATGGAAGACAATCAAATGGGCTGATGTTCGTGCGAGCTTTGATCTAGTTACAATTATTGTAACAGACGGGTGGGGGATCGAATTTGAGAAAGGACGTGCATAGTGAACCCACTGCAAACAATCGAACTCACAGATGGAGGGTTGCTTCTCTACGACGACGCCTTTTTGCCCTCAGACTTGGCTGATCGCTACTTCGCTAAGTTGCGAGATCACTGCCAGTGGGAGCAAAAGCCCGGCATCTTTGGACACATGCAGCC
>DOCI01000079.1:0-1172 GCA_003503535.1 Planctomycetaceae bacterium
CTTCTCATAGTTTCACCCTACTCGTCGTTGTGCCTTCCTGGTTCCAAAATTCATTTTCGAAATGAATGCTTGCTTCACTTAGAGTCCTGGCGGTTAATTCCCGTAGAAGAAGGATCGATTACTCCATCTTGTCGTTGGGAGTCATGCTGTGCCCGAATGTTGTCATTTCCGGAGTTGCCATTTCTGATTCTGAGGATTCGGTTTCTCCCGGATCGGATTCCGTTGGAGTTGGCGATTCTTCTTTGGCAGCAGGTGCGGCCGATTTGCTTCGAACAGTAACTGTAAACAGCAGATTGGCAGGAAACTGACGGGCGTCTCCCAGAATTTCCCGTTCGATAATTTCAAATTGATTCACATCAAACGGGACCGCAAAGTAAAGTCGATCCTCTTTATCCTGCCAGAGACAGGGGTACTGTTTGCCTTTGGCTTGAGCGATCAGTCGATAGCCCAGTCCATTAACGCAGGCAGGTAATATAAGACGATCGCGAAATTCAAGGAGTGTTCTGGAACTCTGCAGGACCTGATCAGTTTCGTTGACGCGTGTCATAAAATCGGTTATCGCGGCTGCCAGTTTTTCTTTGCGGAGTTTATCGATCCTTGCAAAGGCTTCTCGATGAAATTCCCGCAACGGTTTGTTTTGAAGGACATCAACTCGCACAATTTTTGTGGTTGTGCTGGCATCGACTTTGATGTCGATTCCTTTCGCATGAGCTTCGAGGGAGGATTTCAAAATCTGACTGTTGATGCTGATGCGATCGCCATTGTAATTCTGCAGAAAGGTTTCGAAGACAGCCTGGTCGGCGATTTGCTGTCGCGGGATTTTGATGTAGGGAATGGAATCACTATTTACAATCGTTCCTGTCAGTTCGCCACGCATTTTCGGATTCAGAAAATAGTAGAGCGAGTAAAGTCCTGCAACGCAGATCAGGATGAAGACTGCGCCAGTGAGGACTGATCCCGATGAGCTTCGTTTACGAACTGCAACCCGTACGAGTGGGTCTTCACTTGGCGTATGTTGTTCGGGGTGCGACAATGCTTCAAACAGTTCGCCGACGGCATCGTCCGCTGATTTTGGCGGAGCAGGGGGGGGAGTTGCTCCAGAGATTCCAGAAGGAGGCTGCGGTGTAACGGGCTGAGCAGATGCGGGTGGTGAGGCTTGCTGAGCCATCGTC
>DOCI01000079.1:1207-1765 GCA_003503535.1 Planctomycetaceae bacterium
CAGCAACGCTTTCTGGCATTTCGGGCAGGACCCCTGCTGCCCCATTGCGGAGTCGGGAACTCGCAGAACGGCCTGACAATATGGACATTCGAACTGAATCATCTACAGACCCTTCATACCTTTTCAGCTGCGATGGTGGACGCTTCATCACACTGCCCTCTCGACTTCTGATCTGGACTCCATCATACTGGAACAGGAAAGACTTCGGTCAAGTCCTGATCGAATGTTGAAAGAAAATCAAACAATTAACAATCTGTTGACTTATGGAACTCGATGATAAAGTCTGTTACTGCTTTCATGTCTCCAAGCGGAAGATCCTGAATTACATTCGGCTGCACAAACCCCGCAGGGCCAGTCAGATCAGTCAATGTGGCGGCGCGGGAACCGGCTGTGGCTGGTGCGTGGCTTATCTGGAACGATATTTCGCAGATTCACAAGCGAAAAGTCCGAATCCCGAACCGGAAATGACACCGGCTCAATATGCAAAAATGCGGGCAGAGTATATCGATGCCGGCAAACGCAAGCGGGCGACGGGGCATGAGACATTACCGGATGATT
>DOCI01000079.1:1855-5351 GCA_003503535.1 Planctomycetaceae bacterium
CGGATGATGAATTCTCGTAGAAGCCATTTCAATGAATGGTTAGCGGTCATCGTGATGCCTGGACGGCCTAAATACGCTTCGATTTTGAGACAAAGTAAGGTTGAATCTCAAATGGTATGAATTGTGCTTGGTGAAATTGTCATTACAAATTTTGACTTTCAACCCAGAAGGATTCATCAATGAACCATTTCAAATTCAAGCCATTTCAGATTTTTTCAATTGCGATGATTGCACTCTGCTGCTCGCTCTCAACAGGCTGTGATAATGAGCAGGATGTGCTTGATGTCGAGACCCCCAGTGGTGATCTCGATGTGGATCGAGATAAGGATACCGGTGAAGTCGATGTCGATGTCGACAAGAATTAAGAGTCCGCGGCAGTAACTAATCTCCTTCCGATGATTAGAGCGAATTAAGTTTAAACGCGTCGTGTTGAGGCCCACAATTACAGGTGTTTTAGCAACGCCAGCAGCTGCAGTAATAGTAGACCTGGTCTAGTCTCAGCCGTTTGCTCACTCAATGATTTCTGCTCCAATTGTATTGAGTTCGACATTTTCAAACTGACAGTCCTGCATTTTCAGAAGTCCGCCATTGATGCGGACTCTGGCAGGATTCTTTTGTTTGCCAATAATTGAGACGTCAGTCATTGTTAGTCGGAAGGGCTCCTCTGTGCTCACTTCCCGTGGGCCTGCAGCAAGTGCAGTCGCATTTGTCTGATTGACAATGCGGCAGTCTTTGAGGGAGTGTTGTTTCCCAATGAGCAGAACATCGACGTTCACATTGCCGTAAAAGAGGCATTCTTCATATGTCGTGATTGAACGGTTGACATCCGCAATACCATTCTCGTTTCCCCAGAAATTTCCTCGCTCGATTAAGCATTCAGAATCGTCGTGAGCGCTGAAGCCTTCGTCGAAACAGTCGTAGCCCTGAATGGTGTGACAGCGAAATTCAGTCGTTTTACCGTGCACATTAAAGCCATCATTGAGGAAGTGTCGGGCATTCAAATTGCGGATGGTGATTCGCTCGGTCGTTCCTCCTGTCGCAATTCCATTGACACGGACGGCCCATTCCAGGTTCTTCGTCGAGCCTTTCACATACAACCAGCCCCGCTTCTCATCGAGATTTTCAAAGCAGAATTGTCCTGAAGTCAGTTGTTCGGGTTTCGGAAACTCTGGGGAATTGGACGATTGAGTCCGTCCCATGCGTTCGGTGACATGATTGATAATCAGCAGATGGCGATCATAAGTTGTTCGTGGCATCATTCTGCGAGATAACTCATTCCCAAGATCTTCCCAGCCGGTTTCAGGCAGAGGATCCGCTCCCTCCAGCGTGACCAGATTCCCTTCGATGGTCAAATCCTGCCTGTTATTGAACGTGACGGATTGTCGATAAATGGCTCGCGGCGGCAGGAGAGTGATTTGATCTCCCGGCTGGGCCAGTTTGACGGCTTGCTGAATGGTCGCGAATGGAGCTTCCCTGGTGCCGCGATTCGAATCATTTCCAACGGAGTTATGGACAAATAATTCTATTGCTGAAAGGTCGTTCCCACTGCTTGAGAGGCAGAGCGAGAGGATCAGGCTCTTGAATACAAGGGGATAAAAGTGTGAATTTCGGGAAGAACAAAAGGAAAATGAAAATCGCATAAGAACCTCAAAGTTGTGCCGCGGGTCGTCTTCTCGCAATTGGAATATCTTATTATGATGGGCTTACAAGTTGCGAGCGACTTGCGGTCTGCTGGCTTTTGCAGGTCGGGAATCACTAAGGATGTGACAGGAAGAAACGATCCCATTCATGAAGAAATTTTTATTACCAGGTCCAGTCTGGTCAATCAATCAAGTTCTGTTGGCAATTATCTGCCTGACTGCGTCAAATATGAATTCTCAAGAAGTCAGTGCGGCAGACGTACCGCTCGAACTTCCTCCGGGATTTCGAGCCACGCTATTTGCAGCCGACAATATCGCCCCGAGCGTGCAGTGCATGACAACCGATTCCAGAGGGCGGATCGTTGTCTCGGGACCGGGTTATATTCACACATTGATCGATGCCGATCACGATGGATTAGCCGAATCGTTCGAAGTTTTTGCGAATGGACCCGCTTCAGGAGCCCAGGGGCTTTGCTTTGACGGAACCAGGCTTTATTGCATTGGCGACGATGGCATCATGCTGTATCTCGATGAAGATGGCGATGGTAAAGCCGATGGTGAAGCCGAGTTGATTTATCGCTGTCGCACCGGTGGCGAACATTTTGCCCATGCCATCCGTAAAGGCCCCGATGGCTGGTATTACCTGATTCAGGGAAATGAAACTGGTATCGATGAGACGCTAATCGACAATGCCTCCTCACCCATTCGCAAACCCGATGCCGGCCTACTACTGCGGTTTTCGCCTAATTTCAGCGAACTGCAGGTTCTGTCTGACGGCTATCGCAATGCATACGATTTTGACTTCAATTCTGTCGGAGATCTATTTGCATACGACAGTGATGGTGAGCGAGACATCTCATTGCCGTGGTATCGTCCGACGCGTGTTTTCAACAGTGTTTCCGGGATGAATCATGGCTGGGTCTCCCGCAGCTGGAAACGGCCCAACTATTTTCTGGAAATGAGCCCGACAATGGTCGAAACGGGTCGAGGCTCGCCGACAGGAGTTGTTTCCTATCAGCACCGTCAATTCCCGGAAGAGTTCCGGAATACGCTTTTCGTTCTTGACTGGACGTACGGTCGCGTCATCGCCGTCAAAATGAAACGTCAGGGAGCCTCCTGGCAGGCTCAATCGCGTGAGTTTGCCAAGGGAATCAGCCCGTATGGGTTTGCTCCAACCGATGCCGTCGTAGGAGCCGACGGAGCGTTATATATTTCAGCCGGCGGCCGGGGAACGCAAGGTTCTGTCTTTCGAATTACTTATGAAAATGCAGACGGCAGCGATCAAACCTCTGTGCAGAAAGTGTTGCCTCCCATCGAACGCGTTCTTCAGGCCGATCAGCCTCTCGAAGCCTGGTCGCGCGCCCGCTGGGAACCGCTCACAAAAACGATTGGAGAAGAAGCCTTTCTCCGAGCCGCCATGGATCGCAACCGCTCTGTCCCGGAACGCCTGAGAGCCATTGAAGTCCTGACCGAAAAATTTCAGGGGCCAGATGTCGACTTCATGCGATCGATGGAGCGGGAAACGGATCGCGAACTCCGTGCCCGAACCGCCTGGTCTTACGGTCGTTCCGATGCCGGCAAACCCGATTTGCTGACTCTGCAACCTTATTTGAACGACGAAAGCCCGGCTGTTGTCCGCAGTGCACTCGAAGGACTGATCACCTGCCCGGCGGAAACGCTGGTCGGTTTTGAATCTGAGATTGCCAAATGTCTGGGACATGAAGATCACGTTGTTCGCTTTCTGGCTGTACAGGTTGCAACACGCATGTCGGACAATAGTTTCCGAGCGGTCGGAGATGCGGCACGAACTTCAGGCTGGCCGGAATCCATCTTGATGGCCTGGGCCTTTGTGGATC
>DOCI01000079.1:5498-10239 GCA_003503535.1 Planctomycetaceae bacterium
CTGGCACGATATCGGCACCGCTGCCTTGTCTCGCCTGAAAGATCCTCAACTCCAGTTGAATGCCGTCCTGCTGATTCAACATTCTTTCGGCGGATTTGGCGACAGTCCTGCACATTCGGGAGTGTTCGATGGTTACATGCCCCGGCTGCCGCTTAATCAGGAGCAATCGCAACTGGCAGATTTGCAACAGGCGATTGAACAGGTTTATCCGACAGGAAACGCAACGCTCGATTGGGAACTGGGACGTTTGACCGCCATGTTGACTGCGGAGAGTCCCGTGCTGCTGGAAAAGATCCTGCAAAACATTACGAGGGAGTCTGACCCTGTCTCCGATATTCATCATCTGATCATCACAGCGACAATAACGACTCCGCGAAGCCCGGATCAAAGGAATCAAATTGCAACGGCTCTGCTGGAACTCCATGAAAAACTGGAGCAACGTAAACTGGCGATTGACCGCAACTGGGAACCCCGTGTTAAGGAAATGTACGAAGCGCTGTCCGCTCGTGATCCTGAATTGTCGAAAACGGTGGCGAATCATGCGAAATTTGGACGTCCGGAACATAATCTGTTCGTCGATGCGATGCAGGGTGAAGTTCGGGATCAGGCGATCGCTCTGTTCCTGGAGCGGGTCCAGTCGGGAGAAATCGATTTGTCGGTCGATCTACTCAGTCGTTTCGGCGAGCAAAACTCTCAGGAAGTCCTCGAACTGGCTCGCGAATCAATAGACAACGATTTACTTCACGGCACGGCCCTGAATATTCTGGCTGAAAAGAATTTCCCCGAAGATCGAGAAGTGATTCTCGATGGACTGAGCTCTGACGAACTGGACATAGCTGCGGGGTGTCTGGAAGCAACGACCGCCTGGAAAGACTATTCACCAAATGATTTGGCCGCTCTGGTCAGATTACTGAATCGACTTGCGAGTCTTGAAGGCGTGGAAGCGATGTGGAATGAAACACTGAACCAACTCGATCCAATGGCGGTGAAACTGCTTGAAGAACGGCAACAGGAAGTCGATTTGCCGCGACCTTCAGAATCCATTGCGGGAGCAGAGATGAGCCATCGGGAGCTGGCAAAGCTTTGGGCCGATTGGATGGAAACCGAATTCCCGGAGACGACCATCATTCTCGACAACCGGACCGGAAACGATGCCTGGGCCGAAATGCGGGAGCGACTGTATTCGATCGACTGGACAACAGGCCAGCGTGCGTTGGGAGAAGAACTTTACGTAAAAAAACAATGCAACCAATGCCATAACGGTCGCAACGCGGTGGGCCCCAATTTAGAAGGGGTGACCAATCGCTTTTCCCAGCAGGATTTGATGGAGGCAATCGTCAACCCGCATAAAGATGTCTCCTCGCGGTATCGTTCGACATTGATCACAACTCTGGAAGGCAAAACATACAATGGAATTATCATTTACGAATCGATTGATGGATTGCTTTTGCGTGATACCTCACACCGGACAATTCGCATTGAAGCCGACAATATCGAGTTTCGGAAGCAACTCGATAAATCGCTCATGCCGGAAAATCTGCTCAAAGACTGCACCGATCAGGATTTAGCAAATCTGTATGCATACATCAAAAATTTGGGAAAACAGTAGCGCCTTTTGAATTCCGATTAATGAATGCATAGAATCTAAACTGATGAAAGGCTCAATTTCACAAAACACTGACCACAAACCGATGAGGTTCTCATGCGACTCCAGATTCTTACCTTCACCATTATTATGATCATGTTTGCAGCCAGTGTTACTCAAGCTGCCACTAAAGCTCCGAGTTGGTCGGCCAGAGCTTACGATGGCGAGAAACTCAGCCAGAACGATTACGAAGACGCTCACGTTCTACTGGTTTTCTATCGTGGTGTCCAATGCGTGCATTGCATGGAGCAACTGGCGGGAATCGCCAAACATGCGGATGAATTTGCCGAGCGGGGAATTAAAGTTGTAGCGATCAGCCACGAATTACCCAGCCAGTCGATCGTCGAGCGAATTCGTCGCGCGAATGATATCGAATTCCCACAATGCACCGATCCGAACCTGAAAATGTTCTCCGATTTCGAATCCCTGGACAATCGACGCCGCGAATTGCATGGTTTGGTCTTAATCGACCCCAGTCGACAAGTTCTCTGGAAATCGGTTTCAGAGGGAGTGATCACCAACATCGATAAAATTCTCGAACACTGTGACGAAAACATGTCGCCGTAGTTACTGGGAGTCGTCGAGTTTTGAACTAAGTATAACCCAGATTTAATACAGCAATCATCATAACCCGAAGTGTCAGCGAGGGGACGGCTACGAGCTCTATTTAGACATATGTATTGATTTATTGAAGCAATGGATTTTATTGAAATTAAACGGTGATTTGCCTTAAGAATAATTAATTCAGGGTGAATTAATCCGAAAGATGTCCGGCTCGGAGATTCAATGTCGCTACTCGTCCATACATTCACACGTGGTCCTGATGGTGCCATGAATTTTGTTGAACCTGCCGAGCAATGGCAGGAGTTAGCTGGATTTGAGGACTATCGCTGGAAAGTCTATAGCAGCCTGACAGCCAAGTCGATTGGCATGCACATATTACCGACACTCGTGAGCAGCGACATTTATGTTGAAGGAAAAGACGTTGTACTCTTACTTGCTGAGACGGAACTGGCACTGGCAAATATAGATGCATTCGCAACGGAAGCGCAGACCACGCCGAAATCTCTCCGCCCTGGGCTTCAAAACATAGTTAACGCGTGTCATCAAGCCTCTAAAATTGGCGGTGGAGTAGTCATTTGGTAATGCTTTTTTGTTCCCAAAATTGAATCCACCAAACGCCTCAGATTTTTGCATTAAAGAACATAAAAGCTGTTAAGTATTATGTTTACCCCTATTCTTGCCCAACGCTGTCACCTCGCTGACGCTTTTTGAAGTGGCACGTTTTGTTTGATATTACGTTTAACTGGATCAATACAAGTGTGCCACG
Organism: Planctomycetaceae bacterium; assembly: GCA_003503535.1. Lineage (GTDB taxonomy): Bacteria > Planctomycetota > Planctomycetia > Planctomycetales > Planctomycetaceae > Rubinisphaera. The sequence goes on from DOCI01000079.1 coordinate 8,474, forward strand.
GCTCTGTGAGCCTTGTTTTTCAGTGTTGTTACATCAGGAGCGTTGCAAGACAATAAGATCACCTAATGCACGGCTCACAGAGCCGTGGCACAATCAAAAGGAGCTTTTTTTCGTGTTTAAATCGTTCCAAGTGGAAACAGTGCAACTTAAAAACTGACGCTTCGGGTTAAGATAATGATGCAAACATTCGTGTCCTTCCGTGGATCTAATTCATTATTTTCACGAGACTTACATCTCACGAGGATAAGCATTCAGAAAGAGGAATTGCATCACAAGGCTGGGGAAATGTGATGGGTGGCCGGGGTAGTATCGTAACGAAGCCCCCAGACCAATTCCAAATGGCCGCTGCAGTTCATTATTGAAAATGTGATAGATAACACTCAAGCATTGTCCTGTATAACGGCATCTTGAATCGATTCAAAAACGTCTGGTACAGCACTCGTGACCCGAGACCAGCTCGGAATAAAAGGGGCCACGTGCGGATCGCGCAGAAACTGTTCGCCAGCTGACATCAGACTTTGACTGAATAATTCGACGGTCGCTTCTTCGGAATGACGATCCAGGGTCAGCCCGCTCATCAGGGCATCGTTGTGATAATGATCGATTAAATCGAGAGCAGCTCGATAGTAACTGGCTTTGAGAGTCCGGAAGACTTCCGGCGAAAAAACTTTACCATTCACGGCCAGTTTTCGAATCAATGCCTTACAAATATCGACCGACATCCGATGCAATCCTCCTGTAGGATTGTCTTCTGAAACCGGTTGATGTTTATGATCGTACGCATCGGCAATATCGACCTGGCAAATGCGATGGTGCGAATAGTTGCGATACATTTCGGAAAGCGTGCCGATTTCCAGTCCCCAGTCGGAAGGAATTCTCAGGGAGGGGACGACTTCTGCCCGCATCGAAAACTCGCCGGAAAGCGGATAGCGGAAACTGCTCATGTAGTCGAGATAATCGTTATGGCCAATGGTCAACTGCAGCGCCCTCAGTAAGGGGGTGACGAGTAACCTGACAACACGTCCATTCAATTTGCCATTGGCTGCTCGATAGTAATAACCTTTGCAGAACACATAATTGAAGGTCGGATGGACAATCGGATAGAGCAGTCGTGCGAGCATGTCCCGTTCGTAGGTCAGGATATCGCAGTCATGTAACGCAACGGCCTGACAACGACCTGTTGCGAGAAAATAGCCGAGACAATACCAGACATTCCGACCTTTGCCGAGTTCCATCGGCGCCAATCCTCTTGCGTAAAGTTCCGCATCGACAGCCTGAAGTCGCGGACCATCATTCCATAAGATGACGTGACGTTGCGGCAGGCGCGAAAAGAATTTGCGGGCATTTTCAAATTGAGAGCGGTCTGCTCGATCGAGCCCGATGATGATCTCTTCCAGATACGGAGCCTGGGCAAGTTTCTCGATGATCGAATTTAGTGCAGGACCTTCCAATTCGGAGTATAAACAGGGCAGCACCAATGCCATCGGACGCTCTGCTGACCATTCCGAGAGGTCCGCATCGAGCTCCTCGGTCGTGCGATGTCTCAAATTGTGAAGCGTACCGATGACCCCATTTTGCGCAAAATCAGCCATGAATTTGTCGACTCCCTGGACGAAAACTCTTCCCTAACAAATCGATCGAGCGCTGATCCGATTTGATTCACTCCTCAATCATGACCAGTTCCCCTGTAAGTTCAACCGTTAATCTATTCTGGTCTCTTTTGGGACGTCGACATTAGTAACTGAAGTTTTGCAAATTTCAATAAA
>DOCI01000079.1:10444-19526 GCA_003503535.1 Planctomycetaceae bacterium
TTCTCATTCGTTTTGAATTCCAGCGTTTTGCAAAACTTCAGTTAGTAATAAAAGATAGATCTTTAAGATGGAGAACTTGATAAAAAAGGCCGCTCATGAAATTCATGAACGGCCTTTCGTTTCTCGTCAATTCCACATTTACTTCTTGTTGTTGGCGGTCACACCTTCCCACTCATCAGTTCGGAATGGAGTCAGCGGTAGTCCAACGGTATTTTGTACATTGCAGACAGGGTTATCGGCCCAGGCGTAACGGACAGAAACCGGGTTCTTCACATTGTCGCTCCAGACTTCGATTTTGTTGTTGCCAACAATTTTAGCCTGGGCGGGCAGGAAGACACGGTCTTCGCCCGCGATGGTGAAGCCGACTGGCTCGCGGATATCGAAGGTATCGAGTGCAGTCCCGACATCCTGGAAGGTGACAATGACATGATCGCCTTTGACTTCATGAGATTCATAACGTGGACTACGGGCGACGACATCGATCCCGTAATCCTGATTCAAGGCGAGTCGGGCCAGTCGCATTGCAACATCCTGTTTGTTACGCGGATGAATATCATCGGCTTCGCCCAGATCAATGATGATCGCTTCGCCCGTATTCGGCAGAGCAAGAGTCATTGTTTGCGCCTCTCGCAATTCGGCCCAGTCACTCTCGCCGGGAGCACCGGCTTCACGACGGAAGTCAGCCAGAGAAACCCAGTAGAACGGGAAGTCTCCCTGATTCCATTCTGCACGCCAATGCTGAATCATTAATGCGAACAGGTCGCGATACTGATACGCACGGTTCGCATTCGACTCCCCCTGATACCAGATTGCTCCTTTGATGCCGTAGCCGATGATCGGATGCAGGCATCCTCCAAACAGGTTGCCGGGACGATGATTGCCAGTGAGAGGGTTTCGTGGAGCCCGCGGCTGAGGAGGTTGTGGCTTACCTGCAGCTTTGGCGGCCTGCACAGCTTCCTTCCATTTCGCAAGTTGATCCTGATAGCTTTTTTTCACAGCCTCAGCATCGTAAGTGGCTTCAATGTTTTCCCAGTTTTCGACCAGTTCCGCAAAACGCTTGTCGTTATTCATGACATCCCGTTTGACCCAGGCTTCTGCTGAAGAGCCGCCCCAGGCATTGTCGATCAGTCCGACGGGAACGTTCAATGTCTGATGAATCTGACGTCCAAAAAAGTAGCCGACGGCTGAGAAATCGTTGACTGTGTCTGGAGAGCAAACTTTCCACTCGCCGTCAAAGTTGGTCTCGTCTTCCTGTGAAGCACGATTGGGAACGGTGATTAATCGGATTTCAGGATAATTCGCAGTCAGTCGTTCGAGGTCGGCATCGTTGGCATTGGAAACCTGCCAGGCCATATTGGATTGACCGGAGCAAACCCAGACTTCGCCAACCAGAACATCGCTGATTGTTTTTTCTGAGGAACCGGCAACAGTCAACTTGTGTGGACCACCGGCTGGCAGAGGAGAAAGTTTGACTTGCCAGCGGCCTTCCTGATCGGCTTCGGCTGAATGAGACTGATCTCCAATATTGACGGTCACTTTCGTGCCAGGATCATCCCAACCCCAAACCGGGTTTTCCAGATTGCGTTGCAGAACCATGTGATCCGTAAAAACATTCGGCAATTTCACTTCGGCGCGTGACAATGACGGTACACACAACGACAATAATAACAGCCAGCAAGTCACTTTTATTTGCTTCATCAGTGTTCTCCTAAAGTGAGTCAATTGGGATTGATTCCAGTATTGGAATATCTTTGGGGTGGGGCACAGATTTTGTGAACGCACTCTGTGCAATGAACGATGTCAGGCTATTGAAACGATCATCGTACATTGGGTCAGACTTAATGTTTACAGCAAAACTCAATAGCTGACAACGCATCGAACCACATTTATTTGAGAGATTTTAAGGAAGATGACTGAGACCTACCGTCTGTCTGAAGAAAATCCAATGGGAGATTTTGACGAAGATGCCCCGGCTTTACGTCGGGTCAGTTACGATCCAGCTTCTCGTAAGACAGAAAGAGAGTCGACAAATCCGACTACCGCCTATGAAGATCTCCGCCGCTTCGACGCTCTGGATCTGTATCGAGGGTTGCTGTTGCTGGCCATTGTGGCGGGAGCCTCGTTTCTCTTCAATTTTCAATTGTTGACCGCTCCCGGCAATTCTCCGATTTACTCCACGGGAGACTGGTTTTCCCGATTCTTATTCAACGCCCAGCCTTCCGATTGGGAAAGCCTGTACGGCTTGCATGTGATTACGGTTCGCGATTATCTGCTGAGCGGATTTCTCTTCGCGGCTGGCATGTCGTTGTTCTTCTGGAAACGTAGGCGGGTAAGATTGCAGTGGCGGAAGCGGGAGATAGTTGGTCGGATCCTTTGCCGTGTGTTGCTTCTGATGCTGCTGGGAATATTTCTGCAGTCGTTGAATTCTGAAATGACTCGCTGGGTTTTTATCGATCCTTTGACTTTGATTGGAATGGCGACTTTCCTCACTTTTCTGATTGCACGTGGGCCTGTCTGGTGGCAGGGTGTGCTCATCATAGCAATCCTGATTGGTCAATTTGCCTGGGTCGAGCTTTCTGGTCCCATCACATACCCCGCAGAAGTGCAAGGGATTGTGATCTCGGAATCTGAGCAGACTCCTGATCGAAAACCCGCCTGGGCAAAGCATAAGAATGTGGTTGAACTGTATGATCGTCAGTTTTTGAGTAATTTTCCGGGGCAGCCTGATGCGGCATATCGGGAATCTGGACGAACAACATTCAATGTCCTCCCGGCGACTGTGCTGATGATGCTGGGCATGCTGACGGGGCAATGGTTTCTGAGTAGAAAGAAATCACGGTTTTTCAAAGTGCTGCTCTGCGGAGTGATGGGCATTGTCTTGGTGCTGGCCGGAATCGGAGTTGATCAATGGCTTTGCCCGGCCATCGAACGGATGCTTTCCCCGTCGTGGGTGCTGTTGGCTGGTGGGTACAGTCTGCTCTTGTTCTTCGGATGTGCATTCTTCTGTGAAGTCATTCATGCCAGTTCTCTCTTTGCACCACTGCGAATCCTCGGAAGAAACTCTCTGCTGATTTATCTGGCCAGCCTGGGACTCACAACTTGGTTGGGAAATCAACTTTTTAAACATGCTCAGCCATTTATTAGTACTTTGGCTGGAGGAGGAATGTCAGCTGAATTGACTATATTGATACAGATGCTGCTGGCATGTCTGGCAGCGGTATTGTTGAGCTGGTTTCTGAATCGACGTCGGTTATATGTTCGGGTTTGAGTAAAACTCTCATTACACAAACGATTCTGTATAAAATCTATTGGTGTTGAAAATTTGTGGGTTGCAGATTTGATATGTCAGGGGTATAGTTCGATGCAGACATCAATTTCTGATTTGAAATTGTGTCGATGCAGTCGGAATCAAGCGAGTAACGCGATTCAGGAAATTGGAGTGCGTTTTCCGGCTGGGTGGGGTTTTCGGGCAGAGCTAGGTCCTCTTGCAACTCCACTACTGATGTGTAGCTGAACAGCCACACATTCTGCTGCCAACCACCGGTTGAGTTGACCGCTCTGGAAAGCCGCTCGCGTTCGAAAGAACGCACCGAATACTGGAATTGTCTTGTTTGGCCAGTATTCACCCCAAAGCGGCGTTTGCTATGAGTTGAGTCCCACGACCTTCTTCTCTCAGGCTCGACCTGAGTTGCGAACTCCTGAGGAATCCGCGACCTGTTACCCTTATGTTCTGCACTGATGCATTCAGAGCTGATTTTAAAGAGGGTTTCCAACACTCCTGTTGTGTGTCCGTATTCTCCAAATCGACCCCTTTTTCATCGGTTATCCGAGCGTGAACTGTCGTAGAGAGTCTACGTTCTGTTCCTGTCTAAACACTTTTGAGCTGAAAAAAGAAATCCAGCCGAGTGATCACGGAAATCGAGAACTCGTACTGAATCCATAATACTGCGTAAGGAACCATCTTGAAGACATTTGCTGAAATTGACTTAATTAAGCCCGTGCAGCGTGCACTTGCTGACGAAAAATACGAAACACCAACCCCGATTCAGGCTCAGACAATTCCTGCTGCTCTGGACGGAAAAGACGTTCTGGGTTGTGCCCAGACAGGAACTGGCAAAACGGCTGCGTTTGCCCTGCCGATTCTGAATCAACTCGGAAAACAGAACAAAAAAGCTCTGCGAAACCGACCTCAGGTCCTGGTTCTTGCACCGACACGCGAACTGGCCATTCAAATTGGCGACAGTTTCACAGTCTACGGCAAGCATTTGACTTTAAAACAGGCTCTCGTTTACGGCGGAGTCAGCCAGTACAATCAGGTGAGATCCCTCAATCGGGGAGCACATATTCTGGTGGCGACACCGGGCCGTTTGCTCGACCTGATGAATCAGGGGCATATCGAACTCGATCAACTGGAAATGTTCGTCCTCGACGAAGCCGACCGGATGCTCGACATGGGCTTCCTGCCGGACCTGAAACGGATCATCAGTAAGTTGCCTGAAAAACGACAGTCGTTGTTCTTCTCGGCGACCATTTCACCGAAAATCGTTGAACTGACACAAAGCCTGCTGCGAAATCCAGTCAGTGTGAATGTGACACCGGAAAAAACAAGCGTCGAGAAAATTGAACAGCGAGTCGTGTATGTCGAGCGGGGTAATAACCAACCGATGCTCGAACAGATTCTCGGAACTGATGGTGTCGATCGTGTGATCGTCTTCACCAAAACCAAACGAGGAGCCAATCAGGTTGCTGAAAAACTGCAACGCGGTGGCATTGCCTCGACTGCGATTCACGGCAACAAATCTCAGGCCGCTCGTCAGCGTGCCCTCGATGCGTTCCGTCGCAATAAGGTCAAAGTTCTGGTTGCGACCGATGTCGCGGCTCGCGGAATTGATATCGATGATATTACCCATGTCGTCAACTTCGACTTGCCGATTGAGCCGGAAAACTATGTGCATCGTATTGGCCGAACAGGCCGTGCGAATGCCGAAGGAACTGCTCTCTCGTTCTGTGCAGGCGATGAACGTCGTGAACTGCGTGCGATTGAACGCTTGATTGGTCAGAAACTTGATATCGATCAGGATCTTTCCGACCCGAACTCGACCGAACGAAATCCACCGGCTTCACAAGGCCGACGTCGTGGTGGCGGCGGCGGATTCAGAGGGAAGCCTTCTGGCGGAAAATTCAATCCCCGGAAACCGTTTCGCAAATCGGGGGAGAATTCCAGCGAAGGGGGACGTCCTTCAAAACGACGCAAACCGGCTCGCAAGGATACAAAGCGAAGTCCTAAAGTGAAGCAGTCGACTTAATCCGCTGGTGTGATGATGTCTGGATTCATCACATCTTGTTATATTAGTTGTAGTGACCCTCTGCGAATTACTGATCTTTATCAGGAGAAACTTTATCGCTAAGAAACAAAACACATTCGCTAAGCGGCAACGCGAAATGGAAAAAAAATACAAAGCCCAGGAAAAACGAAAACGTCGTGAGGAGCGTAAAACTTCCGATGACGATCTCGTGGCAAACCCGGGAGTGATCGACGAGCCGGATTTACCGGATGATGCGATCTAAGCATTTTTAATAGTGATTTGCGACACTTGGCAGATCCAACATTATTGAATGTGTTCCTGAATAACTCAGCTGAGCTGTTGAATCCTCAGCAGCTATAACCAACACAACGCATCATTATTGAAGTGTTGATACAAGAATTGATCGAGCAGACAGCTCTTTACGAATTGTGATCTAAGAGGATCACAATTCAGGAATACTTCATTCCAACTGGCGATCAATGTGCTGTGAGTTTCTCACACACAAGCGACTATTTTACAGGATTTTTGGAGACAGAGATGGCCGAAGGCACAATCAAGCGGATCACAACCAAGGGATTTGGATTTATCGAAGACGGAACTGGCAAAGACATGTTCTTCCACAGCTCAGCCGTCGAAGGCATGAGCTTTGACGACCTGCGAGAAGGTCAACAGGTTTCTTACAACGTCGGCCAGGGCCCCAAAGGCCCACGCGCTGAAAATGTACGACCTGTCTAATTTCGATTAGACAGAATTGCCTCAACAGCATCAGCTGAACTGGGCAGCGGATTCAAAAAGACACCGCAAGTGCAATGCTTGCGGTGTCTTTTTTTGTGGACGATTGATGCTGAACTTGTTATCGAGGGGAAATTTTTTGGCATTTGGAGCAGATTTTTTTCGATAAATCCAATCCTCTGCACATTACAAATCCATACTTGCTGTCTTGTTCACTTGTCTGCTGTCTGAATACCCCTAAAATTCTGCAAAACTACCTTCCAACTCATTCCAATTGAAAGCTGATTAATGAATTTGAGACGCGCCTTTACTCTTATCGAACTCCTTGTTGTCATCGCGATTATCGCCATACTGGTCGCATTATTACTGCCCGCGGTTCAGCAGGCCCGCGAAGCTGCACGTCGGAGTTCCTGTAAAAATAACCTGAAACAGATCGGGTTGGCTCTCCAGAATTATCATGATACTCATTCGGTATTTCCTCCTGGGTTTGTTCGCAATTCAAATACGACTGTACCTCGGTTCCCGAATTTTGGCTGGGCAGTTATGATTTTGCCTCAAATGGAACAATCTGCTCTTTACGATGCCATTGGAGCCGCTTCCAGCAATTTTGCTATTGATTGGAATACGGATAATCAGGCTCTTTTTGATCTGTCCAACTCGATTATCGATGCAAATCTCTGCCCTTCAGATCCAGGGGGAGCCATCAATACTGACTGGGGAATTAATACACCACTGACTGGAAACCGAGCTGCCAAGTCGAACTATATGGCTAATGACCAGGCATTCGGCACCAATTCAAAAATTGCGATGCGTGACATCACTGATGGGACCAGTAATACCTTGTTTGTTGGTGAAAAGACCTCTCTGAAATCCTTTTATGCCGGAATCTGGATGGGAGTTCACAAATGGGGATCAGCCGATACCAATGTGACTTCAGAAAGCATCCTCGGTAAGGCCAAGGGAAATACAGGAACAGGCGAAGATTATCGTATCAACTTTGATGGCACTGGAACTTCAAACCCATCCAATCATCAGAAAAACACGTACTCCAGCCAGCATAAGGGGGGAGCTCAGTTTGTCTTTGCCGATGGAAGTGTGCACTTCCTCTCCGAGAACATCGACCTGGGAACTTATAACAACTTAGCTGATGAGCAGGACGGCAATATCCTTGGCGAATTCTAATCGAGTCGAAAATCGAACTCTCTGCCCACGCATGTCGTGGGCTTTTTTTATTGAGAGCTCATCTTTGGATAGGCTTATGATCAAAAGCGAATTTGTTTGCCTAAGTTGTGGTGATGCGTTCAAGTCGATAGCTTAATAGATGCGAACTATAAACACGATTCCTTTCAGACAGGGTTTAATCATGTTGGCAAAATTGATTTCGCTTCTAACAATCTCGCTGCTGTCTTTAGCAGTTACTCACGCAGCTGAGCCCGTTCTCTTTGAGGATAATTTTAATAATGGAATGTCTGAACAATGGCAGATCGTGGGACTTTCATCAGACGATTACCGGATAAAAGATGGAGGGCTTGAAGTTCGAGTGCAGAGTCACACCTATACTCGCGAATCACCAATGATTAAAGTCATTCTCCCGTTCACATCCTCTGGTTCAGTGATCGCATCGGTGGATGTCGAAATTCTCGACAAATTCACCGCCTCCGACGAAATGGTGGGGATGTTTCTCATCGATGAAAGTGGACGGGAATTTAGAGCAACCAAAGCAAGAATCGATCGTAAGCTCCTCTTTGCTCCTCCAGCCGTGAATTTCATTGGCGAAACAGGTCATGAAGATGACTTCAGCAATTATGCATATACCTATCATCCTGCCTCAGAGAAATCAGAGACCTTAAGGATTATCGTTCGCAGTCATTATGCCTATTTTCAGGTAGGTCCAAATGACAACGGCAAATACCAGAATTTTTTCTCTTCTGCGATCCGCAAAAATTCAAAAGAGAGGGGCTTCTGTCTTTGCACAACAGGAGCTCCGGAAGGCGCCGAACATTGGGTTCGTTTCGACAACTTCCGGGTGACTCAAAAAGGGAAGTAAGTTGATGTCTGATTTTATTGAAAAAGCCTACTCAAATTTGAGCAGGCTTTTTAATTTGACTTCACTTCAGGCCAAAGAATTATGCCTGGAAGCTGCTTCCGCAGCCGCAGCTTTTGACGACGTTGGGATTGTCGAACGAGAAGCCTCGTTTTTCCAGGCCGTCGTAGTAGTCGATGGTTGTGCCGTCCAGATAAAGCATGCTTTTCTTGTCGACAGCGACGGTCACGCCGTGATGTTCGGAGATGTCGTCGTTAGCGTTGTCGATTTTATCATCCAGAGCAAGATTATACTGGAATCCACTGCAACCGCCGGCGCGAACGCCGATGCGAAGTACGGTGGTTTCGGCTGGAGTCTGTTCTGAAAGTACTCGTTTGATTTCGCTGGCGGCCTTTTCGGTAACTGTAACTGCCATGGCATCACTCTCCTGTGTTGAAATGAACCTTATCTTCACCCTGTAACTTCGCCTGAAAACCCCAAATGCAGGTGTTCGCTAAGCGCGGACAGGGAGCGTCTTTTGTTTCAGTCTGTATTATAGACACGAAAGTCCCAGAAGTCCAAGCCCTTTCTGGAATTCCGAGAAGAGAGTTGTCAGGAATGGAATGGAGGCTTCCTTCCATTCAAATTGACCAGCACAAAGCGTAAGCGAGTGTTTTAAATCATGGAGAGACAATCGCTTACGCTTCGTGCTGGTCTTCTCTGGTTTGATTCCTGAACCCATCCATGAATGTTAAAATGTAATGAACATGTTCTAAACGCAGCTTTTGGCGTTTCGGGAATTCTGGGGATCTGATATACCTTTGAAACCGAACGAAATTACCACCCAGGTATTAGACGCAAGGAAGCGCATGATTGATCACGCCGCCTCTGTTTGTCCGCCACGTTCCCGCGTGACGTTTCCCAAGGTTTTCGTCCTCGATACTAACGTCATACTTCACGACGCCAATTGTATCCGCAAGTTTGAAGAGAACGACATCGCCATCCCGATGATGGTTCTTGT
>DOCI01000275.1:0-8601 GCA_003503535.1 Planctomycetaceae bacterium
AATGCGGAGCGCCCCCGCCACCCTTATCGTTTTATCAGAATTATTTTCGAATCGGTGAAATGGCTGTCCGCAGTGATTCTATCATCGTTTTCAGTGGAGCTTTTTGACCCGTAAAGCATTCGTACTGAGCGGCTGCCTGTTGCACGAACATCTCCAGCCCGCTTCCCACAAAACAATTTCTCTGTTTTGCATACTTGATGAGCAATGTGTTTTCAGGATTGTAAATCGTATCGAAGACAACCATGCCCTCTTTCATCCAGTTTTGCTCGAACGGGGAATCATCCATGTTCGGGAACATGCCAATGGGAGTGCAGTTGATGAGAACATCTGGAGTTTGTGCCCCTCGATTTTCCCACGTGCAATACTGACATTTCAACTGCTCGGAAAGCTCTTTCGCTTTGGCCTTGGTCCGTCCTGCAATCGTCAACTGGCCACCACCACTCACAACGCCCAGTCCAATCGCTCGTGCCACGCCACCGGATCCCAGTATGAGAACCTTGCGGTTTTTGAATCCTCCTTCTGGCCAGCCTGCCTTCTTACACGCTTCACGCAATGTCGTCATTGCGGCTTCCAGGTCCGTATTGGCGGCAAACCAGATGCCACGATTGTTTCGATACAATGTGTTCGTTGCTCCAATCGTTTTGACTTCTTCATCGACATGATCGACCGCTTGCATCGCCCGCTGTTTGTGGGGAATGGTGACACTGTATCCTTCGACATTGATGCGTCGCAATGCTTTTAAAGACTCCTCAAAGTGCTGTTCAGAAATACGGAACGGAACATAGACAGCATCGATTCCCTGATCAGCGAAGGCATCGTTGTGAATTCTGGGGCTGTAACTGTGGGCAATGGGATCGCCGAGGACGCCGTAAACCTTTGTCGTCTCCTTGATTTCATGATGACGATAAAGTTGGATCATGTCTCGATAGGAAATTTGTCCCGGAGCCAGTTCCCGCTCGCTGCTGAAACTGGCATAGGTGAAGGGAGATCCGTACTTCCCACACAAAATACGCGTGAACAGCCCGAATTCGCCCATACAAAACCCAACCGTCGGCTTCTTGGCAGAGGCAACCAGTTCCAGCATTCGCACGCCATCGGCCGGGCTGTTTGCCATCGTGACAATCTTCACGACATCCGCATCCTGATCGATCAGGCTCTCGTAAATATCAGATAATGTATCTGGAGTTTCCTCGAAATTATGATAACTCACCAGTCGTTTTGTTTTGCCGTAACGTGGAACTGTCTTCGCGATATCAACTTCCAGATCGACGAAGTCGACGCCGTCGACAATGGCAGAACGCAGGAGCATCATGCGTTCCTGTTCGGATCCTTTCCATTTTCCCCGATCCTCCGCGCGTCGACAGGTAATCACAGTCGGAGTAGGACGATCTTTCAACAGGGGGGAGATATCGGAAACATGCTTCAACCAGTCCAGCCGAAGTTCAACCAACTGAGCACCAGCCTTCGCCAACGCCTCATGTTCCGCCCGCATCATTTTTAAACGGGTGCGACCAATACTGACACAAATCATTGAGTTTTCAATCTGAAATTATGAATAATATACGGAATAATATCACAGCCTGACCTACAGACTTAAACTGGTTCGGGCTTCAAAATCGACAATCCGATATTGTGAAAGATTAAAACCACAGAGACACAGAGGTCACAGAGTTTTTTAGTTAATGAGATCTGAGATAATTGCAGCATCCGGAATTTGAATAAGTTTTAATATTCAAAATTTCTCTGTGTCTCTGTGGTACAAAAATTTATTCCATTTAAAAGTTGCAGAGTGCTATGGATATTCTGGATTAAATAAGCCATTTGAGTCTTGAGTGTCAATTTGTTTTCACAAATCGGAAGTAGTTTTTTCAGGTGTTTTTGGATAAAATCAGATCTGCCATATTTGTCTGATTTGTGACAAGAATGCAAGACCCACTGAAATCTGTTTCTTAGATTTTATTCAATCAGTGCAATTGAACGCTGGAGTGTCAATTAATTTGGCCTCTCACTTAATCTGCAGAAACACAGCGATCAACCGCCCATTGTCGTAAATGTCTCACTTTTTCTGCGGACAGCATGGCGAGCGGTCGAGTATTTTGCATTTCCTGAATGAGATGTTTGTCCGCCAGAGGAGTGTTTTCCTGATGAGCAGCGAATTTTGCGGAGATGACCACCTGTTCCAGTTCTGACCCGCTAAATTCTTCGCAGTGGTCTGCCAGTTCATCGAGGTCGAAGCCTTTCGGATTCATTTTCCGTCGTTTCAGATGGATTTTCAGAACGTGTTTACGGGCCTCTTTATCGGGCAGGTCGACAAAGAAGACTTCATCAAACCGGCCTTTACGCATTAACTCAGGTGGCAATGCAGAGATATCGTTGGCGGTGGCGACGAGAAAAATAGGATGCCGATGATCCTGCATCCAGGAGAGCAGGGAGCCGAACATCCGCTTGGAAAGACCGCCATCAGCCGAGGCGGCACTGGCGGAGGCAAATGCCTTTTCGATTTCATCAATCCACAAAACTACCGGAGCCATCGCTTCTGCCTGACGCAGAGCCTGTCGTAACTGGCTTTCCGATTCCCCGATAAATTTCTGATAGAGCACGCCGGGGTCCAGCCGTAGGAGGGGCATGCCCCAGTCTGCAGCAACGACCTTCGCACATAAACTTTTTCCGCAGCCGGGAATCCCCAGCATCAGCACACCCCGAGGCGATTCGAGACCATTCTCAATGGCTTTGGGAGAAAAGCCATCCCGTCGTTGTGCCAGCCATGTTTTCAGATTCGTCAATCCGCCGATATCATCGGGCGAGAAATCCGCCGCGATCGATTCCAGGCAACCCGTAGAACTGAGGAGTTGACGTTTCCCTTCAATGATGCGCGGCAAATCGGCTCCATCGAGATGATGATCATCATAGATCACTGAGGCAACGACCCGCGAAGCCTGGCAGCAACTCAAGCCTCGTAAACTTTGCACGAGTTGATCCATATCGCGTCTTCGCAAATTGGAATTCACTTCCACGAAACTTTCTTCGCGAATCTTCTGGTAAGTTTCGCGGACAACCTCTTCCAGTTCCTGCACGCTCGGCCAGCCGAGTTCGTAGCGAAATGCAAAGCGCTTGATTTCATCAGGAACGGCTAACGCATCCAGCATAATAAGCGTCATTTTTTCTTTGCTGGCAATTTGCATCAAATCGCGCATCAGCCTATGCACAAGTGCGTCTTTGCAGTGAGGCCCGAGATCCTTAAAGACATAGATTCCCTTTTGCGGATTCTTAATCAAATGCTGCAACACATCCTGAGCTTTGCCGGGCGGGAGAACCTGATCGGGGCGAATCAACTCTCGATTGTCTTTCACGTAGTCAGGAATTCTGGTCAAGCCTTCCGTCATTGACCAGCAGAGATTTGAACGAGTTAATTCTTCGCTCACTTGGCTGATCAGTTTGAGCGCTCGAATCTCATCGGAGGATTCAATAAAAATCAAGGGGTGACCTGCCTGGATTAACAGTTTCAACTCTTTGGGCATGAAAACTCCTTGAAGCGATTTGCGTTTATACAGGCGTAGATCAGGCTGTGCCTGACGGACTCGAATTTCCTGAGTATTGGATAACACTCAGTTAACCCAACCGACCGATGGGTTTCTTTTTCTCATGTTCGGGATGAACCCATTCCACAGTAACTCCCGTATTCATCGGTCGGGTAATAGACAGATCAATTTCCGAGAGTGACTCTCCCAGGATTTCGGAAATCTCATCAGCTTGTTTCTGATTTTCGCAAAGCCCAAACATTGTCGGTCCCCACGAGGTTTGTGCAATTCCCCGGATTCCGTTTGCCAGCAGAATGTCATAAATCTGCTGACAGATCGGATCGCGATATCGGCCTCCCTGGGCCTGAGAGAATGTGTCACCAATCAAATTTCCGTACTGGCGAATTGTCTCTGAGAGAACGTGAAAGTCAGTTCCCCGGTTCTCAATAATCTGTAAATAATTTTCCAAAGTTGACAAATCACGCGGTGAAATGCTCGTTAACTTGTCAAATGCCTGAATTTCTTCTGCCCCGGAATAGCCGAAAAGTTTGCGAGGTGTTACCAGAACGATCCGCCAGTCTTCCGGTAATTCTCGATGAAATCGGCAGCGCCCCAAATCCTGCTCATGTACAACACCTTCGTCAATCAGAATTCCTCCCTGCATGAAACCATAGGTTCCAATTGTCGAACGTTTCCCGCGGTTGATGACTTGCGCAATTTTCAAAGGCGAACAATCGATGCCAGCGAATTTTGTCCAGAGAGTTGCTGTCGCCAGATCGAGTTGTGTTCCCGAACCGAGGCCAATATGAGGGGGAATGATCGACAGGACCGCTATACTCAATTGCAGACGGACATCAGGCCAGTTGGACTCGCATTTTTGAATAGTTTTTTGAATACGTGTTCGAATGATTTCGCAAGTCTGACCTGAAAAGGTTTCCATTTCTTGTTGAAAACTGACATCGGAACCGGAGGCAGCAATTGTCTGAGCCTGCAAATGGACTCCCGGATGGTCGATCATGATGCCTAAACCCTGATGCAGTTTCCCTCCCGGTTGAGGATTGGAAAACAATCCACAATGCAAGCGGGCTCCCGTGCGGATCCGTAGAGTTGGGAATTCAGGGCTCAACACGAAGATTCCTTTGCCATATTTTGAAAAGATTGGACATATTCGACCAGTAATTCAAAGGCCTCCATCGTTTCTGATGTCCCGGTTTTCTCAACGATAACTTTCAAACCCTCAAGCTCTGCGAGAATGCAGGCAGGATCCTGCATGTGAACGCGTGAAGCGAGAATGGCCGCTTCTATGACTGCATGACACCCACGATTGAATCCATGAAAAGGGCGAAAATTGGTAATGCTAACTACTTCCGCCCGCATTACTTTTCGCAATGAGGAATCGTCAATTTCCGTGATTTGAAACTCATACGCCTGACACGCGTTTTTCAATTGAAAACCACGGATGCTTTTTGCGGGCATCAATTCCAGGTTTGAATGATCAAGTCTTTTGGCAATGGCTTGCGCTAACAGTAAGACACGATCGGTCAGATGAAAAACACCTTCAGGATGATCGAGCAAATTACGGTAAGTTTGCGATTCGGGATAAGGACGCAACGTGAGCTGTTCAATCTCTCCGGCTGCATTGAGTGATGGAATCAAGCCCATTGGGGCCAGGTTGATTTTCGAATCGTCATCGAGTGTTGTAATCAGACCTTCAAGAACGTACGGCACGGCGCTATCCTGAAACAAATCGTAAGTCAATTTAAAAAAGCGTGAGGATTTCTGTCACCCGAAGAAAGACCGTTCAATCAGTTGTGATGAGAGTTCACGTAGTGTTATGGTGTAATCGCTCAGGCAATGAATATTTCAACGTCTGATGCTATGTTGACTGTTCTCCATCGAATCCGCAACAGGAGCCACACCATGAACCCCAGGAATTCACTTTTCAAATTGACGACCGTGCTTGGAGTTTGCGTCACGTTTTTAATCGGGATTTCTTTACAGGCTGAAGAAAAACTGAACACTCCCCCGGAAGGCTTTACCGCTTTATTTAACGGGAAAGATTTATCCGGCTGGGAAGGCTTGGTTGGAAATCCCAAAACAAGAGCAGAAATGTCTGCCGAAGATCTTGCGAAAGCTCAAAAAGTCGCCGATGAAGACGCGCACGAGCATTGGAAAGTCAAAGATGGTGTGATCGTTTTTGATGGCAAAGGGAAAAATCTCTGCACCATTAAGGATTACGGCAACTTCGAAATGTACGTCGACTGGAAAATTGAACCCAAAGGAGATAGCGGCATCTATTTGCGAGGCTCGCCACAAATTCAGATTTGGGATCCGACTGAAGAAGAAAGAAATGCTGTTGGATCGGGAGGCATCTTCAACAACAAAATTCACCCAAGTTCACCGACAGAGTGTGCTGATAACCCAATCGGAGAGTGGAATACCTTTTACATTAAAATGGTCGGCGATCGGGTCACTGTCAAACTGAACGATAAACTTGTTGTCGATAATGTCGTGATGGAAAACTACTGGGAACGCGACAAACCGATTTATCCTAAAGAAGCCATCGAACTCCAAAACCATGGCAACACACTTTACTTTCGCAATATTTATGTGAAAGAGTTGCCGTAATTTTGGGATGATTCTAAACATCCTGGCAAATTTACGAGACTCATCATTCAGGTATCACCACGATGTTGAAAATTGAATTCCCCCAGAACGAGCGGAATTATTCGCCGGGCGAAACGATTGGTGTCGATGCCCACTGGGCATTTGACGAGCCGGTCGACCGTGTGGAGTTGCGACTCGTCTGGAATACGGTTGGGAAAGGGGATCGTGATTTGAGTGTCGTCTCCACCTGGAGTTACGACGCGACCTCAATGAATGGACATCAATTGGAAGAAGTGACTCTCCCGGAAGCTCCCTATAGTTTTTCGGGGAAGTTACTTTCTCTGGTTTGGGCATTTGAATTAATCGCTTTGCCAAGCGGGGAGTCAACCCGCGAGGAATTCTTCATTGCTCCGAATGCTGGTGAGCTAACTTTGCATAAATCGGAGATTGTTTGAGACTTCAGGAGCAGACCGTATGTCTCAATTTTTTCAACCGGCCAGAAAAAATCCTTTCGCAACAGAGCATTTACTGAGTATTCCCTATCTCTATCAGGACACATCTCTCAATGAGTTAATTGAACGCTTTGAACAAATGGGATCTCGTGCTGCACTTGTCGGTCCCGAGGGGCATGGTAAAACGACATTGCAAGAAACTATGGCTGCAGAGTATGAACGTCGTGGCGTAAAAACTCACTGGATTCGCGTAAGCCGCGATACTCCTCATTTGCCTAAAGGCATCTTTAAGCAATTGGCCGAACAGACTGCTCCAGAAGATTTGATTCTGTTCGATGGTGTTGAGCAAATCAGCCGTCTTGCCTGGTGGCGATTTCGACGCACATTGAAACCCGGTCAGGCGTGTTTGATTACGACCCACACTCCTGGCTGGTTTCCAACGCTGCATGATTGTGCCACTGACCAGATGCTTTTAAGTGAAATCATCGCTCGACTTCCGATCTCTGATATTCAGATAGATTCATCAGAGATCGGTGAAATCTGGCTGAAACATCGCGGCGATCTCCGGCAGGCTCTCTTTGAGTTGTACGATCGCTACGCCAGTGGGGAATTTTCGCTCGCGAACGCGTTACCTCTCAGTGAATGATTTTTTTGTTGGATTTCGTTAAGCTGAATAAAAATCAGTGATGTAATGAGAAAGTTGAGCGAGTCCGATGTTTATTGATGAAATTACGCTGATCTGTCATGCCGGAGATGGTGGACGAGGCTGCATGAGCTTTCGGCGGGAAGCCCACGTCCCACGTGGCGGACCCGATGGTGGGGATGGCGGCGATGGTGGCGATATTATCATGGTCGCAAGCGAGCACATGAATAGCCTGGGACATCTGGCAGGACATATCCACTGGAATGCTGAACGGGGAAGTCACGGCGAAGGGGATTTGTGCCGCGGTAAAAGTGGCAAGGATACTATCATTGAAGTTCCAGCCGGGACGCTGATTAAAGATGCTGAGCGTGGACATGTGCTAAAAGATCTTGCTCACCCTGGAGATCGTGTCGTCGTCGCCAAAGGTGGTCGCGGTGGACGTGGAAACAAACGCTTTGCGACTGCCACCAACCGGGCACCGCGCGAAGTCGAGCCGGGTGAGGCGGGAGAAGAGCGTCGCGTTTCTCTGGAATTGAAAATGATTGCCGATGTCGGTCTCGTTGGGAAACCAAATGCTGGCAAATCGACTTTGCTCAGTCGCATTACACGTGCAACACCAGAAATCGCGAATTATCCTTTTACGACCAAGCATCCCAATCTGGGTGTAGTTGAAGTCGGCTGGGATCAGGATTTTGTTGTCGCCGATATTCCCGGTTTAATTGAGGGCGCCCATGCAGGGATCGGTCTGGGACATGAGTTTCTAAGGCACGTCGAACGGACACGTTTACTCGTGCATCTGATTGAACCGATGCCGATGGATCAAACAGATCCGGTTGAGAACTATCATCAGATTCGAGAAGAACTTCGGCTGTATGATTTGGAACTGGATAAGCGTCCAGAAATTATTGTCATCACAAAAAGTGAATTGCCAGATGCAGAAGCTGCGGTCGAATTGCTGCAGGAAACGGTCAATCAACCGGTGCATTTAATCTCAGCAGTAACAGGACAGGGGTTGGACACTCTCAAGAGACTGATCGTTAAAAAACTGGATGAAATTAAAGAAGTTGAAGCGGCAGCTGAGTGAATCGATAAGAAGGGGAGCAGGCACAGTGTGACCTGCAAATATCTATTAAACAATCACTGGAGACTGTGAATCATGACTCGCGTATCGCTGTTTCTTTTTTCTATCGTCCTGCAAGGTTCAATGCTTTCTGCTTTCGTAGAAGCTGGCGAATCGAGCACATTTGATGCGGAGAAACGCCCGGAGAAATGGGCTGTGAATTATGGACACTGGGAACCCCAGGATGGGGTGCTGGTCTGTCGTCAGATGAAAGTCGATAATCATCCGGCTGCATCACGCTGGCAAATTCCTATGACCGAT
>DOCI01000275.1:8678-11236 GCA_003503535.1 Planctomycetaceae bacterium
GGTCGCTATCAGTTTGATGGGGCAACATTCTTCCACATTGGATTCGATCCTGCTCGCGGTACGCTCGACAAAAAAGGTCATTTGTATTCATTGGTAATCACGCCGGATTCTGCCAGTATCAAAAAGCATAAGGATAAAGCAGATCCCAACTCTAAAGATCAGACAATGTCGACAATGAAATTTGACAAGCCTATGTCGGGTTGGCATACGATCAGCCTGAAAACACAAGGGAGTACTGTTACGGTAAATCTCGACAATCAACAACAGTTGACCGCATCAGATCCGACGTTTGCTGTTCAAAAACCAGCCATTGTTTTTCGTGTCGGTGGTGAAGATCTGCTGCTGGATGATGTGCAGATCGAAATCGACAAGCACTGAGGTAACCTTTTCTTGCTGAAATGAATAATCATTTTTCTGCAAGAGTGATTTTGCGACTTTCTGGAACATTTCTTAAAGTCATAAAAAACGATCAAGATTCTGTTTACTCCAAGTCGGTAGATAGTGATACTTCCATCCGGCTGAAAAGTGATCTTTTTCACCTTATTGAAATTCGTATTTTCATTTTTAAGAAATGTACGAAGAACTAAGGGGAAATGATTTACGCGGTCCATGACGGTTTTCAATATTATTTGAACATGCGAATAAGTTCTCAAGGAATAACCTCGTGCCGAATCGGATGAATGCTGATGATTTCTTACCCCGAAGTCCTCGGGGAAAATCTCATAAAAACCAGGAGCAGACGAACCCTAAGTCGCGGCCACAGGTTGATGCGATGTCACCAGTTGCTTTACGTCTGGCGGTCAGTCAAATGACCACCAAGAAGTGGTCGTTCCGGGATGAACTTGATATGACCCGTGAACTCGGCCTGAAGCATGTCGGTTTGTGGCGGTGGAAATATGAGGAGGAGTCGGAGCAGCGCACTGCCGATTTGCTCGAAGACTATTGTTTAAATGTTTCAAGCATTTCCTGGATTGGAGGCTTTACCGGAACCAATGGGTATTTGCTGGAAGATATTCTGGAAGAGTCTAAAAAAGTCATTCGGTTTGCCAGCTGGATTGGTGCCCGAACGATTGTCGTTTCAACTGGGGAGCGCGGAACACACATCCACAAACATGTCATGCGGGTCGTTCGGGAGTCTCTTCTGGAACTTGCTGATTTTGCAGCTGAGTTTGATATTCATCTGGCAATCTCTCCAATGTCCCCATCGACTGCCCATGGCTGGACATTCATCACATCCTTGCGAAAATGTCGAGAATTACTGGAACAGTGTAATCATGAGCATATTGGTCTGTGTCTGCATGGATTTCATTCGCTTCAGG
The DNA here is from genome assembly GCA_003503535.1 of Planctomycetaceae bacterium. Lineage (GTDB taxonomy): Bacteria > Planctomycetota > Planctomycetia > Planctomycetales > Planctomycetaceae > Rubinisphaera. The sequence continues at coordinate 9,998 of DOCI01000275.1, forward strand.
AACGTCATTGGAAAGCGGAGTTGCGGCCCCTGCTGTCCAAGCTGAAACTGGTCAGACTGAGTGACGGTTTGACTGCCAGCAAACCCCGTAAGCAATGTTTACCGTTTAGCGGGAAAATGAATCTGGTGGCGATGCTGGAATTCCTGGAATCGAATGGGTACAGTAATCTTTACGAGATCGATACGTGGAGCGATGATGTCTGGCAATGTGAACAGATTGAACCGTTCCAGAAATGCCTGCAGGATATTATTACCAATTTCCCCCCCGCTTCGGATCAATGACGCCAATTCGGATGCCTGTTACCCCAAAGTTCTCTTCAGATGTCTACCCCTCAAATGATGACGATAGAAGATCTGGCCCGTTATATGGGAAGAGATCTTCGTGAAGTCGAAAAAATGGCAGCCAAGAATTTAATTCCAGGGCGAAAAGTTGACGGGAAATGGACTTTCCAACTCAATGAAATCCGCACGTGGATCGAAGGGGAATTTGACAATTATTCTCCAGACGAGTGGGCAAATCTGGAGGTCTCGCAACAATCCGAAGATGTCGATCAGGATTTTCCTGTCAGTAGTCTGCTCACACCCGCCAATATCGAAATTCCCATCCAGGCTCGAACAAAGCGATCTGTGCTGGAACGATTGGTTCATTTAGCTGGAAAAACCTGGCAGGTCTGGTCTCCCGACGAAGTTCTGAAAGCGGTCGTCGAGCGGGAGAATACCCAAAGCACGGCTTTGGAAGGGGGAATTGCCATTCCTCACCCGGGAAAACCGATGCCGGAAGCTGTTGGGGAATCTGTTATTTCTTTTGGACGATCCATCAACGGCATTCCGTTTGGTGGGACGCGAGGACTAACGGATCTTTTTTTTCTGATTTTGTGCCGGGATAATACGACACATCTCCAAATACTTGCGCGTCTGGGACGCCTGTTTCTAATCCCCGGCTTTGTGGCGCAACTTCGCGAGGCGGAAACTCCAGAGGATGCCTGGCAGGTAATCGCCGATGCTGAAAAAACGCTCGGCTAATCGAATTGCTGCCCTATGCACACGTACGCTTGCGTCAGCTGCCTGAAAAGCGTAAGAACTTGGAAACAATTGATTCGTATTCCATTAGCAAACTCTGATTCCTTCGTAGGGTCCGCTGTGCGGACTATTTATCTACGCGACGATTCAATTGATATTACCGAACCCTGACACTCAAAAATCGGTCCGCACAGCGGCCCCTGCAAACAATAGTTCATAG
>DOCI01000292.1:0-240 GCA_003503535.1 Planctomycetaceae bacterium
CTCGGGCGGGAGTTCATTCTCCACAAATGCAGGATCCTCTTCGGAATTTGCTGGATTGAGCGGAGAGACAGCCTGGGGGGCATCGGCTAGCGAATCAACGGCGGAATTGTTCTCAACAATGTTGGAGCCCGGAGCAGGGGAACTATTGTTCCACCAGAGTAGACCTGTGCCAAGAGTCAGAAAGATGGCTAAGCATACAGTCAGCATTTTCGCTGGCTGATACAATGTTCGCCGGGTTTG
>DOCI01000292.1:427-8825 GCA_003503535.1 Planctomycetaceae bacterium
CCGGGTTTGTTTCTCGTGAGTTCGATGAGGAGTCACATCCTGATTCAAAGCTGCTTCTGTGAGCAGATCGTCCATCAACTCCTTCAGGGGAGCAGTGGAATCCTCATGCGAGTTTGCATCTTGTGTCGTTAATGGAGTTGAAGGAAGGATCCCCAAATCCCAAAACAGATTGGAATGCAATTCAAGATACTGTGCAAAAACCTCGGCTGCGGCATCATCGTTTTTGATTAACTGTTGCAATTCTGCAGCGGTGGCTTCATCGAGCCGGCCGTCGCATACGCAATCGGCCAGTTCGCAAAGTCTTCGATGATGATTATGCAGATCGTTCATTTATTTGATCGCAGCGGAGAGCTGCTTCTCGATACAATTGAGTAATGTGCGGCGGACACGTCCCAGAGACTGGTAAACTGAGTTCAGCGGACGGTTGAGTTGATCAGAAAGTGTCTGCCCATCTCGACCTTGTTGATACCGAAGTCTAATTAATTCTCGATCCCGTGGTTTTAATTTTCGAATACAAACTGCCAGAGCCGCCTGACGTTCATCGGCTCCATCACTGATTTCTTCAACAGTTTGGGCGATCGTCGTTAAATACTCATCGTCAAAAATCAGTCGATTTCGACTGGATTTCTGGCGAAATTTCATCACTTCTAAACTGGCGATACGATAAACCCACGCCAAAAAGTTGGTACCCGGTTCAAAGGTGTTCCACTTTGCCAGAATGACAACATTGGCGTTCTGGAGGATTTCCTCGGCTGAGTTTGGATTTCCAGTTTGTGCCAGCAGATACAGATAAAGTCGTCTTTGAGCCTTAACAAATGATTTGATAAACCCGGCATCTGGTCCTGATTCATGCGTCTCCTCTCCCTGCGGAAAGGCTTCCTCGTGTGGAGGAGTTGTCCGGATATTACCCACGCGAAAATTCCAAATTCAGTTTTCGTAATGAATCTGAGGCTCTTCAAAAATGGGAACCCTGTATGGGTTCCCATGATTGAATCGATTCTTAAATTGACCAATAAGAGCGGATTAACCGACGAGCTCTTCGATTGGAGTTCCGCCGTTGGCGATTTTCATTGGTCGCCCACGTTTTGAAGTGTGGACGATGTTCAATGGAATGCCCATGGCTTTACTGACGGTCGCCCAGATATCGCCTGGGAGATAGCTTTGGCTTTCGATGCCGACGCCATCTTTGTCGGTCTGACCAACTGCGACTCCACCATTGAGTCCACCACCACCAATCATGAGTGACCAGCTGGAAGCCCAGTGATCGCGTCCCACATTCTGGTTGATGCGTGGTGTACGACCAAACTCGCCCATACAGACGATGACAACATCATCCAGCATTCCACGGCTCTTCAGGTCCTGTGTCAGAGCGGCAATCCCCTGATCCAGAGTTGGGAGACGCTGGTTGCTCAATGTGTTGAACACATCGTTATGCAGGTCCCATCCACCCAGGTTGACTTCGATAAACGGAACACCAACTTCGATCAGACGGCGAGCCATCAGCATGCCGCGACCGAAGTTATTATTACCGTAGGCTTCCTGAATTTTTGGATCTTCCTGAGCCACTTTGAAAGCGTCCATCTGAGGAGATGTCATCAGATTGACCGCTTTGCGGTAGACATCTTTATGAGCCTGTGGCAAATCGCCACGGTCCGAGTTGATGAATCCACTTTCAACAACATCCCACATGGCAAGACGCTGTTCCAGACGACGTTTGTCGGTGCCGCCAGAATCGACATTGCGAATCTGGCCGTTACTGTCGACGACGAATGGAGCGTGAGTCATGCCCAGGAAACCGGCACTTCCAGCACCGCCACCGACGGAAACGAATGAAGGAATTTCCAGTGACTTGCGTTGTGGTGCCAGGGAGTGACTGACGACGGAACCGAAAGAGGGGTGAATGACAGTCGGGTTGGGCACATAAGCGGTATGCATGTAATAGCGACCACGTGTGTGATCGGCTTCACGCGTGCTCATGGATCGCACAACAGACAGGCTGTCCATTTGCTTGGCGATTTTAGGCATGTGCTCAGAAATCTGCAGATCACCAGCGGTGCTGATCGGTTTGAATTCTCCGCCGTTCTTTGAACCGGGTTTCAGGTCCCACATATCGATGGTTGGTGGACCGCCGCCCAGCCAGACCAGCACGCAAGCCTTCTGGTTTTTACGAACTTCAGCAGCATTGGCTGACAGATGGTTCAAGAAGTGAAAAGCAGGAATTGTCATCGCACTACTGGCAGCGACGTGCCGCATGAAGTGACGACGATCCATGTTTTCAGGTTGAATAATACTCATTGAAGTTCTCCAAAAGGTAAGCGGTGATTTCGATTAAGTTTTTTCGATGTGAATTGTAGTAACAGTGAAACAACTAGCGGACAAAAATGAATTCGTTGCTGTTCAAGAGTGCCCAGTAAAGATCCTGATAGGCGCTAATCGGGTTGCCACTGATTTGCATCAGTTTCTTCACCGCAGCTAAATCTCGACCACTGGGGTTTCGTCCCAGAGCAGCCAGATACAGCAGTTGGACTTTCTTGGAATCTTTTTCTTCAGCAGAAACGACCTGGTGAAGCAGTGTGCCCGGATCACATTTGACTGCCGTATCAACAAGTTCTCCATTCATCATCATGAGAGCCTGTGGAATACTGCCGTTGAACGTGGTGGACTCATCATTTTCATCTGTACCGAATGTGGTCACGAACTGTTGAAGCCATTGGTTACGCTGACGCATCGCCTGAGCATAATTGGCTCGGTTCATTCCTGAAGCGTTTGAGGCGACCATGAGTGAATCGAACAACTGTTCCGCTTCCATGGACTTAATATACATATGGCTGAAGAGTGGCATTTCGCCTGCAGCCGGGTTGTCAATTTCATTCTTGGTATTGAATTCACTGCTTAGACGGTAAGCCTCTGAAGAAGTGATCCAGCGGACCAGCATTTTCATGTCGTAATCGGAAGCAACAAAGCTTTCCGTGAGATATTCGAGCAGCATCGGGTGAGAAGCAGGATTATGTGGTCCCATGTCGTCGACAGGACGGGTAAAGCCGTAGCCGAAGAAGTGACCCCACATGCGATTGACCATCGCCCGAGCCATTTGATGATCGCCATCAGCGACGATTGCATCTGCCAGAATTTTCTGACGTGATTTACCGTTATCAAACTCAACATCGTTCCCAAAATATTTGGGATAAGCGACCTGCATCAGGCCACTTCGCTTTTCGAAAAAGACAGGTCCGCTGAAGTCGTTAGTCGTCAACTCGGAATAGTCATCGACTTCCTGACCTGTATTAGGGTCGATTTTGTCATGATCGACACGCCGGGCATTCCGGAAGAAACTGTTGAATTCCCAGAACTGACTTTGCTTCCAGTCGTTGAAAGGGTGATTGTGACACTGAGTACATTGCACCTGTGTGCCCAGAAAGAGACGGGTTGTTTTGGCAGTTGCCTGAACACCCTCATCCCGCATCGTCATTTGACTCAGCAGATAGTTGACGGCACCATTTTCCTCAAAGTGACCTTCAGCAGTCAAAATGTCGTAGACCACATCATCCCAGGGACGATTTTTGGCGAAAGCTTCCCGCAGGAATTTTTGCATGCCGTCTCGACTGGTGCGGTCGGGAGTTTGACGACCAATCAGCAGGTTCGTCCAGATCGTGGTCCAGTTATTGACGTAACTATCACCATCGAGCATTTCATCAACAGCTTGCTGATATTTGTTGGAGTCCTTATTTTTAATAAATTCCTCAACCACACTCAGAGGAGGGATGTGACCGACGGTATCCAGATAGACCCGACGCAACCATGTGATGTCGTCTGCAGCTTCTGATGGGGAAACTTCATTGTCTTCCCAACTTTGTCGAATCAGCAAATCAATTTGATCGACAACAGCAGTATCGTATTTCAAGCGATAATCCGAAGTTTCAGCTGCACGCACGCTTAGCGTGGTAATTTGCAAGACTGCAAGGCCGAATATTAAGGAGAGTGCCCTCATTGGTGAAAAATCCTGTTTCTCAAAAAATTATTGTGAGAGGAGATTGGCATATCGCGAGATGAATCGACTGAAACCAGATCCGCCTACTAATAAACCTCAAAAAGCAATCCAATGTTCGTCGCAAAAAGCATTAGTTCACAGAGAATTATCCAAATTCTCACTCCTGACGAATTCATCCACAGCTTCAGATCTGCAATTCATACTCAAGATCAACTTTATTTTATGGGTTTTTTCTTGGAGACTCAATGAAATTACGCTTAATTTCGGGTAAATCAGCAGATATTGGAATTGGTCGTCATAATTAATAGATCATAGATACTGCGTGAAATTTCCAGTGCAAGCTGGATTGGAAAGTGCACAGGTGGATACTATTGTGTCAAGATTGATAGTTTTTTACGAATTTTTCACTCAGATTGCAAAACAGGTCTCTGATTACTGCTGCGAAATCGGTATGAATACTATTACTGAGATGTTTTCGACATTGATGCGACTGTGAAAATTTGCTCCGGGCACGATGCCGAACCGCTGGTGCATGATGGCTAAGTTATCAGCCTTTTACTCAGGGATCTCTTGTTCAGTGCTGTTGTGATGTCTCTAAGATTGTCACTTCTGATAAGAGATTTCGAATGCAAGGCGTGAAAGTACACCAGACTATTTTCGCGAACATCTCCCCCAGGTTACACGACTCGTATTTTCCGATGCATCTTTCGTGAATTTTGGAAGTGCAGACGAAAAATTAAAGGCTTTCGTGGGAACAGCGTTACAATTCGCATCGCTAATCGTACGGACCAATCAATGATTACGAATCGTGTCCAAAATGACTGTAAATGGTAACAGTTTTCAGGTTTCTGCCAGAGGCTGTTACCAAACAATAAATATTGGGCCGGTCGGGTCATTTCAAAAGACTTTTGGCTAACCTCTATCTCGCCTCATAAAATCCGTCAAGGAGTTCATATCGTGCTACAAGCTGTTGTTACTGCCAAACGCCTAATTCCCTCCATCGAATTACCGGCTTATGCGTTTATTCCCGCTACAGGATTGCCTCATCCCATTCGCGATCCGCGCGGGCATAGTCATGGGCGAAAACGCGTTTCCCCACCAGCATTATCGATTGATAACTGGTCGACACACCGAAATTATCTGCTGGGATTAGATTTGTTCAATTATGGATATTACTGGGAAGCCCATGAGGAGTGGGATCGTTTGCTCAAATCCTCTGGACCAGACAGCCTGATGGGAAAATTTCTCAAAGGGCTCGTCAAACTGGCAGCAGCCGGCGTGAAAGTTCGCGAAGGCAGTATTCACGGCGTTCGCCGTCATGCCGCTTCAGCCGGCGAAGTTTTTGCCGATGTGGCTGCAGAAGCCGATCAGGACCATTTCTGTGGTTTAGAGTTCACCATCCTGCAATTTGCTGCTGATCGAGCTGCTCAATTGAACTACAAGCAGAAGTTCGAATCCGGTAAACCCGTTCGCGTATTCCCGTTTGTGCTGCATCCGGAATCAGAATCGATGTCATAATCGATCGGTGATTATAGATATTCTATGCAAACCTCCCGCGAGATTTCACGGGAGGTTTTTTTATTCAATAGGGAAGTTGTGCCCCTGAGTATCGCGATGGGAGTGGTCTTGGGGCATCACCACGCCCATTACTTCGTTCTGGGGCGTGCCACCCAACGTGAGATTTTTTATGATCATTGAGCAACTGCTGGCTTTCGGGTGGTTCTCGTTAATTCAGTGGTGATGACTGCAAAGCTGTTTCCAAAATGCTCTAATAGGCTTAGAACTCCTGACAATACTCCAAATTGGATTCATTCTGGTCATTACTAAAACCGGGTGGCGGGGGCGCTCTCGAAGAGAAGCCCCCGAATGATAGAACTTCCGGGGGCTTCCGCTAACGCGGAGCGCCCCCGCCACCCAATGTCTAAAACATAAGTCGTTTATTCATTGTGAAAAGACAGACTGGAAGCCTGTCCTAACTATTGATTTCCAGAGTTCGGTAAGTTTTTGCCGGTCGATGCTGTGTGGAATCGCAATTATAATCGATTTTTGCGACACTGCACGTAATGCAATTCGCAGGAAGCCGCTTATTCAGTTGAGCGGCGTTATCGTCCAGTCTTTAACGATCGCATTGGCAGAGCTCTGAATCAGGGCCATTTTCAATCATGCATGATGAAAACGACAATCTGATGATTCGTATTCAGACCGGAGACAATACGGCTTTTGACGAACTGGTTGCGCTGCATCAGCGACCGCTCATTGGCTATTTTGTGCGAAATACGCGTGACTGGCAACTGGCTGAAGATTTGTCTCAGGAAACCTTGCTGCGGGTTTACAATCAGGCGTGGGATTATTTGCCGGTCGGACGCTTCAAACCCTGGATGTACCGAGTCGCTCGAAATCTGCTGATCGATAATGTTCGTAAGCGTTCTCACGACGCCTTAATTCGAGCTTACCAAACCCGCAATGAGGAAAACGATACGGGGCTCTCGCGTATCGCTGGCGAGTTTGCCACTCCTGAAGAGAAGTTGAACGATCAGGAGTTTTGCGAAATTGTCGATCAGATGCTCGAAGAGATTCCTGAAGAACAGCGACAGACATTCGTGCTGCATCATTATGTGGGGCTCAATCTGGCGGAAGTTGCTGAGATTATGGATGCCAATGCCGCGACCACCAAAAGTCGATTACGACTCGCTCGCGAAAAACTGCAGGATAAACTCCGCCCGCTTGGCATCAAATCGGCAACCGATACCTCAGCGGTAGGTTAATAACTAAGGAAGTTATTTCCTCCATTCAACGTTGTTCATGAACGAAAATTCAGCGACGATTCCGCGAATTGTGTTGAAGAATTTCTTCTAAAAGCTGGACGATTTTCACAATCGACTGCTATGCTAACACAACTTATTAATACAGTCTGATGCAAGATTGTGTGAGTATTCACTTTCTACTTACTTGCATCATAATGACAAGCATCCCGCTCTGACGTGGATCGCTCATTCCAATCTAAAGATCAATTCTGAAAAGGCAGTGGCCATGGCGTTCAAAGCGTACTGTCCCGATTGCGGTGCCTCTTATTCGATGTCGGATCGATCGAAAGAGGGCAAAAAGCTGAAGTGTAAAAAGTGTGGTGGAAAATTTGTCGCGGAGTTGGAAGAGTCTTCCAGCAGTAAGTCCAGCAAGAGCCGCAGTAAGCCGGAGAAGCTTAAAGCTCCCCCGCTGAAAGTCCGTGGGAAAGATGCCATTCGCAATGAAACTAAGACGGGTGAACTGGAGGAAGTTGCTGCGGGCGGGACTTCCAAACCGGTCATGATTGGTGCAATCTTCCTGTTTATTGCATTCTGGGGCGGGGTGATTTTTGCCGTTTCTCAAATGGAATTCAAACCGTCCGGGCCAGCGGAAGTTCAGCAAGTCCAGCTCCCGATGACCCAAGGCAAATCCAAACAGGGGAACATTGGTGTCGAATACCCTTCCGAATGGAAATTCGAAACAGATGGCGGGCAGGGGGGCGTAGCCGAATGGATCCGCATTACTGGCGATGACATTTCGGTGTCGATTCGCACCAACCTGAAAGCCTCGGCTATGGGCGATATCGCCTCTGCAGGAGGCACGATCCAGGATGAAGAAGTTCCCGAAGAACTTGAACCGATCGCAGCCGTCCACGATTTTCTGCAATTGGACATGCAGAGTATTATGGAGCCTTATGAGGAAGAAGCTCCCGAAAAAATCGAAACCAAAGCCGGCAATTCCCGCATCTCCAAATTCCAGGGAGACCGGGGCTTCGTCAACGGCGGCATGGCCTTTGGTTATCGAGCAACACTTCCCAGTGGCAACGACAAACTCAAAGTTGTTTGTACGTGTGAGTCAGAGAAGGATCTGGAGAAGTATGATAGTCTCTTGCGAAATATGATTTTGAGTATCGGACGACCGTAATTGGCAAGAGTTAATTCATCTGAGGCGTCGAGGTTTCGGTGACATTTCACGCGGATCTCGTCCCAGTATTGCTCCTAATGCACCACCGAGTGTTAAGCCAAGACCTGCTAACAAGGGAAGCATTAGAATTTTCAGAAATGGAACTGTCGACTTTCCTGGCTCAATACCGGATTTCACCACACCATACATAACTCCGACCGATAACAGAGTCGTACTAACGCCTGCTATAATATATTTGACTCCACGAATTCGGTTTCTTTTTCTTTCGAGTCGATTGGGATGTTCGCCATAAGCGATCATGACGATCCCGAACAGTGCGGCGATAATCATTGGGAAACCCGCATAGTACGACATTGCCGTAAATCTCTCTGACTCATGAGCATTTCTGGTACTCTGATTAACGATCATCACATTAATGATGCCTGCCAGAATTACGAAAACTCCTAACACTCGCACAATCAGGTCACTCTTAGACCAGGAAGT
>DOCI01000292.1:8941-10367 GCA_003503535.1 Planctomycetaceae bacterium
AGACCAGGAAGTATTCTTCGACTTTTTTGACTTCTTTTGCGGAGAAATCATGGTGTTACGGGTGGGCAAAGCCTCGTTTTTGAATTGATCCAATTCGAGATCGTTGAGTGCCCAGTCGTCATCCGATGGAATATTTTTTGAGTTCTTAATTACCTGAATATGCATGCAGGCACTGCATCGCATTTTTTTGCCGCGTTTTTCAGCTGAAAAGCGATACTCTTTGCCGCAATTTTCACAATTGAGTGATATCGCCATAATATGTCACAAGCTTGAGAATAGAAAACCGTCATAATCACACGAGAAGAAACAGACGAACAGTATTTAACAAACTACCGTCGCCAGAAACAACTCTGATCCCTGCAATTTGAATTCTTGCGACAATGTATCCTACAGGACAATTCCAAGACTTATCGCTCAGGCCATTCCAGATGTTTATGCAGAAATTCAAACGTCCCCTTGCCGTTAATCTTATGCGGGCCGACGAACCATTCGATTTCGCAGCGGTCGCCGATGCCGAGTTTGGCCTGGTAGAGGTGGCGGACTTTCGCGAATTCGTAGCCGACCCATTCGTCAGCTGCGACGCCATCGAAATGGCCTCGTTCAACCATGAACGGTCGCGGGGCGATCAGAGTCGCCATCTCGGCATAGTTGAAGGTACTGCCCAGGTCGAACTCGAAAATTTCATACTCGCCTGTCCAGACATAACTTTCTTTGTGACGTGTCGACGCATTTTTCAGCACCCATTCGTTGAAATCAGCCGAGCAGATCGACAGGCAGTAGCGGTCGACCAGAGCCGGGATTCGCATTGCACTTTTCCCACCGTAGGAGAGACCGTAAAAGCCGATGCGTTTTCCATCGACAAACGGGAGTGATGCCAGCCACTCGGTAATCGCTTCATGTTGAGGCACGATAACAGAGAACAATGTCTTCCCCAGCGGATTGGCTTTGCGTTGCAGTGTGCGAAAACGATCTTTGAAAATGTACGGATTCTGTGGAGCAAACACGACAAACCCCTGGTCAGCCAACTCAGCCGCGTAATTGGCGTAGGCCCGATGATTCTCCAGAAACGTATCAGTCGGACGTCCTTCGAGACCGTGCTGACAAACGACGACGGGCCGCTTTTCGTAATCTTTCAAGTCTTTCGGAACGAGTAAGACTCCATACGCGAAGACATCGGGAAAGACATCGAGTACGACTTCATAGCCTGTCCACAGTTCTGAACCATAGGTTAAACGTGTGCGAGGATTGAGCGGCAAGCGTTCGTCGTCAAATTCGCCGATGACCTCTTCCCGAAAGAGTTTTCGAAAATCTTCAACACTCTTTTGAAACGCGTCCAGTGAAGACGTATCCAGCTTCTTCATGAACTCCTGTCGCACAAACGGGCTCTCCCTCAACAGGAGTTGATTGTGTCGGTCAATCTCTTCGG
>DOCI01000292.1:10484-12140 GCA_003503535.1 Planctomycetaceae bacterium
CTGCTGTTGCTGACGGGCGTTCGAATCGGGGAGTTCGCGAATCGCTTTCGGTGAATCCCCATTCGGCACCAATGGAGACTTTGGAGGCAGCAAAGTCTCAGTGTTCGATTTCCCTCCATTGCGTACTCGATATGAAGGATCAAGGTGTACCAGAAACTCAGTTAGTGCATTGTCGGAAACGAGTGTGGACTTTATCTTTGGTTGAGGAAAATGCAGCAGGGTTTTTGAAGCTTCCGGTAGCTTATCAACGAGTTCGCTTGTACGGTCGACTTCCATTTTGATCGACGTGGTCTCCAGAGGGAGAATCGAACCTGGAGCTCCACCGCCATCGCTTTTTAACTGGACGTCTGGAGGCGTTGACTCATTGATAATCAATTGACGTGGCAACACCATCGCTGCCACTTCCGCAGCACCATATCCTTTGAGAAATTCAAAGATATTCCGATCTACTGGTTCAGACCACATCTGTTCGCGGGGTCCGAAAAATCCCGAGACAACAGTGGAATCGATCCGTGTATCCAGTGCCCCGGCAAATAATGCGAGCATGCCTCCTTCGCCGTAGCCGATGACTCCGGTATTCAACTCGAGTTGATATTCTTTGCTGACTGCTTCAAAGTAATCGACTCCCGCAAGAACCTTCTGTAATTCATAGCCGATAATATGGCGACCGAGTTCATAAGCTGAGCGATGCACAAATTCCCGATTCGTCATCACGGCTCGACCATTGCGAGCCTTGAGCTCACGATTGATCAACACGGGCACGAGAACATTGCAACCCGCTTCGGCAAGTCGACGAGCATATTGCGAATCCCGATCGATTCCTTTTACGAGCCCGGCCAGTTGTTCAGGAGTCTGGGCGGCATCGGGAATGGCAATGACATTGGCAATCGGTCGAATCTTAGGAACCAGCAATAAACCAGCAGCGGTCACAGAAACCGTTGATTTCCGATTCCGATCAGGATCAGCCAGCACTGGCCAGGTCACGGCATAAATCGTATAGCCATCGCCAGTCGCAATTTTATTTGATCGCTCAAAATTATCCTCCCAATCGGAAGCAGACAGTTCGATTCGCTCATCACGCAGGCCGAGGATTTTCTTTAACTGATTACGGTTATGCTGAAGCGATTTATTGTAGGCTTCGACAGAAGAGACATCTCTTTCCCAAAATTGCGATCTCTGTGTTTTTGACTCCTCGATTTTACGAAGTAGAAACTGATCAATCCCATCAATCATCCGCGAAGCCAGGTCCCCCTCCCATTTCAGAGGTTTTCCGGTCCAGGATTTCTCATCAGCCAGACTGAGATTTGCAAACAATGAGCAATGCAAAACAAATAAGATGAGGCTACGCATCAAAACGGCAACTCGGTTCATCGGTGGTCTTTCATCGTCTGCCGAAAACATTTCGTGTTGTGTCACTCTTCAGTCCACATATCGTATCACGAAAGTATATCTGGTAGAGTCTCAAGGTCGACAGCGTTTGTGAAGCAAATTTACGAAAGTATCTTAACCCGATGCGTCAGCGAGGGGACGGCGACCGAATGAGATTTCAGTTTAGCATTAATTTTCAACGCGTTTGTGTCATCAATAGAAAATGAATAGTGGAGTATTCCTGGTCAAATGACATCCCACGATTTCCCCTCGCTGACGCTTTTTGAA
>DOCI01000107.1:0-3108 GCA_003503535.1 Planctomycetaceae bacterium
CAGGCGACCACCGAGATGCTGACGGAACTCTTCAAGTCCGGCAAATAAAATTTTCGTATCGTGTAACATCGGATGCTGTAAATCGAAACCGAGTTCCAGCAGGCAATTGACAACTCGCTCAGCGTCGGATTGGGGAAAGCCCATTTTGCGAGCAGAGTATAAGGAGTCGATTGCTACGCCAATGGCAACCGCTTCCCCATGTTGAACCTGAAAATTTGTCATCACTTCCAGTTTATGAGCCGACCAGTGTCCATAATCGAGAGGACGAGCTTCGAGCATTTCAAAGGGGTCACCACCACGTGTAATATGCTTCAGATGCCACTCCGCGGAGTGTTGAATGATTGGTCCACAAGCAGACCAGTCCCGTTGAGAAATACGCTCGGCTTGTTCGCAGATCGCCTCGAATAATGCAGGGTCCTTTAATAATGCGACTTTAACAGCTTCAGAAAAACCGGCTCGGAACTGGCGATCTGGCAAGGTCGAAAGCAGATCGGCATCGTTAATGACTGCCCAGGGAACAGCGAACGATCCAACCCAGTTCTTCTTTTCGAAGAGATTGATACTGTTTTTTACCCCAACGCCGGAATCAGCCTGACTGAGTGTTGTTGTAGGTAAGCGGATAAGGCGAATTCCGCGATGAGCAATGGCCGCAGCAAAACCGACGGCATCCAGAACCGCTCCCCCGCCAATGACAATCACATAGCTGCGACGATCCAAATTAGCAGCATTCATCACTTTGAGCATCCGCTCAAGAACGTGGACATCGTTCTTCACATCCTCGCCACCGGGAGCAATTTGTATGTTGCTCGCCATCGAAACGCGGTCTGAATTCTTCGAGACAAACGTCCTTAGAATCTGAGAAAGATCAGGACGTGCATTCGCAACGGCTTCGTCAATCCAGAACTGGACCCGAGCCGGGGCATCACCTGATTGTTCCAGCAGATCGAGTAGAACTTTGGTTTGCGATTCCAGCACGTTCGTTGTCACCCGGAGTCGATGTACATAGGGAACTGCAAAAGTAACATCAACTCCAGTGGACAATTGGTCGATACCATGATCGCGAGGATCAAAGGCCTGCGATTCTTCAGGGAGGGGTTGTTCACTCATGGGAGGCAATCAATCTGGAGAGTAGCTGTCTTATTTGTATTCACGCTGGGCGACAGTTAAATAAATTGTAGGCAGGATATCGTATTCAGAAAAGTTGATATATCTACAGGTTAACTTATCCCTCAGCCAATTTCGAATGCAAGCCTCTGAAAAACATCGACAATTTGAGATCTGTGATAAAACTTAATTCCATTTGAAATGATTGTACGAGTTGTTCATCTGCGGTTCTATTTAATTCAATTGCATCAGACTTCAAAATAAATTTAAAGAGTAAACAATAATCCTAAGATCCCAGCGAACAATACGTAGTAAACGAAGAGGGATAGCGTTTTCCGCAGGATGTCACCTTCTTTGCCGTTCATGCCGACTACTGCACAAGCTGCGACTACGTTATGAACGCAGATGACATTTCCCGCTGCTCCGCCGACTGCCTGTAGCGCGACAACCCAGGTGGGATCGACTCCAATTTGCAGGCCGGCATGGAACTGGAATTGGGAAAACATCATATTGCTGATGGTGTTGCTGCCTGCGACAAACGCTCCCAGTCCTCCGATGAGCGGGGAAAATAGCGGCCAGGCTGTTCCAGAGATTGAAGCGACAGAATCGGCCAGTAGACTTGGCATTGAAGGCAGACCTGCTGCTCCTCCTGAAGAGTTGATAAAAATCTGCACCATGGGGACTGTGAATATCAGTGCCGCTGAAGCCGGGATGATCATTTTGAGGGATCGGGTTGTCGCACGCTGACAGGCCGTTTTCGACATGCGATGCAATGCAAAAGTGATCAGGCAGACGAGAATAAATATCGAGCCTGGCAGGTAAAGAATCTGCACAGGAGAGACACTGACGGTTGAACCAAACAGATTGGTCAGTGCTTCTCCATTTCCAGGAACTGTGATCGATTTTAACCAGGCTCCAATGCCCAAAGCAGGCAAACGAGTCAGCACGAGAATGAGAGCCGTCAGCAGGTAAGGAGCCCAGGCTTTCCATAACGACAAGTGAGCAACAGGTTCTTCGACTTTCACATCATACAAGCCATGCCAGGAATCGGGCCATTTCGATTTTTCGGCAAAATCCCAGGTCTGTTCAGGCATCAGAAATTTTGCCCGGGCCGCTGGAATCACAATCGCCATACCAATTAATGAGCCAAGTAACGTTGGAAACTCTGGGCCCAGAACAAATGCGATCGTCACGTAGGGGATGATCATTGCCAGAGCCGCAAAGATTGCGAACTTCCAGATTTTGAAGCCTTCTGCAAAACTGCGATTGGCTCCGAAGAATCGCGTAATAACAACTACGATAAACAGCGGCACCAAAGTCCCGACAATACCATGCAAAATCGCGACTTTGACACCGATAATCGGCAACAATTCCTGCCAGTTTTCCAGGCCAGATTTTGCTGCAAAGTCAACAACAGAATTACTTCCTTCAAGCCCCTTATTCACACCAATCAAAATCGGCGTGCCGACGGCTCCGAATGAGACCGGTGTCGATTGAATCATCATGCCAGCAATAATGGCTGCCATTGCCGGAAACCCCAGACCGACCAGCAGCGGGACACAAATGACAGCTGGTGTTCCAAAACCAGCCGCCCCTTCCATAAAGGCACCGAAGAGCCAGGCAATAATGATCACCTGGGCACGACGATCATCCGTAATCGAAGTGAATCCATTTCGAATGACCGAGAGTCCTCCCGATTCACTCAAAGTATTCAGGAGATAGATCGCCCCGAACACGATGTAGAGGAGACTGAAGCAAATCACCAATCCATTGACGGAAGCCGCGGCGACTTGGGCAAATTTCAGTTGCCAGTAAAACAGGGCAACTCCGACAGCGGCCACATAAGAAAGCGGCATCACATAAGCCGCAGGCCAACGCAGTCCGACAAGAAAAATGCCTACAATGGCAATCGGAAGTAAGGAGAGTAAAACGGGCAGCAGGTCATGCATGAATGGCTCAATTCGAGGCTTTTGGAGAATAGTCCGTAGGTCAGGCTGTGCCTGA
>DOCI01000107.1:3248-3636 GCA_003503535.1 Planctomycetaceae bacterium
TAGGTCAGGCTGTGCCTGACGATTTCGACTTCGTATGACTTATTGTGAAATCAATCTTTAATGAACTGAATATCCAACGTGCGTAAATAGGTCTGCAATCCTGCATCCTGGACTGGAAATACATACGCATCGACATCAGATTCATTATGATGCGAATGCCACCAGCCGGGTGGTGTTACGAAAACGGAATTCGGTTTCCACTCGGCTCGAAACGGATCAATCAGATTTCCAGCTTCATCGATTTCTTTAGCAATCATGGTATAAGTATTGGGATCTGCTGAAACAGCCAGATCAATTGCCACAGAGTTATGACGATGAGGTTTCTGCACCGATTGTTTCGGTAAGACGTTATACAATGACCACATCGTGTGTGTCATGGTCTTCGTCC
>DOCI01000107.1:3718-4435 GCA_003503535.1 Planctomycetaceae bacterium
GCTTCGTCTTTTCGCTGGCAGGATTGCCGAGAATGATCCCATTGCGATTTCGATTTTCGCGAATCCCC
This sequence comes from Planctomycetaceae bacterium, assembly GCA_003503535.1. Taxonomy (GTDB): domain Bacteria; phylum Planctomycetota; class Planctomycetia; order Planctomycetales; family Planctomycetaceae; genus Rubinisphaera. Next base: position 3,787 of record DOCI01000107.1, read on the forward strand.
GCCTCACGGATTTTTGAAATCTCGCCGTCCAGATATTCTTTCGAATAATAAGCAGGCTCGAAGCGTGGTTTGTTTGGACGCACTCCCAGATATGACATGAGCGGACCATCATGCACCCAGTATAAGGCAGAATCAACATCGGCGAAGTGCGTCACGCCCTGATGACATGGCAAGGTAAACGCATCCCCTTGCTTCCAATCCAAAACGCCCTGCTCTGTTTCGGTCCGTCCCTGCCCCCTCATTACGAAATAAACTTCCGAGGAAGTCTGCTCCTCGACACGAATTTGATCCTCTCCCTGAATTGCCAGATAATTCGCCAGCAAACTCGGCGTGGTCGCGTGAGTAGAGGTTCCGATCACATCGGAAAGATCCAGCTTGATGATTTCCGTGATGCCAGCTTCATGCAACGAGGCCGGAAATGCTCGAATCGGCACTTCCTCAATATCTGGACTGGCTGCCGCTCCATATTCCCAACTGAGCGACTGTTTCTGCCACAGCTCATTCAAACTCGCATGACTTGTACTCATTAGATTCTCCGAAAATATTTTGATCAGATCGTAGGTCAGGCTGAGCCTGACGAAATTCAATTCTGTTAAATCAATATTGGGTGGCGGGGTCGCTCCGCTTCAGTGGAAGCCCCCGTAAGTTC
>DOCI01000179.1:0-518 GCA_003503535.1 Planctomycetaceae bacterium
TTGTCGTTCGTCTGGTGCGATTTCTCCAAGAACGCGTTCGGAAAACTGGAGCAGGCGTTGATGTTGAGCTTCGTCGCGGGGATAGAATTTAATGTTCTCCAGCTTTTTGACTGCTGATTGCACTTCTGCTTCTGAGAGATGCTGAGCGTGATTGGTCAGAACCGTGCGAAAGCGTTTCTCGGAATTGGGCACAAAGGCTTCCACTTCGAGCAGGCCATTCAAATCGTAGGTGAAGCGAATGCAGATTGGTGTACCAGCAGGACCGAGTGGAATATCTTTGACCGTCAATTCGCCAAGAAAGATATTATCTTCTACTTTGCGATGTTCACCCTGATAGACGCGGACATTCGTTTGGCGTTGGTTCGCGCGGACTGTCGAGACAACTTCTTCTTTTGAAATTGGCAGTGTCGTATTTCGATGAATGATGGGCAGGTAGAAGCCGTTTACATCCCGACCGGCAAACTGCTTGACGACTTCGACGCCGAGAGTAAACGGACAAACGTCCGTCATCACAATAT
>DOCI01000179.1:659-5766 GCA_003503535.1 Planctomycetaceae bacterium
CGCGACGACTTCATCGGGGTTGTGCTGACACATCGGGTCTTTACCGAACATCTCTTTGACGCACTGATTCAGAACCGGCATGCGGGTTGCACCGCCGACGAGAATTACGTCGTCGATCTGTTCAGCAGATCGGCCTGCATCTCGCAGAACCCGTGCAATCGGACGACGGATTCGATCGAGTAAAGGAGTGACGATTTTTGTGAAATCTTCCGAAGTAATCGTCAAACTTTCCGGCTCAGTCGAAAAGTTTCCTTCGTGATCAGGGATGCGGATTGTCACCTGAGAAACGCTGCCAAATTTGCGCTTGGCTTGCTCACATTCTTCCCTTAGTCTCGCGACCAATTGAGGATGTTGGATTTCCGCGGACTCCAGATGCAGCTTTTGAGATTCCAGCAGAGAGCCTGCCAGGCGGTCGGTAAAGTCTTCTCCGCCGAGTGTGCTCTCCCCGGCTGAGGAAATGATTTCGAGCGTCCCTTCGAAGACTTCCATCAACGTGACGTCGAACGTTCCACCTCCCAGATCAATCACGAGCAGATGTTTTTCCGCGTCCCGATCGTGAAAACCATAGGCCAGTGCGGCAGCAGTCGGTTCGTTAATGATCCTCCGTACTTTCAGTCCCGCCAGTTCACCAGCAATTTTTGTCGAACGTCTCTGTAAATCGTTGAAGTAAGCCGGAACAGTAATGACGGCTTCGGTGATTTCTTCACCGAGATAAGCCTCGGCATCCTGCTTGAGAGTTTTCAGAACAAAGCTCGATAGTTCTTCAGCATTCCATTTATTACTGCCCAGCTTCAGTAATTCTTTCGTCCCCATCAAGCGTTTAAATCGTGACGCGACAGCCTGCGGACGAGTGACCCGCTGTTCACGAGCAGGTTCTCCTACCAGTAATTCACCGGATTCGAGGAGACCGACCACAGATGGAGTCAGCAGGTCTCCATGACTGTTTGGGATCAACTCCGGTTGACCATTGCGAAAAACAGCACAGAGCGAATTGGTTGTTCCTAAATCAATTCCGAGAATCATGAGCCGGGAAGTTCCTTGAGAATCTATAAAGCAATGCCTCAACTATGGTCAGATAAGCAATCAACTGTCAACTGCTGACACGAGATCGGACAGGATGTTCAGAATGATGATGATCAGAAAGCCTGCGGAGACTTAAGATGATAGCAAAAAAAGAGCCGCTCGATTGCTCGGCGGCTCTTGAATTGATGATAGCTTATCCGGCTCTAGTAGCAGGTGTTTCCTGGACAGGTTGAGCAGGGAACGGGAATTCGTTTGACGATAGTTTTGGGAACCATGTGACAAACGGGAACCTGGATTTCTTTTTCAACCTGGACGGGAACACAAACTGTGTAATCGACCATTTTTTCATGAGGGACGCAGTCGTAGACTGTGTATTTTTCTTCGCGAGTTTCCGTACGAGGCACCATTTCGGTGTAGTGGACGACTCGTTCAGAAGTTTCCTGAACATAGCGGCAAACGCGTACGTTACGCACGGCTGTCTTCTGCTCCATATGGCAGACGGTGTATGTGTATTCCTGCTTTTCAGGAACCATTCGGCAAACTCGTCGAGTACAAGTTCGTGTTTGTGGTTCACAAACGGTTGTGCAGTAGCGGTATTCCTGATCGACATAAACCGGACGGCATGTCATGTAAGGAATCTGCTTTTGGACAATGTTTGGCTGCCATCGACGGCAGATAATGGGGCGGCAAACGGTATAGCAACCGCAATTACCGGGGCCGCAGCCGATGTTGCAGCAAGGAGCCGCAACGACGTTATCGACCCAGCAGCCTTCATCGACGCAGACCGTTCGCATGGCAGTCACAGGTTCCATGTGACAAACTTTGCGAACACCCGTATGCCATTCGGTTCGCGGAACCATCACCGTGTACTCATAAGGAACTTCGTCCCATTCCGCACGACAGACAGTTCGGTAGCCTACCTTCTGTTCGTAAACTGGTTCACAATAGTTGTAAGAAACTTCACGATCTTCATAGACCGGACGGCAGGTCACATGAGGGACTGTTTTTTCACGCTTGACGGGGTCGCAAACAGTGTAAGAAACCTGACGGACTTCAGTACGAGGGACTCGCTCGTAATAAGTGACAGGACGCTGACGAACTTCGTGTGTGTATTGCGTCGTCATAACCCGGCGAGTTTCGTAACTCGTTTCGGGAACCATGACTGTGCATTCCACTTCCTGCCACTTCGGCTCGCAGACTGGACCGCAAGGGGCACAGGAGTAATCATCGAGACAATTAATTGGCCCGACTCCACAATTCCACAAACGACAGGCTCGGCGGCGAGCTTCTGTGGTTGTTGGCGACGAGAGCAGTAGCATCGTCAGCCCCATTAAGAGTGCAGCTTTGAATTTCATCTTGTCCTCGCTCATCTTGCTGTTAGTTAAGGTAACTTGTGCGGTTAATGACAAATGCACAGCTTACGAATAAAGAATAGCAGAGCGAGAAACAAACGCTAGCGCAAACGGTCTATTTAACTCAAATTAACATTGAACTTACCGTTGGCGGGGAAATCAGTTACCGACTTGAATTGTATATTCAGCGGCTGGATTTTCCCCCTTACGAATGATGGCTTTGAGTTCCTGTTTGCCGTAGGCGGCACGATCAACTCTCAGGAGCAGGCGATGCGATCCCTCGTCAACCTGCAGGTTTTTCAAATCTGCAGCTGAAATTCGCTCGTCATCCACCCAGATCGTCATTCCCTCGGTTGAAGTCAAATCAATGCTGATATTGCCAGCGACAGTGACTTCAAAGTCAGCCATCAGGAAGATGATATTGCCTTTGGTCTTTTCGCGGGCTTCCTGCATGGAAATATTGCCGGAAGCGAAGGCATACAGCGGCTGCCACTTTTCCGGAGCGTATTCGAACAACATATTGCGGACGGAGTCGTCATCAAACAATTCGCCAGTCACTTTCCCAGGTGGATTTTGATAGACACGCCAGCGATAAACCGTCGGATCGGCTGACATCGTGTAGCCGGGGTCTTTTCCCAGTGCTGATAAATAACGGACCAAATCCAGGAATTCCTGATGAGTCAGGAACTTGGTCAAGCCAGCCGGCATGAGGGAATTACCTTCTTTTTCGAATTCGATATCATCGACAGCGATCGTTTTCTCTTTGCCCTGAGCGTCGCGAAGAATGATCCGATCATCATCCTGATCGACGACAATTCCCGTGTGCTGCAAGCCGTCAATATCGACAATCAGCAGTGTTTTATAGGCCTCTTTGATTGCCTGGCTTGGAAGCATCAGGGAATTTGCCAGATAATCAATTGGCGAACTTCCACCAACGGCACTTAAGTCAGGACCGACATTCCCCCCGGATTTTCCGATAGAATGACATTTGTAACAATTCAGTTCTTCCCGACGAAAAATTAATTCGCCGCGAGCGGAATCGCCGTGCTTCTGAACTTCCTGGGCCAACTGAGCTAGTTCTTCTTTGGTCAATGGTTCCATATTGGTATCCAACCCGGCCGCTTTGGAGAGCGGATCGGAGATAGCGGCTTCGTTTCGACCAGATGTGAGCATGGTTCGAATGGCTAATTTGGCAACATCAGGTTTAATTTCGACGTTTGCCAGGGCAGAGCCGAGTGCTTCTGGTCCAGATTTTCTGTCCAGAAATGGCTGAATGACATTATTGAGATTGTCTTTCGGTGTCGCTTCACTCAGAAATTTTGCAGCCGAGTCAGCGGCCAGAGCCAGATCAATCCCTGCCAGAGCTTCAATCGCCTGAGAACGAACGGCTTTGGAATGCTTGGATGTTGTCAGGGAGACGATTGTCTGTCGAGCATCTTTGCCACCCAGATCTGCCAGAGCGGTGATGATACTTCCCGATAAACTCGCTGGTGTTTTGGGATTCTGCAGGCTCTTTTCCAGATCTCCTGCCAGTTCTTTAACATCCCAAAGACCGATCAACTGAATCAATTGCTTTTGCATAGCCACATTTTCGTCGGAGATCGCAGACTCCAGAGCTTTGCCAAGCGAGGTCAAATCGCCCTCGGGTTTCAATTTTCGGTCACGGGTCGTATTCGCCAATAGTTCGAGAATGATGAGACGGGTTTTGGGTGAATATGTCTCAGCGGAAATCGCTTTATCGAATACGTATCGCAGGTCGACCGCATCGCCTCGTTTACAGATCAATCCGAGAATTGTTGGCAAACGTTCTTCCGGTATCTTTCCACTATCAAGCATGCGAACCATTGGTGCCACGGAAGAATTTTGGGCAAATGTGGAATGCTCGGAAACCAGATTGATCAGAATAACGGAAGTTAATAATAGCGCAATGCGACAGGACATAGGATTTCTCTAACGAAACTCAATGGAATAATTATCAGGTGAGACGATTAAGGCAGGAGCTGAAATCACTTCGGGAGTGATTCAACATATTCATCTTATCCAAGTCTAGCCATATGATTCAATCGAGTTCGTCAAGTTCATCGAGTTGAGCACGAAGCAGATCCCGTTCTTTTCGAGTCATTTCCAGATCGAACATCAGATATTTGATGTCCAACCTCAACTGTGCCAGGGCTTCCTGGACAAGATTAAGAATGCGACGCCGACGACGTACGCAATCGACGACCTGATCGTAACTTTCAGACATTTCTCGCTGAACTGAAGCGGGCATTCGCTGTAAGTTAACCCCCAATTCCACCAGCTCACGGGGTAATTCACTGGATTCCTGGGCTTCAAGTCTTGAATGTGGTGAAAGCATAATATGATCCTGAACATTCCGGGTTATCATTACTGCCAAGTCAAAACCCAGTAAGCCCATACTGATAAGGGAGTTATGTCATTTCCGAAGCTGGTTTTCTCAGGATAGACTGTGAACTCTGGTGTTGTCCCAGTGCGTTGATGTCTGATATTCTCAGGAAAACCAGCCTGCAAATTGATTTTTGTGATTGTTATGAGATACCCATTGCACCACAAGCAGATTGCGGAGGAACCCGGTATTCGTTGAAATCACGGTATCAATTTGTTTGATGATGACGATTTTGCAGGTCCTGCAGGGGGAAGTCCAGAGATAATTTTCGGATCGTCAGGATTGTATCGAAATTAATAAGTCGAACGCTCAAAGTCTGACACCTTCT
>DOCI01000179.1:5940-7313 GCA_003503535.1 Planctomycetaceae bacterium
TAACACTTTTGAACCTCTTCAATATTTTCTGCAGTATCCCGCTGGTCATTACAAATTTTTAACTCAGCTCAGGACGAGCCAACGTGCTTCAGCCAGTACAATTCACCATCCTCAGTGATCTAGCAGATTCGGTGGTAAGAAACCGTTGCTGTTCCAGCTTTGTCTTTGTTTTGCAGGGTTTGCTGCTGGCTTGCATTTTCTCAACATCATCTGGCCCAGTTCAAGCCGAAGAGTATGTGGATGATTTCGATGGCGATGAGATCGGTTGTCGACTTTATTTTGATGAAAAGCAGGTGCAGTTGAAACTGCAAGAGCGAACCAAGTCTCTGGCCTTTTCAGGTATGGGGGCAGAAAGATTTCAATTTGTTGCGGCTGAGAATAATGTCAGTCTGGTGATCGAAACCGCAGTCAAGCCGACGCGTGTGTTTGAAGAATTGCGAATCTCTGCAGCAGTCTTTTGTAATCGACCAGGCACACAGCTAGCTGCGCGAGTTGTCTTTCCTCATCAAATTGATCCAACGACCAAGGAACCAGTCACTCGATTATTTGTGGGACAGACCTTAACGGAAGTGACGAAATGGCAGGAACTGAAACTCACAACGACTGATAGTCAAATTGGCAAGCACCTCATTTTGTGGCGTGCCTCATTGAAGCCGCAAGAGCTTGATCCCAGGGAAATGTATATTGATCGCGTTTACCTGAAACAGACACTCGGGAAAGGCATGACAGAAATCATGCTCGACAATTTAAGGATGTCGCCAATTGTCGAACCCGAAACCGAGTGGCTCAATCAATCGCAGGCAGAAGCAAATGAGCCGAGAAAGCCGACGATCGAATTTCAGCTTGATCGACTTATTGTAGAGGGACGACCGATGTTCCCGGTGATTGTTCCCTATCAGCACGAACCCGTGGAATTATTCAAACAGATTGGCCCTAATGTCGTCTGGGTCGATAACTATCTGAATCGCAATCTGGTCAATCAGTTGAATCGTGAGCGCATCTGGGCGACAGCCTGGCCTCCCAGTGTGAAATCAGAAAATGGAAAAATTCTGGATGCCGCTCAAGGCAGTCTGGCCCCATTTGGTGAAGAAACCGATGGCGTACTGTTCTGGAATCTTGGTGTTCGCATCGATCCGACCAGTCATCAGCAATTAAAGCACTGGGTTCATCAGGTCAAAACGAGCGATCGCGAACAGCGGCGGCCAATTCTAGCCGATGTCACTGCAGAGGAAACGATTTTCTCGCGCGATGTCGACATGCTGGGCATCAGCAAGCATATCCTGCAAACTCCGTACAGCCTCAAAGCTTATTCAGAACATTTAAAAAGACGCATGAGGCGCGCTCAGCCGGGAACTTTTGTAATATCCTGGTTG
>DOCI01000179.1:7406-10756 GCA_003503535.1 Planctomycetaceae bacterium
CGTGAAATCGCCGACTATCGAAAAGGAATTGGATTATCGCCTGCAAGCGTTGAACCAGAGCAGATTCGTCTGCAAACGTATCATTCGTTATGTGCCGGCTGCAAAGGGCTTGGCTATTGGAACTGGACTCCCTTAAATGCAGAAGGTCCAGGCTTCGAAGAACGTCGATTGGTACTCGAACAACTGATGACCGAACTTGATCTGCTCGAACCGTTTCTGGCAGGTGGAGAAGTCATCGATAAGTTTCAGGTTTCACTCTCCAATTCCAATGGCTCTAAACGAAACCCCATTCAACAAAATCTTCTTGAAACTTCATCAGAAGAAGAACTCTCGTGTGCCCTGATTCGCAGTGAGCATGGATTGGTCATTCTGATGTCAACTCTGGAGCCCGACTCTCAATATGTTCCGGGACCATTGGCAGCAAACGATTTGAAAATTCTGGTGCGAAGTCTGCCGGAATCCGCTTTTCTCTGGCAAATTACACCTACTGGACTATGGCCGCTGGAAACGTCACGCAAAGCGGGTGGAACAGAAATCCGTATTCCCCGCTTTAATATGACAGCCGCTTTGATGGTCGCCACCGATCAGGGTGTGGCTCAGGAAATGGAACGAAAGATCCAGCAAATTCAGTCTCGTGCGGCTGAGTTATCGTTAGAGCTTGCGGAAGCAAAATTTGAACGCGTTCAGAAAATTGATTCCGAACTCAATGAACTGGGAGTCGGCCTTTCTGCTGGTTCGCATCTGCTGTTGCAAAGTCGTCGACTGATTGAGGAATCGAGACTTTCACTCAAAAAACAACACTATCATCAAACCCGAGACAATGCAGAAATGGCTTGCCAGCTTCTCCGCATTCTCCAACGAACTCACTGGCAAAATGCAGTTCAACATTTGTCGTCTCCAACTTCGGTCCCGCATGCGGTCTGCTTTCAGACACTGCCTGATTATTGGAAACTGATCCAATTGCTGGGGCAACAGGAAGACTCCCCGCGAGCATCACTTGTTCACACCGCTAACTTTGAAGATGCCGACTCGATGCGGGTGGAAGGCTGGACGCGAGATGTCACTTCTTCAAAACAAGTAGCCGTTTACGATGCCCTGGACCCGAGTCACGTTCACGAAGGTGATTACTGCCTGCGGATGGTTTCGGTCCCGACGGAAAATCAACCAGTGGTCACAATCGATGAGCCCGTTGTCCGCTATGAAACTCCCGCCATTCCCGTTAAGGCAGGAGAACTGTTACATGTCACGGGCTGGATTCGCATCCCTCGTCCTCTGACAAGCAGCCTGGAAGGTTTTCGCATTTATGATACCCAGTTCGGCTCCGCCAATGCCCTGCAATGGTCGCAGGAAACTGAATGGAAACAGTTTGAAATGATGCGTCCGATCTGGAAACAGGAGGATGTGCATATCGTAATGGAACTCTACGGCCTGGGTGATGTCGCGATTGATCACGTTCAGATTAAAACCATCACACTACCCAGTATGCAACGCGGCCCAATCGCCAGCCTCGAGGCCGATACTGAAGAGGACTCTCCCACAAAAACAAGTCAGAAAGCGCTTGACTTGTTGAAGGGGTTTTTGAAATAGATTGAGAAAGGTTAGAGATTAGTGCTGAGAGGTTAGACCATTTTTAAATGGTATCTGCAGTCGCTTGGGCCTCAAATGCCATGAAAACGCGGTGTTTGCTCCTGCCGGACGCTGCAGGTGATTTTTGAATATGCGATAGAGTAATGGCAGGTTGGGTTAGCGAAGCGTAACCCAACAAGCACTTCCATTTAATTTCCGCCTTCCTCCTTCAGCCTTCTACCTTCCCGCTTCCACTCGAATCATTGTCATTCCGGAGAGACTGCCTCTGGACATTTCGGGAAGATAGTCGATCGCTTCTTCCAGTGAGATCGTTCGTTCGATCAAATTGCCGAGTGGAATGTTGGCTCGATGGATCAACTCGAACATCGCGGAATAGCGATGAGCCTGCATGCCGTGGCAGCCGAACAGTTGAAGTTCATCAGCTATGACACGCCCCATGGGAGTTTCGGGGCGGGCATGTTCGCCTGTCATGAGGCCGATTTGCAAATGTCGCCCCCGCTTTCGCAGGCTTTCCAATGATGCATGAAATGTTGTTAGACTGCCCAGGGCATCGACAGAAATGTGTACGCCTCCATTGGTCAGTTCTCGTACAATTTGAGAAACATCGTGAGTTGCAGCGGCATTGACGATTTCATCAGCCCCCAATGATTTTGCTTTTTGCAACGTATCTGCTGAAACATCGACAGCAATCACCCGGGCCTGGAGTGCTTTTGCGATCAGTAATGCCGAAAGTCCAACACCTCCGCAGCCGAAGATCGCTATCGATTCTCCTGCTCTGAGTTGACCTTGATCGACGATCGCGCGGAACGAAGTGGCAAACCGGCAGCCGAGACTGGCTGCTTCGAGGCCACTCATTGATTCGGGCAATTGGACAAGATTGACATCGGCCTGATGAATCGCCACATATTCGGCAAAGGATCCCCAATGTGTGAAGCCAGGTTGAGTCTGGTGAGGACACACTTGCTGATCTCCCTGGTCGCAATACTCGCAGTGACCACATCCGCAGACAAAGGGAGCGGTCACACGCTCTCCTGCCTGAAATCGCTTGACCTGGGTTCCGACTTCAGAAATCGTGCCTGCAAATTCATGTCCGGGAACGTGCGGCAACTGGATCATATCATCGTGTCCCATCCAGCCATGCCAGTCGCTGCGGCATAATCCCGTTTCTTCCACTTGAATCAGCACACCATCGGCTGGACATTCAGGCTTGGGGACTTCTGCAATGTAGGGTCGGGATTGAAAATTGTCGAAAGTAAGAGCGCGCACAGGGAATTCCAATCGTCAGACTGTTTCTACTTGTTCTCAAGAAGGTCATCGGGAACGAGACGGATGTCCTGCCGTTTACAGCAAAAGACACTATTCTGTCGCATTTCACTCGAAAGTCTTGCATGGAAGGATCAGGCAGACTACAACCGTTTAGCAATGGGCATTATTCTTTACAGTCCGTTTTCAGCGTTTACAACTTACAGGCAGCCATTGGCTGATTATTTTGACCATAAATTTGAAGACCCCATAAGGCGACGGCATGACTCATCCCTGGCACGATGTGACCCCTGGTGAAAATTTACCTCTTGAATTTCAGGCGATTATTGAAATCCCGATGGGTTCGAGTGTGAAATACGAACTGGACAAAGAAACTGGCTTATTGCGACTGGACCGGATGCTCTACTCGGCAGTCTACTATCCGGCAAATTATGGATTTATCCCCCAAACTCTTGCCGAAGATGACGACCCGCTGGATGTTTTGGTCATGTGTAAAGAAG
>DOCI01000179.1:10805-14522 GCA_003503535.1 Planctomycetaceae bacterium
AACGCTCGTTAATGCACGGGCCATCGGGTTGATGACGATGATTGACAGTGGCAAGCCGGATCACAAAATTCTGGCGGTTGCCGTGGATGATCCCGAGTACAATCATGTTCGGGAAGCCGATGAATTACCGACACATCGGTTGAATCAACTCCGGCGCTTCTTTCAGGATTACAAGCAGCTGGAACAAAAAGTTGTCGAGGTGAACAAAATTCAACCTGCAGAGCCCTGCATGAGTATTATTGAAGCTTCCCTCGAAGCTTACAGTTCACGTCGACGAAAAGGCTTTGGTGCGTATCATCATTAAAATGAGTAGCGACTAGCGTATTCTGGATGAGCTGAATGATTTTGGAATCTTTTTTCATTTGATTTCCTGCATGGTCTGTGTAGATTGTGATTTGGAAGGTTATGCATCAACAATCAGGAATAGGTTTTTTCATAATCTTTAGGGAGGATGTGATGGCAATGGAGTTTTGCCGGTAATAATGTTGTTTCAAAAGTCAGTCTGAAATTCATGATCACTGTGTCGCCTTCAGAGCCTATCTTTAATGAGGAAGGAGAAATTCCTTCCGAACCTCCACGGCATGTCATTAAGCAGGAATTGGCAGCGGACGAAAAATTGCAGATGAAGGACCTGCATCAGCAGTCCGGCAGTGCCGTTCTTCGTCAGCAGTTGAACAATGTCGCAATCGTGTTACTGATCTGGGCATGCATAACACTCTACTATCAGCAAATGTGGATTGGTCTGGTCATTTGCTGGCTGGCTCTCGGGCACTTTTTTCACACAAAGCCGCTCTCTCTGCACGATGCCAGTCATGGCACTCTCGATAAAAATCGACGTCGAAACACCCTCTTCGGCATCGTATGTGGCACAGGTTCTCTCGTTCCACTGAGCGTTTATCGTTATGCCCATGCGTATCATCACGGTTTTATGGCAACCAAATCAGACCCGGAACTCTGGCCCTTTAACGATCCCCAGACTTCCCGTCCATTTCGCATGCTCTGTGCATTTCTGGAAATCTTTTTTGGTTTCATTTACACGCCACTGTTATTTGTCAGATCTCTGTTTGTCTGCGGCAAACTCAAAAAAGACTTACGAAAACGTGTCATTTTTGAATACAGCCTGATTCTCCTTGTCTGGGGAACGTTATTTTCTGTTGTCGCCTGGCAAGGCTGGTGGGTGCAATTCATCGTTGGATTTGGAATTCCGTACGCCTTTGCGGGAATGTACCAGACTTTGAATAAATACACTGAACACATGGGATTGTTAGGGGATACTGTCCTTTCCGGGACACGTACGGTCATTCCCAGAAAACGGATCGATAAAACAATTTCCAATATGATGCAACATGTCGATCATCACGGAACCCATCATCGATATGCCCGTATCCCGTTTTACTCACTTCCGGTAGCCAGCGAAGTCGTTTACGGGGAAAACAATCCGGAAAATCCGGTCTACTCAACGTATGCTGCGGCCTTCTTCGCGATGCTGCCAACGCTGTGGAATCCCAAAGTGGGAAGCCAGTGGAAACAGGACGCATCGGCGTAAGCTGTTGTATGCGGTAGACTTTAGTTGCAGAATTCATATTCAAAACCAATTGTACTGCAACAATTGATGGCCTATGCTCTCCCACCAATGCCCACCTTGTGTGTATAATGCCAAATCTGGCTGACCATTTAGCATGTGGTTGTGCCGATTCATCTCGCCTGCGAATTGATTGCTTACCTTACCAAGTCTAAATATTCGAGGTTAAAGATGAGATCTGGCACGCTGACGGCGTGCGTTTCAGTAAATTGAATACCAATATAAAGCCCCAACAGGGCATTGAGGACAGGAATGGCCGCTTCAGGGAGGTCAACGAGTAAAGCTGGACGGATGGAACGCGAGTTCATTCGCAACTTTTCGATTATTGCCCACATCGACCACGGCAAAAGTACGCTGGCCGATCAATTGCTGCTGCAATCTGGAGCGATTACGCAACGTGATTTCAAAGATCAGATGCTCGACGATCTGGATATCGAGCGTGATCGTGGAATTACCGTGAAAGCTCACGCGGTCGCTCTTCGTTACGAATACGAGGGGCAGACATACGAATTGAACTTGATCGACACCCCCGGCCACGTCGATTTTCACTACGAAGTGTCCCGCTCACTGGCTGCCTGTGAAGGGGCATTACTGCTCGTCGATGCCTTTCAGGGTGTGCAGGCACAGACGGTTGCGAATGCCTATGCTGCCATTGAGGTCGATCTGGAGATTATTCCGGTCGTCAACAAAATCGACTTGCCGGTAACTCGCGTCGAAGAAGTTCTCGACGAAGTCGAAACCGTTCTCGGGCTGGATGCCTCTCAGGCTCTGCGGGTCAGTGCCAAAACCGGAGTCGGTGTTGACACGGTGTTCAAGGCGATTATCGAACGAATTCCTCATCCGAGTGGGCACTCCACCTCTCCACTGCAAGCTTTGATTTTCGACAGCAAATACGACAGCTTTCGAGGCGTCATCATATATATTCGCCTGGTCGAAGGGCAAATCGCCAAAGGGGATAAAATCCGCTTCATGCGAACCGGCGGGGTTCAGGAAGTGATTGAAGTTGGCCAGTTTATTCCCAAGCTGACGTCCTGTGAGTCGCTGGGAGCCGGGCAGGTCGGCTACATCATTACCGGTGTCAAAAAACTGGAAGATGTGAAAGTCGGCGATACGGTCACTCACGAGCATCGCAAAGCCGAAAAAGCACTGCCGGGTTATCGTGAACCCAAGCAGATGGTTTACTGCGGCATGTATCCGATTGAAGCGACTGACTTCGAGAAACTGCGCGACGAACTCGGAAAAATGAGTCTGAATGATGCCAGTTTCTCATTCCAGCCCGAAACCAGCGATGCCCTCGGTTTCGGATTCCGTTGCGGGTTCCTGGGAATGCTGCACATGGAAATCATCCAGCAGCGACTCGAACATGAATCCAATATCGATCTCATTCAGACCGCGCCGAACGTCACCTATGAACTGCTATTACGAGGCGGACAAGTGATGATGCTCGATAATCCGCAGGATGTGCCGGATGCAGGCAGCATCGAGGAATTCCGAGAACCAATCGCTAAAGTGAATTTCATTGTACCAACATCCAATATTGGCGTTTTGATGCAGATGTGCGAAGAACGCCGTGGGAATTACATCAATACCGAATACCTCGGCCCGGATCGCGCGCAAGTCATCTACGAATTACCGCTCGCGGAAATTATTTACGATATGCACGACCGCCTCAAATCGGCGACACGTGGTTACGGCACGATGGATTACGAGGTCATCGGCTACAAAACTGCCAACCTCGTGAAAATGGATGTGCTGGTTAAGTCGGTTCAGGTCGATGCGTTGGCAACAATTGTGCATCGCGACGTGGCTGAAAAGCGAGGTCGCGGGCTGGTTAAGCGACTCAAAGATGAAATCTCCAAGCATCAGTTTGAGATTCCATTGCAGGCAGCGATCGGGGGGAAGATTATTGCCCGCGAGACGATTTCTGCCTTGAGGAAAAACGTCACGGCGAAATGCTACGGTGGCGACATCACGCGAAAACGGAAACTGTGGGCCAAGCAGAAAGAGGGGAAAAAACGCCTGAAACAATTCGGTCAGGTCGAAATTCCTCAGAAGGCGTTCCTCTCGGTGCTGGAAGCTGGCAAAGACGATTAATATGCTGTTCTGGAGCACTTCAAAAATTACCTGCAGCGTTC
>DOCI01000179.1:14610-20827 GCA_003503535.1 Planctomycetaceae bacterium
TGCAGCGTTCAGCAGGAGCAAACGCATCGTTTTAGGACATTTGATGTCCAAGCGACTGCAGCTACCATTTGAAAATGGTCTAAACGCTCGATGTGTTGTGTGCCGAACGGATTCAGTCAGAAATGCCAATCTGACGGCACGAATGACGAAGCGAAACCGAAAATCCAGGAAATTCGCAAAGGGACTCGCGATCGGAAGATGAATCGAGAAATCATTCTCCGCAATTACGCAGGACCGATTTTATGAACGGTATTGCCGCAGGTTGCAAGTTACGGTAGCGATTTTTCTGAAGGTTTGAGCCCTATGTTTCCTGTCAATCTTCGCTATGTATTCTTGGAATAGGCTATTAAGTGAGTGGTCAGCGGATGTTATGGAAATGATGTGCAAATACGGTCTCTCCATAAACGGCACCGTCCTTCACGCCAGGAAGGCTATTAATAGTCTATTTTACTCATGACTCCGATTTAGACTTCCTCAAGCATGGTATTCGCATCGCCGAACGTTTCTGGATGCACGTCCATCTTGTCCATCATTGAGAGGAACAGACGGCACAACTGACGTTCGGGTTTGTCCTTGTAATCCAGAACACGGCCTCCCTGCAAACGTCCCCCGGCACCGCCAAGCACGATCACAGGAAGCTGGTCGTTATCGTGTTTCGCTCCGGCCATCATGCTTGAGCAATGCATGAGCATCGTGTTATCGAGCAACGTACGCGAGCCCTCCTGAATCGAGTCGAGCCTGTGCGCGATGTAGGCCACTTGCTCCATGAAGAATTGATTGACCTTCAGCCAGTCCTCGCCGTCGGAATGCGATAGCAGATGATGGATCATGTAATCGATTCCGTGCTGTGGTTGCTCGACACTTGCCAGATTCGGAAACCTCAGCGCGCTGTGATCGTTATTGAGCTTCAACGTTGTAATTCGTGTGGTGTCGGTCTGAAAACCGAGCACGAGGATGTCGCTCATGAGCCGCATATGCTCGGCGATGTCCTGTGGAATGCCGTCGGCGGGACGGTTCATGTTTGGCTTTTCGAGTGTCGGACGCCAGCCTTGAACTTGACCTCGGTTGCCAGCGTTTTCAATGCGCGTCTCTACGTCGCGTACGGAATCAAGATATTCGTCCAACTTGCGCTGGTCAGTGGTACTGATACGACGTCGCAGGTCCTGCGCGTCCGCCAGCACGGCGTCGAGCACACTCTTGTCACCGGGTGCAACTTCGTCCTTGAACAGACGGTCGAACGCCAGCGCGGGATAGAGCTCCAGCGGCGTCGGCGTCGTGGGTGAATTCCACGAAATGTGCGAGCTGTAGAGCATCGAGTAGTTCTTGTGGACCGACGGGTTCGAATGCTCGCATCCCAGCACGAGACTCGGTACTTTCGTCGATCGTCCGTAGGTCTGAGCCAGAAGTTGATCGAAGCTTGTTCCCGAACGTATCTCACCGCCCGAGGCGATGGGCGCACCGGACAGGATGTTCCCCGTCTGCGAACTGTGGATGTTTCCCTTCCGAGCTTCTTCATGATAGAGGCCGCGCACGAACAATAGCTTATCACGAAAATCGCTCAGCGGTGCCAACGCCTTGCCGAGTTCCATCTCGCGGCCTTCACCCTTCGCCCACCATTGTTTCGAATGAAAACCGTTACCGGAAAACAGCACCGCCAAACGCACCGGTGCTTCGCTCGCTGGCTTGTTGACATGCGGTTCGTCGCCCCATACGTTGAACGATTCGAGCCACGGCAAGGCCATGCTGACGCCCACTCCACGCAGGAAGAAACGTCGAGAGAAATGATGTTGGTTCATGTTGACTCCAATGTCGATGTTGGTCTGTAGGATGGGTCACTCTTGCCCGCGGATTTCGCGGAACTGTGGGCTCAGGACGATCAGTTCGATGGCAGTGCTGACTCGGTACTCATGCGAATTAAGCTGGACGAGCATGTCATCAAGCAGCGGTTTGTCTGAAAGTTGCACGCTGCGTCCCAGTGCATAACCGAGTAGTTTGCGGCAGAACTGGCGGAGAAAGTCCTCTCGGCGTTGCTCCAGGAGATACGAGCGCAGGCCATCTATACCATTTAACTCTCCTCCACCTGGGAGTTTCGCCAGCGTGTCGATCGGCAGTCCTGCGGCATCTTTGGTACGTGCTCGGCCAATCGCATCGAAGCCTTCCAGTGCGAAGCCAAAGTGATCAATGCGTTCGTGGCAACGAGCACAGTTGGGATCACTGCTATGACGTTCAATCAACTGGCGTTCCGTCAGACCTTCCGGAGCTTCTCCCGGCAGAATCGGCACGTCTTTGGGTGGTCGCGGAAGTTTCTCGCCCAGTACGACTTCGCTGATCCAGTTGCCTCGCAGAATCGGGCTGGTACGCGATGCGCCACTCTGTTTCGCAAGCGTCGCGGCGAAGCCCAGCATACCTCCACGACCGTGGGCACGCAGGCCGTCAACCCGCTGCCAGTCGTCGTCTGGTAAATCGCCGCCCGGCAACTCGATGCCATAGTGCCCGGCAAGTGCGGCGTTCATGAAGCTGTGGTCGGCGTCCAGCAACGACAGCACCGACCGATCCGCCTGGAACATGTCCATCAGGAACCGGACAGCCTCTTCCTGCATCTCGTCCCTCAATCCAGCAAATGTCGGAAAATGCCGTTCGCTCTTTTCGTTCAAAGTTGCGAGATCGCGAATGTGCAGCCATTGGCAGCCGAATTCGGTCGCGAGCCGCCGGATTCTACCATCCTGCAACATGCGGCGGGTCTGAGCGACCAGTACCTCACTCGAGTGCAACCTACCTGAGGCGGCTACGGTGCGCAATTCCTCGTCGGGCGAGGAAGACCACAGAAAATAGCTCAGTCGCGACGCCAATTCCCAATTGCTGACGGGATTGGATTTCGAGCCTTCTTCCACAAGTTCGCCGCGATACAGAAATGCGGGCGACGTCAGCACGCGGGCAATAAGCAGGCGAACGGCTTCCTCGTGGGCGACCCCTTTGGCCCTCAGAGTTTGATAGAGTTCTCGCATGGCTTGCTGTTCCGACCCGGTTAAGGGATGACGCCACGCCTGCTCGGCAAACCGAATTGCCGCCTCGACGTGCAGGGGTTGCACGTCGACCTGCAACTTCCTGAACTCATCCGCTCCCCGCATGATCGGTTCGCGTAACGGCTCCAAACGCTTGTCGCCGTTCGGTGCGTTGGGACCGTCTTGCGTTGAGTATTCCCAAATCTGTTCGAATGCATCGACCAGCGTGAGTGAATCTCGACTGACGAAATGCAGTTCGGCCCACAAACGATCCAGCTTGGCATGTTGCTTATCATCGAGCATCAATCGCGACAGCAGTTTGTCTTCGCGATGAAACAGCGTCAGGGTTACCACTTCGTCCACGGGCACAATGGTCGTATAGCAGACGGCGGCGGGAAACATCTCGCGAAATTCATCGAATGCCGCCTCGAATCGTTGGCGGGCAGCGCTTCCGTCGTGCACCAGCACGGGCGCCTCGAACGCCATGGACGGCATGCTTGACGTCCATGCCCCATTGAGATTCTCGGAGTTGTAGGTGCCAGGATGCAACTCCGTGGCTGTTGGTTTCGTAGTGCTGACCTGGAGTTGCACGCTACCCTCGCCCCCGCCGGTGGGATGTAATCGTCCCTGCACGACGAACTCCGCTCCGTCGATCAGCGATGCGGGGAGGCGTACTTCAATCAATGATGGAGCCCGCACGCATAGACTGGTCGCGGCGACATCAGCGCCGTCAGGATGTTTGCCGAAGAGTGCCGGATCAATTCCATATGGGAATTCCGATCCTTCGTCATTCTCGACCCTCGCCGGGCGCAATACCGATGACAGCAACGGCCCTGTGAACGACAGCAGTTGTGCATGCGTTGTTCGATTGGGCGAGTCGGCAGGAATCGAGTCGAAGTCTTGTTGAAGCAATTGTTGCACCTGAAGAGCAAGACGGGAACGCGCTTCGGCATTTTTCTCCCGACGCCACAGAGCCAATAGCGATTGACCGGGAATGGCTGCCGTGACGCCGTACGTTTCCGGTTCACCAAAAAAGTACCAGACGTCTCGATTGCCGAATCGATCGGCGTGGGGATTGCCTGCCAGGATGTCGGGAACGATGTCCTTGGCCAGATCCCATTCTTTCTCAGCATCTCGAATCGTCAGTTCGATTGCTGTGAGATCACAGACGTGGTTTCCCTGGCCCGGTCCAATCACCAGCGCAATCATATCGCCAGCCTGCACAGACACGTTTTCAAAACGTCCCATGCTGCTGACTTCATTGCCCTTCGTGATGCCACTGGCAAAAGATTCTCGCGTATTGCCTCGACGCACTTCGAGCGTCCATGTCACTCCATTGCCGCAGGCGGTGTGCGCGTCCTGCACGGTTCCGGTGATCGTGACGTTTCTCGCTTCGGGACAGCGCCAGCCGATGACCGACGAGAGCGCAGGCGACGGATGCGTGGCAATGCTGAAGGGCTTCATGGTCCCTGGAATCTGCACCGTGGTGTCGGATGAATTCGCGAGCACACTGTAAGCCTCCTCGCCGCTCCAGCCTTTGATGAACCCGTAATTAGCCACACTCTCGGTTTTGCCTGTGAGTCGCTTGCCAATTATTACGTCGCCCGAAGCATTGATGCCAAGATAGTTCAACCAACCCGTGAGCAATTCGGGATCGACAGCATGCTTCTTTGCCAGAGTTGCGATGTCAATCGGTTCTTTCGCCCACTGCGCCTCGTGTGCGGCAGCGAGGCATTGGGGCACGGTCAAAGCGATCGCGTCGCGACGCCTCACCAACTGCTGTAGCACGCCACGCAAGTCCTTCAGTAGCAAGTCGGGCCTTCCCTCGGAAACAATGCGTCCGTTTTCCCACAGGGCGAAGTCATGCTCATTGCCGTCGCCCGCATCACCGGCCGACAGATAGAGCACGACGTCGCTATCATCGGCAGGAGCTGCAAGCTTCATGCGGAATTCCTGTTGCGAGGCAAGTGGCGTCACGGGCTCCATCCACGCCTTCGGCCCACCCGCCTTGCCCAAGTGACCAATATTCGTGAATCGCCACAGAGAACGCTGCCAAGGTTCGATCTCCGCGACAGTGAGAGCCCCATTCCTCCACTTTGCGCGCAATTTGTCGAGAAGCAATGACGGCTGCTTGTCATGGAGCATCGTCCAGAGGAGTCCGAGATACTTCGCATTCAGGTTGCCATCACGGGCGACCGAGGCGATGGTTGTGGTTCCGTCGGTGAGAGCCGCTCGGTTTTCCATGGCGGCTGCAAGATACTTCTCCAGCGGAATTCGTCCTCCATCATTGCTCACCACCCCCGTTCCACCCACTGTGACTTTTTCATCAGTATTAACAGTGAACTGGCGATAGAATTCGCGGATTCGGACCAGGGACTCATTCGTCCAGTCCCGCCGCGATGTGGATGGAGAAAAGCGAATTCCGTCCGGCAGAAGCACCGCGTGACTGGCAACACCTTTCGCGGCGTCAAGATATTTCGTCAGCAAAGACGGAGACATGACCAGTGCCGCACCGGCATTGGTGAACCCCTCGCCGGCAGCTCCATCGACCGGAAACTCCCGAGCCGGATCCAACGTTGCAACTCCTGTTATATCTCGCAGGGTATAGTTGTACTCCATGTTCGAAAGCCGTCGCAGCACGACGTCTCCAGGATCACCGGCACTGGCCAGTGCCCACTGATCGAGCATTTTCTGCAGCGAGGCGGTCAGTTGCGTCTTGAGTCCAGCAGGCAGTTGCGGTTCGTCCCTGGGCGGCATCTCACCATTGGCAAGCTGCTCCAGAACGTGTTCCCAAATCTTTGGTTGCCCGGCAGCAATTTGCGAATTCACAAACTGTTCCAGATCCAACTCGCCCTCTTTCAGTTTCGTCGAGTGGCAGTGATTGCAGTATTGACGCAGAACCGGATGAATCGCTGTTTCAAATTCGTCCGCACCGACTGCGGCACCAGCGATGCACAACATCAATGAAATACAGCCTCCCTTAAACAATAAGTTATTCAACTGATCCTCCAGATTCGTTTGAGGGCGTATGCATGTTATCGAACAGTTTCTTCAAACCATTGGCGTGACGACGAGCAAGCTGCTCGCAACGATCTGCATCGCCAGCATGAAGCGCAGTGAGCAATTCACGATGCGACTCCGCAGTTTCCGAATGTGTCTGGGAAATCATCGAAGCATGCATTCGCTGCATGCTCGCTAACCAGAAGACAAGCTGT
>DOCI01000179.1:20908-26983 GCA_003503535.1 Planctomycetaceae bacterium
GCTAACCAGAAGACAAGCTGCGGTCGCAGCAACTGCCAGGCAGCAAGCAGCCTCGAATTTTCGGCGGCTCGGACGATCTCCTCATGGAAAGCGATGTCCAGCAAAGTTAACTGTAACAGGTTCGGTGCCGCTTCGATCAGTTCAATACAGCGACTCAGTTTTGAGGCAGAATGTTCGGTCATCCGCGTACACGCCAATCGAATCGCAGCGGAATCGAGCACTTCGCGAAACTCGACAATTTCCTGAACATCCGCCTGAGTGAGTGTGCGCACAATGGCCGTGCCTCGAGAATCAAATTCAAGCAAGCCTTCTTGTGCGAGTTGAAATTTGGCCTGCCGCACCGATGCGCGACTTACACCGAACTGGGTCGCCAACTGAGCTTCTGCAAGCGACTCGCCTGATTTGAGACGCCCGTCCAGAATGGCTTCGCGCAACTGGCCTTCGACATCGTCGGTAACGCTTTGTTTTTCGACCTTTCTAAAGGTCGAGCTGTTTTTCAGCGTCTTTTCTCGTAATTTGTTCATGAGATTACGATAAGTAGTCGACGGTCGACCGTCAACTATTCCGAGATTTATTCTTCATGGATGATCAGAGGCATGGCTCACTTCCAAATCAGGATGGTTTCACTCGTGGAACCATCCTTTTGATAGAGCGTACAGGAGTTGACGGATAAGTTGGGCACGAACAGCCGGACTTTGGGCAGCGCGAACTTTTCGAAACCTTGATCCGCGAGGAGTCGCGATTGCGGTCAGCTGTGAGCGTGAGCAACTACACGCCGTCAGCACGTTGGCAAGTGATTGTTTTTTCGTTCATTGAGACGAACATCAATGTGAGAATTTGATACCGTCAGTGGAAATTTGAGAAATTACTCTCGAATTCGTGAACTCCTGTATTTATCTGAGTCATTTTCCACATAATAAACGTCTATCAGAGATCGTCGAATTATAATGATGACTGGACTAACGGTTAACTTGTACACATTCAGGTCAAATTTACTGATTTCTGTGCAAATTCGAAAAGTTCTCTGGCAACAACAGTAGGAGAAAATCATGAAGAAGATCGACTGGAATATTCAAGGGGCCTTTTTGCTGGTCGTAATTATTTGCGCAACTTCGCTCCTTGACGCAGATGAGATCACTCCAGCCGACGATTCACTGCCTGCAATTGAGCCGCGAACTGAAGAGGTCGAAGCAGAATCCGGTGAGACGATCCCCAAGAAACCGAGCCCAGATTCGGAAACAGTGTCGGAGGAGGAAACTCCCAATCCCTCACATGTGCAATTCTCGAAAAAGAACTATTTCGTTCCACGCTATATTGAGAGGAGCATCCTGACACAGAAACCTGTGGCAATTTTTAATCCGTTCGTAGTTTCCACCAAAAGCCTGGAACCTGGTCAGAAAATTAAAGCCGTTGAAATATTTGTTCTACGAGTCAATGGGGAGACTGTAGCCTTATTTGATACAGTGACTGCTGTTCTGGATGTCACCTGGAGTCCTCAAGGGGAAATCACAAAACTGATTCTGTCGGGAGACGAAGAACTCCAGAAACAACTAGCTCGGGTCCCTCAGGAAAGTCTGCAATTCCGAGTTGTTGGTGTTGATCTGGAAAATGGAGTCATTCCAGCCCCGGAGCATCAGGTAGCAACAGATGCTGAGTCCCTACTGAAATGGGCATTGACTGTGCGACGGCAGCAGGATTGGCAAGATGTGGGAGATGTCATGTTATCTCCTGAAGACAGCAGGTGTCTGTTAATTGATCCTGAGAAACTGGAGTTGCATGAGAACTATATTCTAAATCCCTACCCACTCGACTCACCTGGCTGGCGTGCTTCGTTTGAAGCGTTACAGAGTGTTGGTGAAGGCACACGACGTTCGAAGCTCCTGCGAGTCTTTCTGGAAGATCCTCAGCCTGAGGAACGAATTACACTGCAGGGTCAGAAGAGCATTAAAATGTTTTATCGATCCCCCGTTGGAGCTAGCTCTCCCATTCAAGCTGCCCCTCGGGATAAGAACAGCAAAATATTCCATCGAATTTATCCGGGACATAGTTCCACAGCGGATGGAACCTATCATGAAATTTCTCCCGGCCAGTATTCCGGCTTCAGCTATTTCAGTAGCGCTGCCGGCAGTTTGAAAATTGCATCTCCTTATCATCTGCCAGCGATCATCGAACTCCCACCTCCCGAAGAAGAAGTTGGGGCGTTAGGAGAAGTGATGTTGCTGCGTCCGAAATGGCATGAGCTTTCGACGATGCTCGTTACCTTGACTGATGCTGACGGTCAACCTGTCAAAGACTGGCATTTCAGTTACGGTCCGATCACTTTTGGTGGCCCTTATGGATATTCCAAAACACTCAGCAATCAGGGAATGGCAATTGTCGAAGGATTGGCCCCGCAAAGTTTTCAGGTCGGATTTTCTGAGAAACCATTGGCAAAGTTCCGCTCTAATATTGAACTCAAGCCGGGGCATCTCACACGAGTCGCCTTTCGACTCGATGCCAATGGAGATTTGCTTGAGCCGAATGTCAGTCAGTATCCCTGGAATGATGTGCCTGAGGATGAGGTGACCGAAGCCGCTGCAGAGGCTGAGTGATCAGAAACGCAAAAAAGCCCTCGTTCCGAAGAGCGAGGGCTTATTAAATTTCCAATTCTCGAAGTCTATTACAGAGTCCAGCCTTCGCGATAATCGCGAGAGAGGAACTTGTTCGCTTCAGGAACATTTGTGATTTTACCAGCTTCGGCATCCCATTCGATTTTTGTTCCAGCTCGCATGGCTGCATTGCCAAGCAGGATGGTTTCGGTCAGACGGGAAGCATAGTTGAAGTTGGACATCGCCGCTTCGCCACCGGCACAGGCCAGTGCGTACTCTTTGAAGTGTCCTGGAGAACGAGGCAGTGTCTGTTCGGGCTTCTTGTAGTCGCTGAATTTGTCGCGAGGCAGAAGCACGTATTTGGCACCGTAATCGTTTGGTGAAAACATCGCCCCTTCAGTTCCGATGAGAATCGAACCACTGTTCGGCACATCTTCCCCTTTAAGGATATCCAGATCTGGACGACGTCCGCCATCGTACCAGTGCATTTTAACAGCTGGTCGTTTTTCGGTCGCTGGGAACTGGAAGACAATTGTAGACGATTTCGGATAAGATTCGTTTTCGACAATGCCAGTCGTTTCCGCAACGACGGAAGTCGGATCGAACAGATCGAGAGCCATCACTGCCATGTTGGCGGTGTGACAGGCCATATCACCCAGGGCTCCTGTGCCGAAATCCAACCAGCCACGCCATTTGAACGGCAGATAAGCCGGATTGTAGGGCCGTTCCGGAGCTGGTCCGAGGAACAGATCCCAATGAAGTGTGGAAGGAACGGGGGGAGTTCCCTCGGGGCGTCCTTCTCCCTGAGGCCAGACAGGACGATTCGTCCAGACGTGCACATCGGTGACTGTTCCAATCGCTCCAGACTGAACAACTTCGACACCTTCGCGGAGTCCATTTTCTGATGTTCCCTGATTACCCATCTGAGTAGCAACACCGTGTTCATTGGCCAGTTTTCGCAGCACGCGAGCTTCGTGAACGGACCATGTCAGTGGTTTCTGACAGAAACAGTGCTTGCCCATTTTCATCGC
Source organism: Planctomycetaceae bacterium (assembly GCA_003503535.1). GTDB lineage: Bacteria > Planctomycetota > Planctomycetia > Planctomycetales > Planctomycetaceae > Rubinisphaera. Next base: position 24,528 of record DOCI01000179.1, read on the forward strand.
CATAGCGGAAGCCGGGGCATGAGAATGGTCGGGCGTACTGACGGTCACACCATCAATTTGATCGCCCATCTCAGTCAGCATTTCACGGTAATCGACAAATTTCTTTGCATCCGGATAGCGACGGGCTTTCTTGTCGAGTCGATCTTCATCAATATCGCAAAGGGCAACGACATTGCCATAACGACCAGCTTCATCGGTATCGCTCGAACCTTTTCCTTCAACACCAATGCAGGCGAAGTTCAGTTTTTCGTTCGGGCTATCACTCAGGGCAACGCTCGGGGAACCGGCGACCCAGTAGGCAGCGCCAGCGACAGCAGTTGTTTTTAAGAAGTCGCGTCTCGTATTGTTGTTAGTCATAGAATTCCTATCTTCATCTAAACGAATATGGGTGAGCGGGAAGTCCGTCGTAATGAACTTCCCAGCCGTTTCAAAAGAATCCATCAGTCTTGATTGATCTTATCGTACCAATTTACTCAATCAATTTTGAAGTCAATCCTCAAGAAATTCCTATTTTTCAGTTGAAACCTATCAGACTGAAAAAATAGATCCCGCCAGCGGATTTCCCGTTTGAACAGTGAACTCAGGTGCGTTACTCTGGAAGGTTGGCTTAGGACCCTATCGGATAAACCCACACTGACAGACCATCATTCTGCTCGAAAGTAGCTCTGAATATGAAACTCGCATTTGCAACCGTTGCACTTCTTCTAACCGCTCCATTGCTGATTGTCGGCTGCAAACCTGCGCCACCGACACCACCAGCAACTTCAGAACAGTCTCAACCTGAAAATGCGGCAGAGCCACCTGCTGCAGCAGACGATGCCGAAGCGGTCGCTAAACTTGAAACGCTTGGTGCGCAGTTGGATAAGAATGAAGCGGGCAATGTCACACTGGTCGATTTCTCTGGAACACAAGCAGGAGATGCCGATTTGGAGTACCTGAAGGGACTACCGGACTTATCTCGATTAATCCTGTTTGGCCCGACCTTCACGAATGCAGGAATGAAAACTGTTGGATCGCTCAACACGCTCCAATTACTCTCCCTCGAAAAAGCATTACTCGATGACCCGGGCCTCAAAGAACTTTCAGGGCTGACGAATCTGATCGCATTACGACTGCGTCAAACCGATATCTCTAATGACGGTCTTAAGCACCTCTCCGAAATGGATAAACTTCGCGAACTCGATTTGCGTTTCACAAATATTACGGACGATGGCCTGCCCTACCTGAAAGAACTCGACTCCGTTTCGACTATTAAACTCGAAAGAACTAACGTAACCGATGTCGGGGCGAAAACACTGTCCGAGATTTCGACTCTTCGCCGCGTCAATTTAAACCTGACGGTTGTTTCCAATGAAGGGGCAATCGCTCTGGCTCAGAATCCTGAATTACAGGGACTGGAACTGGATGACACTTCCGTTGACGATGCGGCTCTCGAACCCGTCGGCAAGTTGAAAAAACTGGACACACTTCATTTGCGTCGCGACAACGTGGGCGATGAAGGATTTGGGCATCTGGCTGGAATGCAGTCGATCAAGACTCTGCTCATTCGCGATACCGTCATCAGCGATGTCGGCTGCGAACATATTGGCACATTGAGCAACCTCGAGGTTCTCGATCTCAACGAAACTTTCATCGGCGATGCAGGACTGGCTCATTTGAGTTCTCTCAAAAAACTCCGAGTCCTCGAACTCTGGTTCACACGAATTACGAACGAAGGTCTCGCCAGCATCAGTGGGATGACAACACTGACAGAATTGAATCTGCAGGACACGCAAATCCAGGATGCCGCTCTGCAGCATCTCAAACCTCTGGAAAATCTGCAGTCTCTCAATCTCAAACTGACCGGCGTGACCGACGAAGGGCTCAAAGATCTGCACGGCTTGAAGAAACTCAAAACACTCAACCTCGGCAATACGCAAGTGACCGACGAAGGTATCGAAGCGATCAAAGCCGCAATTCCTGGTCTACAGGTTCAGGCTTATTAATTGTTTGAAGATGACTTAAGGGGGGACTCTAAGAAAACGGAATCCCCTCGATTTTAATTTGGTCTCACTGATCTCAACCACTATGAAATCGATGTGGCAGATGATTTTGAGTACAATTTCAGCGTAACATCTTGAGGAACTGCTTTGCGGTTCTGGTGTTGGCGACATCTTTTTTGGTCAGTCCAGCTCGGCGGGCCTGATAGACTCCCCACTGCATCAAGTCGAAGCCGGCAGTCGAGTGGGCATCGGTATTGATGACGATTGGAATTCCCATCTCTTTAGCCTGAGCTGCTCGAATATCATCCAGATCGAGCCGAGAGGGATGTGCATTGATTTCCAGCATCACGCCATGATCGGCTGCGGCATGAAAGATCGTCTCGTAATCGACATCCGCTCCCGGTCGCTTGCCGATCAAACGTCCCGATAAATGACCGAGCATATGCACATGCGGATTTTCAATGGCCGTCAACA
>DOCI01000229.1:0-519 GCA_003503535.1 Planctomycetaceae bacterium
GTGCGATCATCCCATCATCGCCAAGTTGACGCCCAATATCACGAATATCGTCCCGATTGCCGATGCTGCCAAACGAGGCGGAGCCGATGCGGTTTCATTGATCAATACTCTCCAGGGAATGGCGATTAACTGGCGGACCCGCAAGCCGATTCTCGGAAACATCATGGGCGGTTTGAGTGGGCCAGCGATCAAACCTGTCGCATTACGAATTGTGCATCAGGTGAAGCGAGCTGTCGATATTCCGATTATTGGCGTCGGAGGCATTTCCACGATCGATGATGTGATGGAGTTTCTGGTCACGGGGGCTTCTGCTGTCCAGGTCGGCACTGCAACTTTTTACAATCCCTCTGTCAGTGGCACATTAACGGAACAACTACGCAATGTGATGCAGGAACAGCATATCGATTGTCTCGAAGATTTCATCGGAACCTTGCGAATCGACCAGCAGCCGCGATCACCAGTGATGGAACCGACCGATATCTCCAAGAGTTAATACAAGGCGAGCCGAGCCAGTTATGG
>DOCI01000229.1:637-3931 GCA_003503535.1 Planctomycetaceae bacterium
AGCCAGTTATGGCTCGGGTGGGTCCGGTTCCAGATCGACGTGAAATCCAATTCAGCGCACAATAATCGTGGGAAAACCCGAGTCATGACTGACTCGGCTCGCCTGATTAAATACTAAGAAACCCGATAGGTGGCGGGGGCGATCTCGAAGAGAAGCCCCCGAAAAGTTGATACGTCACGGGAGCTTCCGTTAAAGCGGAGCGCCCCCGCCACCCTGTAATCACTACTAATATACTGCGAAATAACCGATGCGAGTACTTTCCGGCATTCAACCAACAGGCCGATTTCACTGGGGCAACTATTTTGGGGCCATCCAGCAATACATCGCTTTGCAGAACAATGAGCAGGCATTCTACTTTATTGCCAATCTGCATGCCCTGACGACCGTCCGCGATCCGGCTCTCCTACAGGAATATGTCTGGGAAGCCGCTGTCGATTTGCTGGCATTAGGGCTCGATCCTGATCAGGCCAGTCTGTTTGTGCAATCGGATGTGCCGGAAATTTCCGAGCTGACCTGGTTGCTGATGACCGTCACTCAAATGCACCTCCTCGAAAAATGCCATGCCTACAAAGATAAAAAGGCGAAGGGGATTGCAGCTGATGCCGGTCTGTTCACGTATCCTGTGCTGATGGCAGCCGACATCATTTTGTATGACAGCGATGTCGTTCCGGTCGGGAACGATCAGGTACAGCACATCGAAGTGACCCGGGATGTTGCTCAACGATTTAATCATCTCTCAGAAACGGAAGTATTCGTTCTGCCGAATGCAAGTGTTCTCGATCAGACGGCTAAGGTACCCGGTACCGATGGCGAGAAGATGTCGAAAAGTTACAACAACACCATCGAAATCTTTCTGCCGGAAAAGAAGCTGAAAAAGAAGATCAACTCGATCAAGACCGATTCCAAAGCCGTCGAAGATCCCAAGGATCCCGAGACCTGCCCGGTTTATGCTCTGTATCGTCTGTTTGCGGATGAGCCACATCAAAAAACGCTGGCGGAACGCTATCGAGCGGGTGGAATGGGTTACGGAGAAGCCAAAAAACTGGTGCTGGATGCTGCTCTGGAGTACTTCGGCGAGGCCCGTGAAAAACGCCTGCAACTCGAAGCCGATCCCGATTATGTTCGGGATGTCCTTAAAGCAGGAGCTAAAGCTGCCAGAGAGAAGGGCCGTACTGTTCTGGAACGCGCCCGGGATGCCTGCGGCCTGAAACAGTTTGCAACTCATCAATAAATCGATTGGATATTTCCCTCGACCCCAGCCACCCAACTAACCTGCTATTGGTGGACTCCTGATCGCCAAGGATTTCCCAGTCCGAAAAATTCACACGAAATTCTTGGAGAATCTGAGGGAATGGGGATAGGGAACTGGAATCAGGATGGCGTGTGGTTATGATGAAGGCGTACGCGAGACAGACTTAATGTTCTTAGCGACAGATGCTCAAGAGTACGATCCGCAGTCGATTGCACATCAAAATCTAAGTTTTGAATTCCTCCGACTGCTAGAATCCCATAAAAATGGGCTCCCCTGATTATCGCTGACTCTTTCGGAACGTAAATTCATGGCCGAACTGTTTCACGAATGCGGCATTGCTGCGGTATATCATCTCATTCACGATGATGTCTCCCCGCTTGTCCCCAATAACGACCCGAATCAAACAGCCGCTTTGATTCCACGCCTGCTCCTTGATATTCAGAATCGAGGCCAGCTCGCAGCTGGAATGACGAGCTACAATACCGAGCGAAAGCAACTCATCCGTACCCATAAAGACATCGGCGGAGTGAATGAAGTTTTCCGTCTCGGCCGTAAAGAAAAAGCCGAGCAGCTCATCAAAGAGTACAACGGACGAGCCGCCATCGGTCACGTTCGCTACGCCACCTGCGGCACCGATGACCGCAGTTATGCACAACCGTTTGAACGTTCCCATGTGCAAAAATCAAAATGGTTCAGTTTTGGATTCAATGGTCAGCTGGCCAATTATCAGAAACTTCGAGAGCAAATTGAAGAGCAGGACGATTTCCATCTGGCTCGGGAAACCGACACGGAAATCATCATGCACCTGCTCTCCCAGGATTTCTCAATTCATGGTCGAGGCGATCTCGTCGGCACGATGAGCCGTATGAGTAAGAAACTCGACGGCGCCTATAACATCGTCTTCCTGAACGCGCGCGGCGATATGTTTATTGCTCGCGATCCTCTCGGCATCCGTCCAGTCTGTTATGCGATTGATGGCCCGATGTTTGCCGCGGCCAGCGAAAGTGTCGCGCTCTGGAATCTCGGGTTCGACAATTCCAGCATACGCACTCTTGAACCGGGCGAAATGATTCTCGTTCAGCATGGTCGCATCGAAAAACATCGATTTGCCGAAAGTCCCCGAAAAGCACATTGTTTCTTCGAATGGATCTACTTCGCCAACGCCGCCAGCTCTCTCGACGAACGCAGCGTCTATCTTTCACGAACACAACTCGGCGTGCATCTGGCCAAGCAGGAAAGGCTGGAAATCGACGAAGATACTATTGTCGTTCCCGTTCCGGATACCGCCAAGTCTGCTGCTTCTGCGATGGCCTACGAACTGAATATTCCGTGTCTGGAAGGTTTGATGCGAAATCGTTATGTCGGGCGAACATTTATTGAATCGAAAGATCGAGCCGACAAAGTCCGCCTGAAATTCACTCCGCTCCCAGAAGTCTTCCGCAATCGCAAAGTGATTCTCGTCGAAGATTCGATCGTCCGCTCGACGACAATGAAAGGACTGATCGATCAGATCCGAGTTCGTGGCGGAGCCAGGGAAATTCACGTCCGCGTTGCCTGTCCGCCGATTATCTCTCCCTGCTTCTATGGCATCGATATGTCCAACATCGGCGAATTGTTCGCACCGAAATTCATGGACGGCCCGGAAATGACCCCGGCTATCGAAGAAGCGATGGCGAAAAAACTGGGAGCCGACTCCCTGCGATATCTTCCAATTGACACATTGCACGAAAGCATTGGCATCGAGGAAAGCTCACTCTGCCGAGCATGCGTCAATTCCGAGTATCCGACCGAAGCAGGTCGCGAACTCTATCAGCTGGCCCTCGAATACAAAGACGACCCCGAACGCGCACAAAGCGAACGGGCTTATGATGTTCAGACTTTGATGTCGACACGCTCCTGAAATTGTTCATGCTGAATGGAAATCAATTATGGGGGGGCACGTCCCAGAACGAAGTAATGGGCGTGGCGGACCGCACATTTCGTCAAGCGAGCCTGACCTAAAACTATAAATCAGTCAGCAGGCGAGCCGAGTCAGTGATGAC
>DOCI01000229.1:4156-9225 GCA_003503535.1 Planctomycetaceae bacterium
CCGAGCCATCACTGGCTCGGGTCGCCTGAGAATGACTTCCTGTTGCTCTCAATTCTTCTTCTCAAATTTCGGATCCGGTTCGGCTACAATCGGGCCAATGACAATCGGCTTAACGCCCGTGCCTTCGTACCCCTTTTGCGGTTTGCCGTTTTCCTGGAGATGGCCGGTTGCCCAGAGAACGCCTCGGGAAACGACATCCAGCCAGACGTCGGTATTCATCGTCTCGTTATGATGTCCCAGTGAAGTACCGAACATTTTTGTGCCGCCGAATTTGTTCGACCAGATCACCACCATGTCTCGTTCATTTTCTGCACTGTAAGCCGTGGCCAGTGGCGTGCAGTTCTCCCAGATTTTATCAATCTGATAGAGCTCTCCGTTCGGCGTTTCCCATTTCTCTGGAAACGCTTTCATGATCGGATTTTCAGGATCCTGGTTCACGACATCGAGGGAAAGCTTGGCTCTGTCGTGACGAACGGAAGTGAGGCCGATTGCTTCCCGCCAGGAGTCTGCCCCCTTGGTCGAGTTGCGATAACTGTGTAAGGCACAGTGGATGAACACGCCGGGCGTTCCACCATAATGAGCAGCCGCGACTGATTTCACAAATTCATCATCGGTCACGCCACCAAAGCATTCGTTGTGGACAATGATATCGTAATCCTTGGCCCAGCCTTCTTTCTGGTAGACAGAAACCTTGTGATCTTTCCCCGAACCTCCTTCGTGGACAATATCCCAGCTGATACTCAATCGCTGGCTCAATCCTTCGGTGATGATTCGTTTCTGATTTTCGTAATCGTGGCAGCACCCTCCGGTGATCAAGAGACCTTTCAGCTTGGTGGGGGCCTTCGTATTAGCGTCCTCTGCGATCACACGATCTGTCGTTGTAAAATTCAGACAGGCTGTAAGCAGAAGCATCAAAAGAGGAATGGTGCGCATGTAAGATCCTTTGTTCAACAATGATTTTTGATATTTGGTTTGAATAGTGACTGACATTCAGACTTCCTATCATTCCCGGAAGGACTCAAGAGTGCAACTCATATGAAGTGATCCTGTTGTGTTGACTCGCTCGGCAGTCTTTCTCATGATGAAATTGAAAAGACTGATCCCAACATCCAGATTGATTCGAACGGAGCCTCCATGCGATATTTTTATATGATTCTCGGCCTTTTTCTTGGCTTAACTAATTTGGCTCAGGCTGCTGATAAGCCGAACATCCTGTTCCTGTTCGCCGATGATCAGCGAACGGATACGATTGGTGCCTGGGGAAACCAGCATATTCAGACTCCCAATATCGACAGTCTTGTCGAACAGGGATTTAGCTTCCGCAACAACTACTGCTTCGGCTCCAACAGCGGAGCGGTTTGTATGCCGAGTCGGGCGATGTTGCATACGGGCCGCATGTGGATGCACTCCAATAACAATATGGATGGCGAAGTCACTCTCGGCGAACTTCTGCGAAAGCAGGGTTACCAAACCTTTGCGACGGGCAAATGGCATAATGGCGGGAAGTCGATTCTGCGAAGTTTCGAGCAAGGCCAGAATGTTTTCATGGGTGGCATGTCTGATCACACACGGGTTCCTCTTTCAGACATTCAGGATGGCCAGCTGATTTCTCGCGGGATCGCCACGGATGGATTTTCGAGCGAACAGTTTGCCGATGCAGCTGTCTCGTTTCTAAAAACTCAAAAAGGTGAGCAGCCATTCTTTGCCTACGTCGCCTTCACCTCTCCTCACGATCCTCGGAATCCTACCGAGAAGTATCGTGAAATGTACTACAACAATCGTCCGCCGCTCCCCGCGAACTTTCAGCCGCAACTTGATTTCAACAATGGCAATCTGGTCATTCGCGATGAAATGCTGGCTGCCTGGCCGCGAGAGAAATCGGTCATCAGCGATCAACTCTGCGAATACTATGGCTTAATCACTCACATGGATGAGCAAATCGGTCGCATCCTGAAAGCTCTCGATGAAACCGGGCAACGCGAGAACACCATCATCGTTTACGCAGCCGACCACGGCCTCGGTATGGGCAGTCATGGATTACTCGGCAAGCAGAGCGTATTCGAACACAGCATGAAAGCCCCGCTCATTTTCGTTGGCCCGGGAATTCCTCAGGGGAAATCGAGCGAGACCTTCACATATCTCCTCGATATCTATCCCACGCTATGCGGACAACTTGAAGTGAAAGCTCCAGAACGAGTAGAAGGAAAAAGTCTTTCAGGAATTTTCAAGGGCGAACAGAAATCAGTTCGCGATTCTATCTTTCTGCCCTATCAGAACACTCAACGGTCCGTCCGTGATGAACGCTGGAAATTATGCGTTTATCCACAGATCAATTTTCAGCAGCTGTTCGATCTGAAAAACGATCCTCACGAAATGCATAATCTGGCGGAGAATTCAGATTACGCCATGCAAAAATCAAAAATGCTCGAACTGATGAAAACCTGGCAGACAGAAGTCGGAGATGAGCAGGCCTTAACCGTCAAAAATCCTCAACCCAAAACCAAAGACCTCACAGGCCATCCACGCAAACCCGATGCTCATCAGCCCAGGTGGATTGTCGAAAAATACTTCGATTAAGTCCTTTCATCTTAAACCGAAGCGTCAGCGAGGGGACGGCTTAAGTTAGTGATTTCGGCTAAACGTTCATCAGTAAACCGTTATGTCTTCTGATGCAATAAAACTCTGAATATTAACAGCTTGAACAGACTCCATCCGGTGTTCTCATTCTCTGGATCAATGCTAAAATGCTCAATTGATTCACAAATCGTGACAGACAAGCATTTAGTAAATAACACGTAGAAATCGTTTCAGGAATGACTGAACCAATTATTGCCGATCAATCCGTCCGTCACCGTTCCATTCGTGATGGTCGGGTCTGGCTGGCGGTCGGCTTAGGAACCGGCCTCTCCCCATTAGCTCCAGGTACATTCGGCACCATTCTCGGCTTACCACTTGTCTGGGGATTGAGCAGCCTGGGGGTGACTGGTCTCTGGTTGATCCCAGTGACAATTCTGCTCTTTGCAATGGGAGTGCCAATTTGCAGTTCAGGAGCCAAGCACTTCGAACGCAAAGATCCGCCGTGGGTCGTCTTTGACGAAATCGCGGCTTTTCCCATCCTTTATATTCTCTCGCCATTTACAATTACGACGGCAATCCTCGGCTTCATCATCTTCCGCTTTTTCGACATCCTCAAACCCTGGCCGATCAAACGCTTCGAAAAACTCGCAGGCGGCGTCGGCATCATGATCGACGATACGATTGCAGCTGTGCATTCGATGATCGTCCTGAAGATCATCCTCATGATTCTCGCCAGTGGATACGTTTATTAGTCTGCAGCCTGTATCTGAATCGCGATCTCTCCCCGATTATTCTCCCAGCTATTCGCGTGATCGTTAATCCGCAAGAACAGCGTTCCCGATTTCGGAGCGGTCAGAGTTTCCTCGCGACCAATCGGAATCGGCTTCAGAAAGACTCTGTCCTTTTGAGCATGCGGCGTTTCCATGTCGTAAATCACAGCCTGAACCATTCCCAGCGGAAACCCGTCGACATATTCCACAGAAACCCCTTGAGGCTCACAGATCCAATCTTTGGGATCGTCATCGACAACATACTGCCCCTCTGCGTTGATCTGGTAAGTCTTTCCAGCCATCACCTGAGTACCGGAGTTCTGCCAATTGTGATTCGCATCCAAACTGAAGGAGACATCCGCAGACGTCTGCTCAGAGCGAGCTGACCAGTCGATTAGCATCTTTTGAAAATTGAAGTCTGGTTCCAGTTGAGAGGTAAACACCAGCCAGTCGGCTTTGAGNNNTCAGTTTGCTGACTCAGCATTTCATTCGTGATCTGCTCAAACTGCTGAGCCGTTCGGGCGTCGAGTAACAACGCAAACTGATCTTTCGTCTGAGGATGTTCCGCCAGAAAATAACACATCGCCCAGCCCCACGCATACGACGTATCTCCCGAATAAAACTCTCGTGGCTCAATCTCACGCACCGCATTCAGCGTTCTGAAACGGCCAGCGTCGATTTCCTCACGAATCAATTGCATCCGCCCAAAACCACCATCGACCTGAGAATCCCCCGGCACCTGTGCAAATAAAACGTTCCCATTTTCATCAATCTGATGGACGGCGATACGCTCGGCCATCCCCTCATGAAACCAGACCGGGATCGCATAGCCCTGAACATCCAGCAGGCAGTGCACCACTTCGTGAAACATCAGGTGCCTGCGAAAATAATCCGTCTCCTGCTCCCGCATCCAGAATTCCTGACCGCGATACAGGCCGTGCCGAACATCCTTCAATTCCTCAGGAGCCAGCCCGGCCTGCAGGAACAGCGCAGGGTCCTCCATGATCGATCCCTGCAACGCTCGCGATTCGTTCGTCACATGCTGAGCTTCCCGTTTTGCATGAACCCAGGCCCTCAACTGATCGACGTAGCCGGGCAACTGTTGGAACTCACTCTCATTCGATGGCTGCACCGCATCACTTCGCAACTCAAACTGAGCAGACGAAAAGACTTCAATCCCCAACTCGTTCAATTCCGCTTCACTGAACCTGGGAACAGTCTCGGTCTTCATATTAGCCTGAGGGAGTGACTCTGATGTCATCTCCGGCTCTGCGGGCATCAATTTAAGAGCATCACTCTGATTGGACTTGCGGCCTCCCGCGACAATTTCCACTTCAATCGACTCCGGAATGACCACTTCCTCAACAGGAGGAGCAGGGGAGGACGGGGCAGAATCACACCCCAAATTAAGCAATCCGCATAGAATCCCCACGGTCAAATTCCAGACCAAACCCAAATTTCGCGAACCTGACGGCAAAAATTTCTGTCGTATCAAAAACATTCGGTCCTCATTCCTAAATAGGGCGGATAGACCTATCCTGAATCCAGCCAATCACTTAGAATCATTTTCGATCTGATGATGCTCCCTGTTACTGTGCCTTATGCAGGAAAATTGATCAAGTCGAAACGAAAAATATCCGAAGTAATTGACTACCTGTGTGGATTAGCTAAGATGCGTGCCGCTATCTTATACGGGGCTGTAGCTCAATTGGTTAGAGTACC
>DOCI01000229.1:9367-10158 GCA_003503535.1 Planctomycetaceae bacterium
GGTTGCGGGTTCGAGTCCCGTCGGGGTCGCTTAAGGTTGTGAAGTTGATTCTTCCTGACCAGCGAAATTTGAAAAGCCTCTGGATTTTTCCAGAGGCTTTTTTTGTTTTATGAGGGATATTATATGAACAGATTGACCCAAAGGATGTAGTACTACTGATGCGAAACGCAAATTGCCTTAGCATCCTTTTCGATTTGAGTTGATTTTGTTCTTTCTCGACTGCGGTAATGTACTCATGCATTACCGAACTTCGACGGTCGAATAACTGTTCGTATTTCGGAGATCACTCCATGCGAATTTCCTTCGCCCTGATTATCATCATATTGTCCGGCTGCTCAACAAGTGGGTTGCCCACTGACGCATCCACGGCATTGCGTTATGCAACGACACTCGAACTGTTTTCACTTGACCCTGAGATCCGGGACAAAACTGACGACCCGACAGCATTTCACGGCTGGGTAGTTCTCGGTTCCACAAAGCTTCAAGATGGAAACTTACGAGACTCTCTAATCGATGCATTAGAAAAGGGTGTCGCCGAAAACGATGGAGCCGCTGCCGGGTGCTATGACCCGCGGCATGGAATTCGAGTAATTTATGATGGAAAACAACATGACTTTGTGATCTGCTTTCAATGCTTTCAAGCTCGCTGGTATATCGATGATGTCGAGAATCAAGGTTTCCTTTTGTCACAATCACCGCAACCGACATTTGACAAGTTGCTCCGCGATGCGTCAGTAACACTCCCCGCACCCGCTTACTAGACGAACGCGGTTAGCCCAGATAGCTCCGCT
>DOCI01000229.1:10285-10539 GCA_003503535.1 Planctomycetaceae bacterium
TATCTGGGTGGACGAAGTCCACATGAGGCATGCCGTTTGATGATGAGTTCTGCTTATGGCTGCCCGCTCTGAAAGATTCTTTCAGGGCTATTCATGGAGTCGCGATAGTTTGATTTGATACTTTTTTGGTTTACGCGCAGCTAACCCATACATTGCAAAGACTGCCTGTGCACTATGTCTGAATCAGAAAACAACCGTCGATTTCATTTCACGCAAAAGACTTTGTTTTTCGCAATGGCCTGTGCAATGATTCT
>DOCI01000229.1:10599-11321 GCA_003503535.1 Planctomycetaceae bacterium
GCCTTTGGAATCCGTTGCGTGCCGCTCGTATTTACTATCTGGGTTGTTTTTAATCTTTGGAAGAATGAACATGCTAACTGGGCTGTTACGGTCGTTGTTGTGTTCCTGATCTTAATGAACTTTGAGCTGGGCAGATCTGTTGACGTCAGGTTGGATACGGGTGACCAACGCATAATGCATTGGGGTATTCCGGTAGATTATCGTCCTATGTACGAACCAGCGCGAAGTTCTTTACTGAAATTAAATGGGGAGAACGCACGAATTGACTGGTGCTATTGTGCACAACAACACAACAGCAATCGACCTGATCAAATGATGTATAAATTCTATGCGACTGCAGCGGCTTGGGGTGATGTAAATCCTGAAATTGCCAGGCTGGTGGTGAGGGACATTGCCTTCTACATGCAAACAACTCATGCGTATAGAGGATTGCCCGACTCTTTCTCCATGATCAGTTTTGACGTTATCGATCGAACTAATGGAGTAGTTCGTATCGCAGACGGATGGCAAAAGAATCCACAAGTCTTGGAATACCTTACTGAAAAGGGCTTCGATCTCAGTAAAATAAAAAAAGTTCAGTAATTTAAAAAAGCGAATTATGTAACCTGAACTACGCGGGTGACTCCGATAGCTTCGCTTTCTGGGTGGACGAAGTACACAAGAGGCATTCCACTTGATGATGAGTTCTGCTAACGGCTACGCCGCCCTGAAAGAATCTTTCA
>DOCI01000229.1:11445-17193 GCA_003503535.1 Planctomycetaceae bacterium
TGAAAGAATCTTTCAGGGCCATCCACGTAATGGAAAAAGATAATGAAATTGTCTCTTGCCACTGAATGCTCTATCTTTTAAAGACTGAAAAGGCTGGCAGTCATTTTCGCTCGGTGAGCTGCTCCGCGATTCGTGATCATTTCTGGAAAGTCTGGCCTGATGTTACTACCTCGATTCAGTCGTTTTGTTGCTCTGAGATTCCTGAGTGCTTTGGGGATGATGTTCTTTCTGGTTTTGCCGCTCTCGCAATTGCTGATGGCTCAGGACAAGATCGACCATCGCAAGTTAACTCACTATTTGAATGATGAGGGTGAAGCGGTTCCGATTCGTTCAATTGACGATTGGGAAAAACGGCGAGCCAGTGTTTTGCAGAGCATGCAGCAGGTCACGGGAACGCATCCCGGACGACGGACGAATTTCCCATTGCAGGTCCAGGTTCTCGAAGAGGTTGAAGAGAAAGCGTATCGTCGTCAAAAGATCACATTCGATTCTGGAGACGGTGATCGCATCCCGGCTTTACTGTACTTCCCCATTGATACGAATCCGAATCAAAAGAGGCCAGGCATTGTGGCTCTGCATCCGACTGGAGCAGCTGGTAAGCTTATTGTGGATGGTTCAACGGAGAGAGAAAACCGCCAGTATGCTCGCGAACTGGCTGAACGGGGTTACGTAGTTGTTGCCCCCGATTACATTTCGTTCGGGGATTATGCCTACGATTTCGAAGCGGATAACTATCAGTCAGGAACGATGAAGGGAATCGTCAATCATCAACGCTGTCTGGATCTGCTTCAGTCGCTGCCGGAGGTTGATGCGGATCGGCTCGGGGTCATCGGTCACTCTCTGGGGGGACACAATGCGATCTTTCTGGCGGTTTTTGATGATCGTGTCAAAGTGGTCGTCTCAAGCTGCGGCTGGACTCCCTTTCACGATTACTATGAAGGAAAACTGGCTGGCTGGACCAGCGATCGTTACATGCCGCTGATTCGAGATCGGTATGAGTTGGACCCGGATCAGGTGCCGTTTGATTTTCCCGAACTGATCGCCACGCTGGCACCGCGTCCCTTTTTATCAATCTCTCCACTGCATGACAGCAACTTCGAAGTCTCGGGAGTTCGTCAGGGAATGCAAGATGCCAAACCAATCTATGAGTTGTATCGGGCGTCCGAACAGTTGAAGCTATTGACACCAGACTGTGCCCACGATTTCCCCCCAGAACTTCGTGAAGCGGCTTATCGATTTATTGATGATGAGCTGAAGTTGGGGCCAATGTGAAATTTGGAATCGAATGGTAGAATGGATTTTTGAAGCCAGTCGTTGCAGAGTGAATTATTAGACTTCTTTCGTGTACTAACGCCGAATCATGCTTGCCCTGCTTCGCGATGCAAGCATGGCACCGATTTACATTTTATGGAGCATCAGTTTGATGAAGCCAATGACATTGAATGACTTGTTGCCTCTGTTCGTAATATGGTGTTGTACGATATCGATTCAAACTGCAACGTGGGCCGATGTGACCGTAAAGAATGCCGCTCAACTTCGTCAGGAAGTGAAACGGGCTCAGCCGGGGGATGTGATTTCGCTTGCGGCTGGAGAATACGGTCATGGATTTACGCTGGAAAAGATAACCGGCAGGCAGTCGCAGCCGATCGTGATTGCGGGAGATCCTGCAAGTCTGCCGACGTTCACGGGCGGGAATCAGGCGTTTCATCTGGTCGATTGCAACTATGTCACGCTGCGGAATCTTCATGTTTCGGGCTGCTCGGGGAATGGCATCAATGTGGATGATGGGGGGAGTTATGAAACGCCATCGCGTGGGCTTGTCTTTGAGAATATCACGATTGAAAAAATAGGCCCGCGTGGAAATCACGATGGTCTCAAGCTTTCGGGACTGGTTGATTTTACAGTCCGGAACTGCAAGTTTTCTGGCTGGGGCGGCTCGGCGGTGGATATGGTCGGCTGTCAGGATGGTGTGATTGAAGGCTGCGAGTTCATCGGCATCGAAGGCTTCTCGCAAGATACCGGAGTGCAGAATAAGGGTGGTACCGAGCGAATTCTGATCCAGCGGAATTACTTCGAAAACGCTGGTCAGCGAGCGGTGAATCTGGGAGGCAGTACGGGATTGCAATTCTTTCGACCAAAACTGACGAACTATGAAGCCAATGAAATTGTCGTTGTCGGAAATCATTTTGTCGGCAGCATGTCCCCCATCGCCTTTGTGACGTCAACGAATTGTGAGGTGCGAAAGAATACGATTGTCAACCCGGAGAAATGGGTGATCCGAATTCTGCAGGAGCAGCCCACGGACAAATTCCTGCCCTGTCAGAAGGGCGTTTTCGAAGAGAATTTGATTGTGTATGACAATCAGGTGCAGACATTCGTGAATGTTGGAGCCAATACGAAATCAGAAACATTCATATTTCGAAATAATGCCTGGTTCAACAGCCAGTCTAACCGGCGACCGACACTGCCAGTGAAAGAAGAGGGCGGAATTACTCAGGTCGATCCGCAATTGAAGCATGATCGAACCGCTGCTCCAGAGATAGGTTCGAACGATCCCAGTTTGCAGAAACTCGGGGCTCATTCGTACGTTTCAGAATAATGCGGGTGCCATGCTCAAACTTGTTTGAGCATGTTTTTGTGATGGGATTGTTCAATCGTCATTAATTTACTGGGTTATTGCTCGCAAACCCCACCCACTGAATCTCGGAAATTAATTTGTACTGTCCATTTTGTAATGTAGATTTATTGGAATGTTCTCATGGCCAAAGAATCGTATAGGTGGCCGTTCCTCAATTTTATCGAGCAATTTGGCGACCCGTATGGATGCTGGCAAGAAGACGGGTTTTGGCCTGACCGAGTAAGTGCTGATTTCAACCACTTGCTTGTGTGGGTTACGGAAATTGCTCTTGGATACATTGACAATGGCGGGTTGGCATATGCAATGCAATGTGAACCTGGTCGTACGATGCCTGAAATGGAACGAGGGTTTGAGATCCTCGGTTGTCTAAAAACTCAGGCTGTTTGCACGAGAATAATAAAGTATTTTGGAGACGACTTTCCTCGTAATGACGAACAACGATCCAAGTTTATTGCAAAGAATGAATCAATATTTAATCAAAGTGAAAATGAATTATGGGATGCGAGGGAATCAGAAAAATATGAATCTGTAGCAGAAGAGTATTTTAAAACAGTTTGCGTTGCCCACTCCATTCCACCAAGAGTGTATCCAAACTTAAATTGAGTTTCAAAATTTGACTTCACTTTTCAACCGTCAACCGAACTATTCCGAGCATGTTTTGTGAATCAAAATGTTATGGTTAGGTTCACCCTGAATCATGCTTGCCCTGCTGCGCGATGCAAGCATGGCACCCGTTTCTTTAAGCCACCAACTGTATGCATCCAGAAAATATGAAAGAAATTATTAATGTTGCCTCTATCGAAATTGGAAACTTCAATTGAGTTTAGTGATGAGGGAACGCAATGGACTGGTTTGCATTACGGTGAACTGTTTTTGTCAAATTCGATAGAGAATGCAGATTGGAAATCTGACCCAGTTAGTCCCTGGGCTTGTTGGGGATGTGAGGAGGCCTGGTGTGCTCGAATATGCCTTTCACGAGTTGTGCGGACGGAAAGCCAGTTATTGTTCATGAAACCCTATTACAAAACACCGCTATGTGAACCTGACACCGACGATGATTCACACAAGCTGCTGGAAGATTCGTTACTTATACCATTTGATGATTGGCAACGGGTACGAAATATCGTTCACGAACTACCAGATGTGAAGTCATTCCCAGTAATCACGAATCAAGATATTATCAACTTGTGGTTACAGCAGCGCCAGGAGTATGCAATTGAGAATGAACATTACACATTCACGCAAAACCTGCGTAAGAACTGCATTGCATCACATCCATTCTCCGTGGATCAATTCACGTCTATTCTTGAAGAGCAACTCGATTTATTGAATTTCCCTCCAGTAGAAGTCGAAGGCATATTTGATTGCGTCACACAATTATTTAATTCTGAAGATTATAATTCACTTTATTTCGATTTGGAGGGTCTTCCAGAATTTGTTACTCATCGAGTGACTGATCATGCTCTCGTTATTGGAAATGAGTATCTTTTCAATCCTGCGTCGCCAACGCCATAACCGCCTGCTCATTGAGTTGCTCTCTGGTCAACTCTCCTTTGATCTCTCCCTCGCGCATGACAAGAACGCGGTCGGAGATGCCGATGATTTCTTCCATTTCGCTGCTGGCGAAGAGAATGGCGACGCCGGCTTTGGCGAGTTGGTCGATCAGATGATAGATTTCTTCTTTGGCTCCGATATCGATGCCGCGGGTTGGTTCGTCGAGCAGTAAGACTTTCGGTTTGAGAGCGAGCCACTTTGCCAGCACCACTTTTTGCTGATTGCCTCCCGAGAGCAAGCCGACCAGTTGTGTCGGGCCAGCCATGCGGATGCCGAGGGATTTCTGAAATTCCTCGCAGACATCGCGTTCGTAAGCGGCATCGACAAAGCAGCCCTGTTTAGCATGAGCAGACAGACTTGCCAGCGAAGCGTTTTCGCGGATCGACATTTCGAGGATCAGGCCCTGCTGTTTTCGATCTTCCGGCACAAGCGCCAGCCCGGCTGCGATTCCGCTGCGGACATTCTGTAGAGGAATCGATTCCCCCGCGATTTCCAATGAGCCTGTCAGCGGTCGATCGACACCGAAGACGGCTCTTAAAAATTCGCTCCGGCCTGCTCCGACGAGTCCTGCCAGACCGACAATCTCTCCTTGGCGAACCGTCACTGTATTGCGATGAGCGGGCCAGGCGGTTGTGGAAAAGTCCTGCACCTTGAGAACGACATCGCCAGGCTGATGCGAGGTTCGCTGATAGAATCGGGAAACATCCCGACCGACCATCCGGCTGACCATCGCAGCGTGCGTGATTTCTGCTTTCTGCAATTCGCCTGCGTTTTGACCATCCCGCAATACTGTGACACGATCAGCAATTCGCTGAATTTCGGCCAGTCGATGAGAAATGTAGAGGATGCTGACTCCCTGCTCGCGGAGCTGATCGATCACCTGCATCAGTGTTTCAGTTTCCCGCTGAGAGAGCGAGGAAGTCGGCTCATCCATGATGAGCACTTTGGCATTGATGGATAGCGCTTTGGCAATTTCAATCAACTGCTGTTGACCGATTGCCAGATCTCTCACGAGTGTTCGAGGAGAAATGTCCAGACCGACCTGGGAGAGAAAGTGGCGAGCTTCCTGTTCCATTTGAGAGCGTCGTATCCAGCCAAGGACGTTCGGTTCGCGTCCGAGAAAGATATTGGCAGCCGCATCGAGATTGTCGGAGAGGTTCAACTCCTGATGAATCAACGCGATCCCGGCATCGAGGGCATCATCCACGCAGTGGAATTGGGTGGGGGTTCCCTCGATCAGCATTTGACCGGAATCGGCAGATTGCACACCGGCCAGGATTTTCATCAACGTACTTTTGCCGGCTCCGTTCTCTCCGACAACAGCCAGCACTTCGCCGGGCGCGACATGCAGATTGACATTCTGCAAAGCGATCACACCCGGGAACTGTTTGGTGATGCTGCGAACTTCGAGACGTGGTGGAGTTGCTAAGTTCATGACGTTTTACTGTAGGCGAGCCGAGTCAGTCATGACTCGGGTAGGTTTGTTCATTTCGATGCAATTAACAGGACACACAATGATCGAGCTAATACCCGTGCCATGACTGGCACGGCTCGCC
>DOCI01000229.1:17275-17821 GCA_003503535.1 Planctomycetaceae bacterium
ATGACTGGCACGGCTCGCCTTGAAAGATGTTCTATTCGGTCAATTCTTTCAATCGGGTCCAGAAGGCTTCGACTTCGAATTCGTTTTTAGCTTCTGCATTTGGTGTTTTCTTGATGATTCGAGCAGGGAAGAGGATGGTGTCTTCTTCCTCAACGAGCACACCTTCGGTCGCCTTCATGAGTGTTTTCAAATCTTCGCCGCGTGCCAGGCCGGCGAGAATGCGAATGGAGTCGTACCCGTACATGTACGGGTTTTGCACGACGGTGCCGAAGATTTCTCCATCGATAATGCCCTGCAGCGTACCCCCTTCTTCATCGAAACCGACGATCTTGATTTGATCCAGCTTCCCGGCATCTTTCACCGCCTGGAGACAGAGCGGAGGATTGTAGGCGAACAGACCAACCATGCAGGCGAGGTTGGGATATTTGGAGATGGTATCGGAAGCATCGGCTTTGGCCTTGGCAAAGTCGGCTCCATCTGTTCGGGTATCGAGGATGGTGTATTTGTCGTTTTTGACAACTTCGCCCGGGTTATCGTATCGGCTCT
>DOCI01000229.1:17982-18318 GCA_003503535.1 Planctomycetaceae bacterium
CCGGGTTATCGTATCGGCTCGAATCGGGCTCGCGTCCGAGGACCGCATCGATCACTCCCTGACGTCGCAGCCGAGCATTGATCTGATCGAGATTGCCGACATACAACATGATCTCGCCACCATCGGGAATGGCCTGCTTGACGAGTTCACCACAGGCGAGACCGGCGTCATAATTATCGATGCCAATGTAACAGAGGCGATTCGTCTCGGGAGCATCGGAATCATGCGTGACGAGATTCGTCTGTTCGGCTGCGCTGTTGAGCATGTCCATTTGACCTTCCTGGTCGATGACAGTAATAGCAATGCCATCAATACCTCGAATCAGCAGGTCTTCCA
>DOCI01000229.1:18462-20198 GCA_003503535.1 Planctomycetaceae bacterium
CAATTCGCTTTTGTTCGGCAGCGTAGTCGGTCGGCATGAAGATTTTGACATCCGCATTGAAATCCTTACCGGCAGCCTCGGCTCCTTTCTCAGCCACTTCCCAGAAGGAGGCAACGACATTGGTAATGAAAGCCAGTGAAACTTTGTCATCCTTGCCGACCGTACTTTTTCCACCAGAATTTTCGGGCTTTGTGCAGCTGGACAGCATCGCAAGCGTGAGAGCGATCACAGCTACATAAGGACGAAAGGAAAATCGAGCATAACGTGGAATCATGAGAGGTCCCTTGAATGGATCAATGAAAGGCGTCAATCAATGCATGTGCATCAGTCCTGATTGATGCAACGTACCACAAGTCGCTGCCAATTTCCCGTCAGATTCGCAAAATCAGTTGTCAGTTTGCAGAATCGACATAAGCAAATTGCCCGCCCTGGAGCAGAGCATAGGATTCGCCGCCCTGAAGAGCATTGCGGAGTTCTTCTTCATCGGCCAGGGGGATGCAGAACAGACTTTCGACGACATCCTGTTCGAGATTACTACGTAGATAGACCTTAAACCGGTTCGCCAGGCTTGCCAGCGCAGCCACCGCTCGTGCTTGTGGATAAGGACTACGATTCAGTGCCCGTAATACCTGACCCGCATCAGCAGAAGCTTCGAATTGTCGATGCAGGTCTTCGGGAAATTTCTGCAGATCGGTCATGATTATGACACGACCATCGTCAGTCGTCAGTTTTTCGGCGACACGACAGGCCCGTGCAGTTGCGGCCCAGGCATCGACTTCATTGGCATGAGGAATCGAGACGATGACGGTTTCGGCCCGAGTCGGAATGGTCGAACGCCAGGCGTCATTGAGCAGTGAAACCGATTTCTGAAAGACGGAATCGCAAGCCCCGGAAAGGACATGTGAAAGTTCGCCTGATCCCGAGGGAATCACTTGCACACAGTACTGAAGTCCGAGTAACCAGCCGATTTCATCGATGACCTGCCGGACGCCGCGGGAGTCTTCCGGAGAAAGTTCCTGATGACCTTTCCCGAGATATTTCGCCTTTTCTTCCTCGGTTGCGAAAGCCGGGAAGACGATGGAATGCGTGCCCCGATAGCCCCAGTGATCATCGAAACCGAAACGGCCAATGGAGATAATGTAATCGGCTTCTCCAATTTCCTCGGGCAGATAAATTCGTTCCCCCTCTGCGGTCGAAGCCAGATAGACCGCACGGCCTTCCATCACCTGTTCATGAGGGACGATGGCATAGGGAACCTTCGAAACACCCGCTTGATTGTTTGATTCCACTTCTGTATTGAGCGAAATTCGTAATGAACCTGGTTCAACTCCCCGCTTCTCCAGCTGACTGCCAATGGCACACACAATTTCCGGCCAGGAAGGCGTTTCTGGATCGACGACAATCGCGACACGATCGCCAGGGACAACGGCTTCGTGAACTGGGGGATAGTCGAGCGGATCACTCAAGGCAGCCTGGATCGCTGCGGAAATATCGGAATTGGTAGCAGGCCCCGTTTGAGCCCAGCGGACGAGAGATTCGTTGAGTTCGAACGAAAATGTTTGATCGTTGCCGTAAGTAAATTGATAGTGTGCCAAAATTTGTCCTTGAGAGGTTGATTATGTATTTGTGTAGGTCAGGCATTGCCTGACGTTTATCTCATTCTTGATTTGAAATATTCAAATGAGGGTGGCGGGGGCGCTCTCGAAGAGAAGTCCCCCGAATCGTAGAACTTTCGG
>DOCI01000096.1 GCA_003503535.1 Planctomycetaceae bacterium
TTATTTCACGTGAAAAACTGATCTGTGAAACATAAACGCGGGTTAATTATCGATTCGTTTAATAGGATTGCCCAAGACCAAATTCAGCAGATGAACAATTCCACACGGGCCCCTCGCTGACGCGTCGGGTTATGATTTATTGGAATTTGCAAAACTTCAGTTAGAAAGCGTATTACAAACTCGCAAACGATGATTGCTTGTAACCTGAGTCCTACGCTTCGTCTTGCCGACTCAATTCAAATTTGCGGGCGGCTCTTGGCAATTTCTCGCCGCAGTGTTTGCAGAAAATGGCATCAGTTTCGTGCTGATGAAGATCGCAATTGGTACAGGGCATATCGAGATGTTTCTCGGCTCTGCTGGCTGCGACTATTTCCACAGAAAACACACCCGTCGGTACAATGATGATGCCGTAGCCGAGAATCATCGCGACCGCTGCGAGCGATTGTCCGAGAATCGTTTGTGGGGCAATGTCTCCATAACCAACTGTCGTCATGGTCACGATGGCCCAGTAAACACTCTTCGGAATACTCGTGAATCCATGAGCCGGTCCTTCAATCAAATACATGGCTGAGCCCATGAGCAGAATGATTGTCATCACGACAAATAGAAAAACCATGATTTTGCTTTGGGTTGCTCGAAAGGCAATCCAAAGATGGTTAGCTTCCTTCATGCAATGGGCGACTTTAAGTACCCGGAAGACCCGCAACAATCGCAAGGCTCGAATGACAAGTAACGATTTTGATCCGGAGAGGAATAACGCGACAAATGTCGGCAGGATCGAGAGTAAATCGACAATCCCATAAAAGCTGAAGGCATATTTCGACGGTTTCGAAACACAGCCGAGCCTCACCAGATATTCGATGGTGAACAGAATTGTGAGCACCCACTCGATCAATAAGAAGATCTGACCGTAGCGCACTTGCAGGTCTTGCACGCTTTCCAGCATGACGGTCATCACGGAAATCATGATGGCGACGAGAAGCACGATATCGAAGAGTCGACCGGCAAAGGTATCGACACCAAAAATAATCTCATTCAATTTTAACTGGAGTGGAGAAAGATTTTCCCCACCCAGAAAAGGATCTTTCGGGAAGTCGAGTTGATACTGCTCTTTACGTTTCATGGTGCCGGTCTGTTCTTCAACATTCTGGAGCAATCATATTCTCAGATGTACTTTTCCATTAGGTCTTTGCAGTCGCATATCGATGCGTCGGCTCCGGTCGCCCTGGGCGAAAACTTTGTAACTGACGATATTCCAAAGCCGCATCGATTTGGCTGGCTTGATGCTCGAGCACTTTTTTCACGATCTGTTCGAGAAGTTCCGGATCACAGGCGACACGGGCATTGACAACAATATCGGCCACTTTCGCCTTCTGGTGAGAAGGGAGCGAGAGCCGAACGTCGGTATCGCTGCTGATTAAATTCGCGACGCCAAAGAATCCTTCCCACAGGCCGATCGTTTTCAGATGAGCAGGCTCGGCTCCGCTGGCCAGCAATTCCTGACGGATTCCCTCGACAATGTCGACAAGAAATTCATCGAGATCAAACTCAGCTTCAGAACTCAATCGTACACTGCAGTTGAGCCAGCCCAATTCGGCTTCACCCTCGGCATACACATCGTAATCGATATCCAGAATTTTTCGACCAAACTCACCCTGCTGATCGAGAAACTCGGAAATTGCTTCAAAGCCAGTTCCTTCAGTTGCCGAGCCACGAAGAACAGGCGTGCCCGGAAAGTTCGTGGTGAGCAACTGTTCGAGTTCATCGGCTTCAGTAGTACTCAGTTCATCACAGCGATTGATGAGAATCAGATCGGCTTCTTCCAGTTGTTTTTTCAGGATATACTCGGCCTTGGGCGAAAAGCCGGTGGTTGAGGCCGCGGAGAGAATCTTCTTTCCGTGGCTCGGTTTCAGAATGACAGCATAAGGAGCGATCTCAAATTCCCGCTCGAACAGATGCTTAAGAGGTTGAATGACGGTTGCAACCAGATCCGTACAGCTGCCGACGGGTTCGGCCAGGATGACATCCGGTCGTTTGTCGGCACTCAGATTCTGCATCTGATTCATCAGTTCATTAAAACTGCAGCAAAAGCAGGCTCCGGCAACCTCTTCGACATTAAAGCCGAGACTGCGGAGCAGGCCGGTATCGACCAGATCGTCGGCCTGATCGTTCGTCACAATACCCACATTCAAGCCTTGTTCGCGATACATGCCCGCCAGCCGAGCCAGGGTTGTCGTTTTACCGGCTCCAAGAAAACCTCCCACCATGATGTAACGGATTGATTTTGCCATTGATTTCACTTTCAAAGTAAGTTGAACAAATACCCTTAAGAAGATAAGAATATGAAATTATGCAAATCTGTGAACTTTTTAACAACCACTCTTGACGAATTGAATTCTGTCAATGATAATTAAGTCTGATTCATACCCGTGTGTTTTTCGGATATTTTAGCGGGCCTGAGGTTTTAGACCCCATCAACACACATTCGCCCGGTCAACTTTGGTTGTCCGGGTTTTTTCATGCGCGGACGGAATACGCAATTCAAATACGCCCGTAGGACAGGCATCCTGCCTGTCTGAATTAAGTTGATCATCTGATTATCCGAGGTTCGTATTCTGTGAATAGACAGGCTGGAAGCCTGTCCTACCCACCAGTGCCCTTTCAGGGCTTAGATTTGGGCATCAAATAACTGTAATGCACTCCGTTGTATTGCTTTATAAGAACATCAACCCAAATAATTAGTGTGGAAGACGCACTAGCCTCTTGTTCCTGGCCCGATGACCATTCAAGGTAGAAACCCCTTCTCTCGCAACTCCGTCAAGTTTTCAGGGGCACTGGAAATAATTCGCTCTGCGGCATAGCGGATCAGGGCAACCCCGGCCAACGCTTCTGGAGCCACCAGTATCGCAATCCGATCCTCGTCTTCCCGGTCAAGTTTTTGATTCAGGCGATCCACCACTTCCTCAACCTGATCACTAACAATCTCTTCTTTCCCGGCATGATTGGTCAACTTCAAATTGGAAAAGGCAGCTGTTCGGGACATCAGGAATTGAACCAGCGAATCGTTCTCTTCCGACTCATAAAAATCCTGAAATTCAAGCGAGGCATCTCCCGGCCTCACGATCAATGGCTTCGTGATTTTAATTTCGCCTTTACGGATTTTCACCTGAGCATTCTCAGCCTGAGGTTTCAAAACCAGATAATACTCCAGATCGGAAACCCCGAAGGTAAATAACGAATAGGGAACAGAACGCGCAATGCGAACCGAATTCCAGACTCGTTTCATAGACATCTCATCGTCAAAATTTTGAAAATCCATAGTTATGTTAGCCGATGCCTCTTGAGGGCTTTGAACAGTTCTAAAAAACGACAACAATGTTGGTCGTCATATTTCGTCAGGCACAGTCTGGCCTACGCTCATTTATGAAATTGTTTTATAATAGACTGTTCCATTGTGCAGAATCCGACCCGCGCTCACAAGGTTGACAAATTGCCCACACGTTGAAATAGTTCTTCTCACAGCAAGAAACGACTCGAATTGCCAAATCACGGCTAAAATTGAATAACTGAAAACGAACAGGATTGATTGTATGAGCGGCCCAATTGTCAGAACAGGTGCAACCCCGGAATTTTCAGACGGCTGGGATCGGATCTTTTCCGATAAGAAGTCAAAACCAAAATCAAAGAAATCTGCAACTTCAAAGCCGAAAGCCGTCAAGAAGGCGACCAAGAAAAAAGCGGCTGCAAAAAAGAAGACTTCTAAGAAATAGTCTCGTTCTTTCGATCTTTGCTGCGGAACATTTTGTGATCATGTCAAATTTGATAGCCTGTACAAATTGCTGTTAAAACCTCAACAGCGAAGCAGGTCTATGACAATGACTCAAATTCATTCCATTCCCTCTGAAACAGACTCTACTCCAGATGCAAATGCTCGTACCTTCCCGATACCGGGATGGATCATCAGCATTCTTGCATTATGGCTGATGCTGCTCGTCTGGTCATTTGTGCGGACTCCCATTCCTGCTGTGAATGAGCCGCATTATATGACGAAAGCGAGACACTTCTGGAATCCTCAGTGGTGCCAACGGGACTTCTTCCTGAGTTCTTCCAATCCGCATTTGTTCTTTTATGTGACGATGGGATGGCTGACGAACATCTGCTCGCTGCACGTAGCGACATTAATCAGTCGCTGCTTTGGATTGCTGATATTTGCAATTGGCTGGAACAAAATGGCTCGGTCGCTGCTCCCGGGCGTTGCCGCTGCTCACCTGGCATTGGCTGTTTTTCTGCTGATGCAGGCCAGCGTCAACTTTTCCGGCGAATGGGTCATCGGTGGCATCGAGTCGAAGGTGTTCTCGTATGGCTTTGGCTTCTGGGGAATAGGAGCTCTGCTGAACGGTCAAGCCAATCGAGCCGGAGTCTTATTCGGACTATCGATTGCCTATCACCCTCTGGTCGGATTATGGCTGGTTCTTGGATTGATCTTTTACGGCTTTTTCTCCAGTCGATTTCAGCTCGCAAAGTTATTGCCACTGGCTCGTCGAGCACTGATCCCCGCGATTTGTTTATTGATCACAAGCCTGCCTGGATTGTGGCCTGCTTTGATGGTCATTCTGGATGATGCCCCTGCTTCAATAAAGTTTGGAGGGGATTATCTTCAAGTTTACCGTCGACTCAAGCATCATCTCGATCCGATGGAATTCGAGTGGTGGAGGTATGCCGCATATCTGGTCATGACAGCGATCCTGTGGTTCAGTTATCGATTTCTGAGCAAGAAGAATCAGACTGAAACCTCAGGAACAACAGCCCTGCGTTTGCTCGTTGGGGTTGCGCTGGCCGCAATGCTATTTGCCTTTGTTGGTGTTTTGGTCGGATTGCGATTCGTTGAACCACCCGATATGCCCGGGCTGACCTGGCGAGTGAAACTGTTAAAGTTTTATCCGTTTCGCCTGTATGATTTACTTCTCCCAGCGATACTCGCCATTGTTCTGACGAAGGTTTTGATTGTCTTCAATGCAAAATCAGAACAGGATACCGGCTGTAGAAAACGACAAGCTTATTTGAATTTCTCGCTAACGATCAGCCTGTTTATCGTGGCGGTGACTCTTCCTTTTGGAGATCGCAATTCTTCGCGAATGCCCAGTCAAATGCGACAGGATTGGCTTGAGTTATGCAACTGGATTCAACAGAACACGCCGGAAGACGCATTGATCGTCACCACTCGACATTCCTGGGCCTTCAAATGGTTTGCCCAACGAGCCGAGTATATCTGCTATAAAGATTGCCCGCAGGAAGCTGCTGGAATTCTCGAATGGAATCGCAGGCTCAATTACAAATACAATTGGAGCGTGGAAAGTTATACCGACAAAATGGTTGATGAACAGGATTTAACAAGATTGGCTCATGAGACACAGGCCGAATATTTTATTGCGACAGACAGAGGGGCTGTTACTATTGAGCCTGTGTTTGCCAATAGTTCGTTTCGAATATTTCCATTGAAATGACAACTTATTCCGCAGGTTGGATTGCACATATATCATCTCACGCAGCAGATGCTAAAAAATAGAATAATATTTCCGGTATGACGGCAGAATCTTCAACACCTCATTCTCGCTGGGGCCACCTGTTTGGTTCGAACTGGTCGGGAGGCGTCGTTATCGGATTACTGGCCGGATTGATTGTCATCCTGACCATCGATCCCGGCGGAAGTTATCCTCGTTTAGCCGAGGGGCCGGGGATTACGATTGATGAATCGTTCAATGTCCAGCAAGGGATTCTGCTGGTTGAAGTCTTTCGTCAGTACGGGCTGTTCATGTTCGATCCGACGAATGCTCAGGACATTTACGGCGATCCCGCAAAAATCCCGTACCTGCCCGATCACCCGCCGCTCGGTCGCTGGATTCTCGGAATCACACATCACCTCTGGTGGAATCTGTTTCCTCCCACAGATCCCGGCTCCATTGATGTCACTGCTGCTGCCAGGGTCGGTTCTGCGTGTCTGTTTACGCTAACCGTCTTTCTCGTCGGAGCGACTGCGGGAACATGGTTTGGACCATCTGCAGGATGGATTGCTGCGCTCGCATTGCTACTGATGCCTCGGGTCTTCGCACATGCGCATCTGGCTTCGCTGGAATCGAGTGTGAATCTGTTTGTGACTCTCGCCGTCTTATGTACCGCGAATAGCTGGTCGAAATATTTTCATGCGAACCCGAAAGTCATTACCGAGGAGAATCTACGCAAGTGGACCTGGAAATCCGGCTTGATTCCGGGGCTCTACCTCGGGCTAGCGATGCTGACCAAGATTCAGGGCTTTCTCATCATTCCCTGCATCATCG
This sequence comes from Planctomycetaceae bacterium, assembly GCA_003503535.1. GTDB lineage: Bacteria > Planctomycetota > Planctomycetia > Planctomycetales > Planctomycetaceae > Rubinisphaera. The sequence continues at coordinate 6,336 of DOCI01000096.1, forward strand.
GCTGGGCACTCTGGTATGGACGTAGACGGTCAATTCCATCACTGTTGAGTTGGGGAATCATGGCAAATCTCGTCTTCTTTCTCGGCTGGCCCTGGCTATGGCTCGATCCTCTGGGGAACCTCAGCGAATTTCTCGGCAGCGCCACCGAACGAGTGCATCTGAATGTCTGGTATCTGGGGCAGGTTTTTCGGGATACCGAAGTCCCCTGGCATTATCCCTGGGTCATCTTTCTGGTGACTGTGCCCGTCGGATTTCATCTGCTGGGAGGTGTGGGGTTCATTGAATTTCTCCGCGAACGAGGTTCCGATGCACGATTGGCTCTGGTTCTGATTTGCCTGACCTTTCCATTACTGCTTTTTTCAACCTCAACAGCCGTGTATGATGGCAGTCGCTTATTTCTGATGGCTTATCCTCTGTGGGCCGTTTTCATTGGACGTGGCGGCCAACTCGTCTGGCAGTGGATGCGAGATCGATTTTCATTTCAACGAACAGCAATCATTGCCGCACTACTTTTGATATTACAGACTATCGGGATCATCAGCACACACCCCAATCAATTGAGTTACTACAACCTGCTGGCTGGTGGCACTGCCCATGCCAGATATCTTGGCTTTGAAGCGACCTATTGGCAGGACAGTCTCACACGCTCGTTCTGGAAAGACTGTGCAGAAAATATCCCTGACGGAGCCACCATTCATGTAATGCCCGTCCTGCATCAGTTCCAATTGGATGATCTCAGAAAACAGATACCAATCATCCGCAAAAAACAATGGACTTTAAAACCGTGGTCAGCAGACGAAACCGAAACCAATCCCGAATACCTCATCGTCTTTTCCCGCTATTCAGATATTCCCGCAGAATTTCGGGATCACTCTCGGGAAGCCGTTATTTCAATTGACGTCGGGGGATTGGGGTTCTTCAAAGGCACCCGAATCGCGGCATTGTATAAAGGCGTTAGGCGTTAGGGTATGGGCGTTAGGTTTCAGTATTCGGGTTTCGATTGCTGGAATGGCCAGTGGCCAGTGGCTAGTGATGAATGGCCTGGGAGGTGAGATGTATCCTCTGGGCACTCGACACTGGGCTTTCTATACTCTCAACCTCTGATCACTAATCTCTAACCCAATCCCTCAACTCTAAACCCTTAACATTCAACCAGACAATACCATGAACGACTTCACACATTTCGACGAGACCGGAGCCAGTCGCATGGTCGATGTGACTGCAAAAGCAGTGACGCAGCGTTTGGCGCGGGCGGAGGGTTATGTGCAAATGCAGCCGGCGACATTACAGCGAATTCTTGAGCAGGGATTCGGCAAAGGCAATGTCTTTGAAGTAGCCCGGCTCGCGGGGATCATGGCGACCAAAAGAACGGCTGATCTTATTCCGCTCTGTCACACATTACCACTCGAGTCCACATCAGTAGACATACAGGCAATCGAGCCGGATCGTGTTCGGATTGAAGCCTGCGTTTCAGTGACTGCCAAAACGGGCGTGGAAATGGAGGCACTCACTGCGGTGACAGTGGCTGCGTTAACCATCTACGATATGTGCAAATCCGTCGATCGGGAAATGACGATCAGTCAGGTCCAACTGATCGAAAAACAGGGAGGTCGCAGTGGGCACTTTTTGAAAGAAAAGACTCCGGGGTGAAGTCTCAAAGCATTCTGCTTGACCATTGGCAGTCGCATGGACGACTGTTATTGAAGTTCGCTTTGCTTACTTCTGCAGAACGCGTTTAAAGAATGTAACTTTGGGGACCTCATTCTTTGAAATCCACTAAAGATGATCCTGCAGATCTCTTTCAATTCGCAATTCTTATACGTCTGTCGTCGATCCCTCTTCGGTCTCACACTCTTTACGTTTGATCGCTTCGTAAACTTCCTGGCGATGGATGCTCACATTTTTTGGAGCTTCGATGCCAAGTCGGACTTTGTCGCCCTGAATGGAGATCACCATCAGAGAGATATTGTCGCCGATGATAATTTTCTCGTCCTGTTTTCTACTGAGTACCAGCATTTCACATCCCCGAAATGCACCGACGATTACGTCGGCCATCCTTTTAAATAACGGTCCATTGTTTCCTGACAGATCCACTCTCCAGAGATGAGACCTGCAGCCAATTCGGGCAGCGGGTTCATTCACCCGTCCGTCCGCTGACTCTTATGCTTAAACATAAACCGCATGACGACCAAATTGTTGAGGAATCTTTTACAGAAATGCTCAGAGGCTCGATTCCTGTCCACCTGTAGCGAATCTACCCGTTAATCCATCAACGCCAGTGCCCACCGGAAAGGTCACTGCAAACCCCCAAATTCAACATTTCCATTCGCATAGACTCCACAACATCTCCCCAACACCTTGCCAGCTAAGGAGATACGTTACCAAAAGGCGGGAGCGGTAACTCAAAATGGAATTCGTAGTTCTACTTACGTGTAAATTTCATTCTTGATAGAATTCCATTAACTTCATACGAAATTTCATAAGACAGAGTTTGAAAATTCGCGTTCAGGGTTGAATGATTCGCATCTCACGAATTAAAGATCTTGCTCGCCAGCCCCAGCAAGGATGTGATGATGGGTGTTCCAGTTTCCCAGATGTGGACGGTTTCCCGCTATGTGCTCACGCAACGATTGCTTGGTTCCAAGCGGTATCCACTGGTGTTGATGCTCGAACCTTTGTTTCGCTGCAATCTCGCCTGTGCCGGTTGTGGCAAAATTCAGCATCCGGTCGATGTCCTGCGTAAAGAACTGACGCCCGAACAATGTTTTGCAGCTGTGGACGAATGCGGGGCTCCCATCGTTTCCATCCCCGGCGGCGAACCGCTGCTGCATTCTCGAATCGATGAAATTGTTAAGGGACTGATCGAGCGAAAAAAGTACATCTACCTCTGCACGAACGGATTGCTGCTCGATAAGCATCTGCACAAATTCGAGCCGAGTCCTTTTCTCTCATTTTCTGTGCATATCGATGGGGTTGGCGATGTTCACGATCAGGCCGTCTGCCGAAAAGGAGTTTATGAGACGGCTATTCAGGGAATTAAAGCCGCTCTCAAAGCTGGCTTTCGCGTCACGACAAACAGCACCTTCTTTCGCAATGCCGATCCTGCTCATGTTCAGGAGATGTTCCACGAACTAACTGAACTCGGCGTCGAAGGTATGATGGTTTCCCCCGGCTACGAATACGAGAAAGCTCCCGACCAGAACAACTTCCTGCCCCGCGAACAAACGGTCTCCCTCTTTAAGCAGGTCTTTTCCAAAGCAGGCAAAGCATGGCGGTTCAATCAAAGCCCACTCTTCCTCGAATTCCTGAAAGGCCGTTGGGAACTCGAATGCACGCCTTGGGGAAATCCCTTATACAACCTGTTCGGCTGGCAGAAACCCTGCTACCTGGTCGACGAAGGTCACGTCAGCAGTTTTCAGGAATTGATGGACCTGACCGAGTGGTCAAAGTACGGACGTACCAGCGGCAACCCCAAATGCACAAACTGCATGGTCCACTCGGGATACGAAGCGACAGCCGTTCAGCAAACATTTACAACATGGCGAGGCTTCTGGAAAACTGCAAAATTGACACTTTTGGGTCCAAAGTCCACGTCTGCTCCATTCCCAAAGCCAGTAGCATCCACCAAAATCTCGAGCCAACCTGCCTCTTTTCCAAACGCACCATCGGAACTCGTCCCGCTGCAAGTCCCCGAAAACATGACGGAATCAACATAAATCTGTATGAATCGATACAGATTGCAGGCACTTACTTCCGATAATTCCTGATGTAGCAGTTGTAGGATCTCTTGACGGATCGCCCGCTGCAAACTTTTCTTAAGCAGGAATTCGTGATTATGATTCGCCACTTCCCATTAATTGTGACTGGATTGTTCGTCGTGGCGGGAGCTTCCTTTGCGGCTGAAAAACTCCGCATGACGGCTGCTGAACTCGAAGATCATCAATCATCCATGATGCTGGCAAAACTGGCCAGTTCCCAGAAAATTACCAATGGCCTCGTGACGAAAGACTTCGAGGAAATTTCACAGGGAGCAAAGGAACTCGTAAGCATCTGCATGGCAACGGAATGGGCCGCTCATAAAGATCAAATTTATGCCCACCATCGGATTGAGATGCAGAAACAGGCCGAAAAACTCGAACAGATGGCCCGTCATAAAAATCTCGAAGGGGCGGCTTTTGTCTACATGAACTCCCTGACAACCTGTATCAATTGTCATGAATACTGCCGGGATGTCCTCAGAATTGCCGACGACCCGGAACAATCCCGAGTCGTTCCCATTCCGACCAGTGATCCAGAAGCCCTTCTGCCAGACTCTGCCCCCCTTATCAGATAATTGCCCTAAAAATCAACCGGTTCTCCATCGGCATACTGAACCAGCCGACGAAAAGTTTCCGGATCGATTGCAGCCGCGAGCGTTACCTGACATTTCACCCATTTATCATTAGCCCTTCACGACAAAGTTCACCATTCGGCCGGGAACACAAATCGTTTTGACGATCTGCTTCCCTTCAAACATTTGAACGATCGTCTCATCCGCTTTGGCGGCGGCTTCCATCTCGTCTTTACCAGCCTCGGCAGGCACTTTGACTTTCGCGCGCAATTTGCCGTTAATCTGCACGGGAATTTCGATTTCACTTTCGATCAGCTTGCTCTCATCGAACTTCGGCCAGTTTGAGTAAGTCAGCGATTCTGTTTGCCCCAACACTTCCCAAAGTTCCTCAGCGACATGCGGTGCGAACGGATTGAGCAGTTGCACGAACGGAATCATTGCCGACTTCGGTCGCGGCTGTTGACTGCTGAATTCATTCGTGAATTCCATCATTCGACTGATCGCTGTGTTGAAGGATAATTTCTCGATATCCTCCGTCACCGCTTTGATCGTTTTGTGCAAAGTCCGCGTTTGTTCGTCGTTCAGTTCAACATCCTGAACGTCCGCGTGAAGAACCGTTGCGTCATCATTGCGTTCATCGACAATCATCCTCCAGACACGGCCAAGGAATCGATACACGCCTTCCACGCCCGACATATTCCAGGGCTTGGTTTGTTCGAGTGGTCCCATAAACATTTCGTAAAGCCGCAGGGAATCGGCTCCGTAGTCGTTCACTATGTCATCGGGATTGATGACGTTGCCGCGGGACTTGGACATCTTGTGAGTTCGGGAATCGATAACTATCGAAGCATCTGATTTGAGGATGAAATCGTTCCCTTTTTTAGCCGTCTCTTTTTCATCGATCAGCACCGCTTCGAGAACGACTCCAGATTCTTTCTCAACGAACTGGCCATCTTTCTCTTCAACATTGCGGCTAGATACCCATTTCCGTTGCAGATCCTCCGCGAAAGGTTCGTCCCGCTGATCACTGTATGCGCTCTCAGCTGCTACGCGATAAGCCGTGAACTCGGCTTCACCCAAAATCATGCCCTGATTCACCAGCTTGTGAAATGGCTCAGCCGAATGCAGATGCCCTAGGTCGAACAGTACTTTATGCCAGAAGCGGGAGTACAACAGATGCAGCACCGCATGCTCGGCTCCACCGATGTAGACATCGACCGGCAGCCAGTATTTTTCCTTCTCCGCATCGATGAATGCTTCATTGTTTTTCGGATCGCAGAACCGCAGATAATACCAGCAACTCCCCGCCCACTGCGGCATGCTGTTTGTTTCGCGTCGCAGTTTCGTGCCATCGTCCAATGTTCGATATAACCACTCTTCTGGAGCAGCGGAAAGGGGTGGCTCGGGTGTGCCCTTCGGCG
>DOCI01000055.1:0-670 GCA_003503535.1 Planctomycetaceae bacterium
CGTTAATTCCGCCCCGTCCAGGAGGTTGGGGGCTTGGCTTTGATCTGCTCTTCCAGGGGGCATCGTCGCGTGATTGGCTCCGTGTCCCTGTGGTCCCTGATAATGCCGAGCCAGATCGAGCAGCGTTTCGCGAATTTTTTTAGCGGCCAGCCGAAAAAAATGACGAGCATCATTTAACTCGACACTATGTAAAGCTTCATAGAGCTTCATGGACGCATTTTGGAAAACGTCGTCTGTCTGTTCCCAGCGTGCCACCCCCGGATAGGACTGCTTGATCCGATGAGTCAGACGCATGAGTCGATCGCACGTTAAGTTTAGTAACTCACCGCGTGCTAAAGAATCCCCGGCATTCAACCGGGCAATACAATCCTCCACACGAGCCGTTCCCGTCGTTTGATCCGACATGCGATACCTCAAAATTGAAATTCGATGCACAAGATTCAGACAAGACTGCCTGATGCACCTATTATTGCCAATCCTTTGCTCCTGATAAAGTCAGTTCCGTTGTAAACAGTATTCTCTGTTCGTCGACAATTATCCAGCCTTGATTGGGAATACTTTCCCAAATTGCCTTCCATATGAAAACGGGATCAATTTCAACAGCATACTAAAAAGTGGACGAAGTCATTTGGGAATTGGGAATACACAGTTTGGGTGGCACGACCCAGAA
>DOCI01000055.1:728-2503 GCA_003503535.1 Planctomycetaceae bacterium
AAGTGATGGGCGTGGTGATCGCGTCCTTCGCGATGCTCAGGGACGTGCCGCCCATTCGAGCTTTGCAAGTAACTTTTCGAGCTTAATTATTCGACTTCGATTGATCTAACCAGACAGACCAGACCTTCATGCGTTCATCATAGTTGGTTGCTTTTGATAAATCTGGTTGCTCAGCTTCGGGGATAATTCGATTCAGTCCGTCCAGAATTACACGTTGCACCTGGGGATCGGTCTCTGTCCACCCGAGTCGGATGAGAGGTTCGCTGAATTCGCGATCGTCCAGTTCCGAGATTCTGGTCACGACTTCACGCCTTCGATCACCATCGGGAGAATAAGCGAGCTTGATCAGTTCTGATATCCCCTGAGAGTCGTCCAGTCGAGCCAGTGCAAGCAGGACTTCGAGCTCGATATGTCCGGGGACCGTTCCGAGTAAAAGTCTCAATCCGTTTGGCAAAGAGTTTGTCTCAGATGCGGAAAGGCCATCGATCACAATCGGGTTGCGACAAAATCCGGCCGCTCGAATGGCTGCCACCTGCACCGCTTGATTTCGTTCCTGCAATAGGGGAATCAGCAATGGAGCTAACTGTGGCAGACGATGCTTCTGAGCATACTGGCACCCCAGAATGCGAACATCGGCCCAGGGATGCAGGAGTGCAATTTCGGCGACATGCCTGGATTGTGGTGTCGTATCATTGGAGATGGACGCGAGAATCGCACGACAGACATGCGGATCCTGTTCGTTTTTGAGTTGCTCTCCCAGAAGTCGAATCGTCCACTCTGGCAAGGTTTCCTGAGTTGCGATTTCAGCGAACTGACGAGCCGCCCGACGTCGCTGTAATAATTGATCGGAGTCCAGATTTTCAAAGGGCTCGCACCCTCGGCAGGGAAGTTTCGATAATTTGATAACCAGCGGCTTCAATTCTTTCGTTGCCAGTCGATCCAACTCCCGATTCAACACGACAGGCGAACGTTCCGCGGTTCGCTGCAGGTCCTGTTCGATTTCCTGCTTCTGGATCCGACTGAGTTCTTCGTCGAGAAGTTGATTCAATTGAGATCGTACTCGGGTTTGTTGAGCATAGACATCTTCCTCCGGCTGCAGACGACTGGCATCAGCATGAAATACGGGCGTCTCATTCCAGGAGATCTCTGGAAGATGTTCAGATTGAATTTGATCGAGAATCTGACGCCGCTGTTCCTGAGAATCTTCAATGCCAGCGATCACAATTTGAAAATGCTGCTCCAGCGATTCACGGGCCTGCTGACGAGTCTGGAACATACCGAGATGAAATCCAGCAGCAAGGACAGGAAATGCGAGTTCTTTTTCCCAGTTCTTGACGGCTTCGACAGCTGCCTGCTGAATTTCCGGATCTCGCTCTTTCACCAGTTTCAGGAGTGTGGTCAGATTCGTTCGTGAAGGATGCTTGCCCGCAAATTTCGCCACCTCTAATCGAACGGAACGATCCTCGTCGTGGACCGATCGTTCCATAATCTCAGGATTTTGATAACTCAATGCCAGTAGCACGAGAGCCTTGTTCTGCCCCTGCTCCTGTTCGAGTCGACTTGTTAATAACGTGTTCGCAGATTTTTCAGGCAACAATCCTAAACTGCAAAGCGAAGCCTGCTTGACTTTGATATCCACATGACTCAATTTTTGTGTCAGATAGGATTCTGCCAGAGGATGTCGGATCAGTGCCAGCCATTGCCCGAAGCGAATGACCATATCAGGGGAATCATCCCAACGTTGTTCCCATAACGTAACCGGCCAAAGACCAGCC
>DOCI01000055.1:2650-3249 GCA_003503535.1 Planctomycetaceae bacterium
GTAACCGGCCAAAGACCAGCCGGGTCGGATGCTGCCACTTCCATTGTGATCGGCTTCGATGTGACATCCCAGCTTTGTGTGATCTGTTCCCGATGATGAATTGCATACACCAGGCAGGCATCCATCACCGCAATCTGCATCAATTGTTGTGCCGCAGGATTCGAATTTCGAGTCAGGGACTCAGATAACCCAGGAATTTTTCGAGGTGGAATTTCTCGAGCAATGCCAATCATCAATTCCTGTCGGACGAGATCAGGCAAATCTTTGTCCTGCAATGTCTGCCCTGGCTGACGATACTTTTTTTCAGCCACTTCATTTTGATTGTAAACGACATAACACCAGGCCTCAGCAGCAGCTGCCCGTTGTTGGATTGAAATTTTTTCGACAGGTTTTTCTGATTCAACGGATGCGGTTTTTTCAACAGTCTCTTCTGGTAACTGCTCCTTATTGGCTGGATTATTCCTGGCGGACCAAAATCGATTCCCAAAAGTCTCAGGCTCCACTGAAACGAACTCCACAGTGTTCAAATCCTGTGGATTCAAGTTGATCTCATTACGGGCAATGCGGGCAAGTCGATCCAATCGAGAAGCATCCAGTTT
>DOCI01000055.1:3409-7483 GCA_003503535.1 Planctomycetaceae bacterium
GCCAGCAAAATGCAGGCATTTCGACCGGAAGCATCATCGAAGGCGGACAGTGTCCACCACTCTGCCAATTGCTGACGAGTCGGTTTTTCAATGCGACTGTATACAGTTGGAAGATCCTCAATCTCGTTTGTTGTGGCAGGATTGTGAGCACGTTCATTCTGAACGATTTCAGGTCTCTCGAAATGCCAGCGAAATTGAGGAACTTGAGCCAGTTCGAGAATCGCACCTGGTCCTTCGAAAGGCTCCGGCCATGCGTTCTCGTATCGCCAACGCCCCTGTATTACCGAGGAATCTGGAGCAACAGCAGGGACGAGTGGAGTTTCGCTGATTTGATCGACGGAATCCGTTGCATTCACTTCTTTGATTGAACTTCTGAGCAAACTCAATTGACCGACAGGTAAATTCTGACATCCGAAAGACAGGAACAACAACAGGCAACCCGTGATCAACCTGAACCCATGGAGGATGACTTTTGCAAAGTACGTACTGCGAACAGGACTGTATTGAAGTAATACAGAAAGAGGTCCCAGTGCAGGATGCGAACAGGACAAAGACATGATAATTGATTTGCAGGAAGGGATGGCGACGCCACTTGAGGAAATAATAATGAGTTAAAGGTACCCCGAACGCTTTGAATTCGGAAGTGCATCTCAAACAAGGCCGTGGACCGTCGTTTGTTCAGTAAATAATCCCTTTGTTGACATCATTTTCAGGTCTCGATGCAATCTCTTCCCGGATTTCGCCATCGAATATTGTAATTTATTCAAGTTCCGATGCGTGTGTCATGTTTTGATGACAATTTTATGACAACAAACAAGACATCTCACTCATCGCAATCCCTGTGTTCCCCATCCCCAAATTTCTCCTGAACACTCTTGGAAATTTCTTAAGAACAGGTTCCTCGATATCGCAGTGATTTCGGTTGAAGTCAAACCCGTCGCTGAATAAAAAACTTGATGATGGATGCAAACACTTCGAGTTGTTCCGTTGATAAAATTTCATCTCATCTTTGATCAAATATGGACGGGGTTCATGCCCCTCGATGGCCACTTTCTTTGGACGAGCGATAACAAAATCGAATGCAAATTATTGAAAGACATGGCATGTCAAAAGGCATCTCTAAACGGGATGTAGGTCTAAAGAAAGATAAAAATGGACGGAATTTTAGAATTTTAAGTATGATTTTGAAAATTTTTTTCTGACGTCTGAGTCAGTAAAATGATACGTTTCAGAGCAGGTCAGTTAACTGCACCAGAGACATTCACAGCCTTTAGTCAGCATCAGCAGTCACACCCTTTTCCGATTCCCAGTGGTCCACCATGGTAGACTGTTGGGTCCACTGTGGTTGTCTTGTTGTGACATCGCAGCCTTTGCAATGCTCTCGGGACCGAACAATACACCCTGATTTTAAGCACTTTACAAAACGTAGTCCTGTATAAATCACGATCGTCGCATTCGCGTCATCAGCATGCAGCATTAAAGATCATGTCTACTGCTGCGACTCAATGATTTCCTGAACAACCAAAGTGCATGGCCTGATCGGACAACAGACCTAACGGAATCTGCTTGTCTGACTTGCACGGAAGGGATGGAAAGGTTGGGCGATGCAAAAAAATCGCAATAAAAATCTCTTGCGTTATTTTACGAAAACCTTACATTGGGGCAGATTTGTGTAAGTCCTTTTGTGGCAAGGGGTGATGGTCAACTCCAATCGACGTAAGTCGAAAACAGGAAGTGGCACTCACTCGAACGATGCCGAGGACATCAGGCTGATCATTGGAGGTCAGTCTGGAAAGGATTCATTATCGTGGGAACTGGTTTGCCGAATTCTTTTGCCCGGTAAGCGGCGGTAAACCAACCACTATCGAACTCTGAGGAGGAGTGAACGTGGCCAAGAAAAAGGCAGCCAAGAAGACCGTCAAAAAAGCTGTTAAGAAGACAGCCAAAAAAGCCCCAGCAAAGAAGGCCGTCAAAAAGACCGCCAAGAAAGCTACTAAGAAGGCTCCAGTTAAAAAAGCTCCAGCGAAAAAAGCTGTGAAGAAAGCTGTTAAAAAGACTGCTAAAAAAGCCGTCAAGAAAACAGCGAAGAAGGCCGTCAAAAAAACAGCCAAAAAATCTACAAAAAAGGCGACAAAGAAGTCCAAATAGGGCTGATGCGACGCAAAGTACCTGAAGCGATCAGTCTGACTGATCGCTTTTTTTATTGCGCTGGATGTTGCCGTCAGACTTCTGACCGGTACGATGGAAGAAGATAGACAGTGCTCGCTGGGGCTGCCTTTGTTTGAATCCAATAATGCGATAACCTGATTACCGAGTGGACGGGAAAATGCCGGAGCGTGTTGTACTTGCAATGAGTGGTGGAGTGGATAGCTCAGCCGCCGCTTATTTGCTCAAGAAGCAGGGATATGATGTCATCGGTCTGTTTATGAGATCGGGGGCAACTGATGAGACCTGTACAGTCGATGAATCGAATCCGCTTTCGCTCCCCGTGATTAACGTAAAGTCTCATAAACAGGGTTGCTGCAGTGCCTCTGATGCAGCCGATGCACGTCGGGTCGCTGATGAACTTGATATCCCCTTTCATGCCTTGAACTTCCAGGATGCTTTCGGACGCATCAAAGACTATTTCGCCGATGAATATTTAGCCGGTCGTACGCCCAATCCCTGCGTGATGTGCAACAACTGGCTGAAGTTTGGTCGCCTGTGGGATTTTGCCAGACAGGTCGGGGCTACAAAAATCGCATCTGGGCACTATGCTCAGTTGGAAACCGACCCTTCAGGCACAACGCATCTGCTGCGGGGACTTGACCTTTCAAAAGACCAGTCTTACGTCCTGTTCGGCATCCATCCCGATCTGCTTCCACGCATTTTATTTCCAGTGGGGGGATATCAGAAATCGGAAATCCGAGAGTTGGCCGGAGCGGCTCGGTTGGAAACGGCCAATAAGAGAGACAGCCAGGAAATCTGCTTCATCCCCGACAACGATTATGCTGGATTTGTGAATCGATATCGAGGCGAGCAGCAGACGGCTGGAAACTTTGTAACTCAATCCGGCGAAGTCCTGGGAAAACATATCGGGTTTGAGCATTTCACGATTGGTCAGAGACGCGGGCTGGGTATTGCATTTGGTTCTCCGAAGTTTGTTCTCGAAATCCGCCCGGAGTCCTGTGATGTTGTGCTCGGAGATTACGAAGAACTCGGACGAAATGCACTGATTGCAGATCGCACCAACTGGCTGGCTGAAGTTCCTCGACAATTTCGATGTCAGGCTCAGATTCGCTATCAACATCGCCCCGCTGATTGTGAAGTTACCTGTCGAGATGATGGAACCATTGAAGCTCGTTTTGAGAATCCGCAATTCGGAGTTGCTCCTGGACAGGCATTCGTCTGTTATGACGAAAACCGTGTCCTGGGAGGAGGCTGGATTCGTGAAAGCCTGAATTATTCGATCACTCAGAATCAGAATGAGTCTGTGGCACGATAAGCAGCTCCGTTTGTTTGTAACATGATCCAGTCCTCGACCAGCAGCTTTCGCCTCAACAGTTGCTCCTCACAATTTCTGATCGTCTTTCCAGTTGCCCAAACCGTGCAGATTGGTTCTCCAGTAGTAAACCGTTTTCCCGGTTGAGGCAGGTCTGAAAGTTGAGGGATCTCCCAGGCCGAATAATTCTGAGAGAGTCCTCCCAGTTCCTGTATGATTGGCAACCAGTTCCAGTTGTTGGAGAGTTGCAGCTCAGATCTGGCAAACAGAAATGCCTTCCCAATCACTGCGGGCTTCGTGGAATCATTTCTGAAATTGGTTCGCATGAACGAAGAAGAGTTAGCCAGCAACAGATCCAAAAAAGATTCGCCCGTTGCCAGTTCGAGCACTTCCATTGCGGCTGTGTATCGAGGATTTACTTCTATCACCGCAGGACGATCATCTTTTAAAATAAAATCAAACCCCCACAATCCCCTCAGATCGTATTCCTGAGCCAATCTTAGACCAATCTCCTGAATTTCCAGAACGACTCTCTTTGCAAGGCTAAGCTCCAGTTCAAAAAGTTCTTCGTTCCGTGCCGTTCCGATTGTGCG
>DOCI01000055.1:7562-13605 GCA_003503535.1 Planctomycetaceae bacterium
CCGTGCCGTTCCGATTGTGCCCGTATAAGCAAATGGAAAATCGGGAAGCTCAGGGCAGCCAGTTTGTTGTTTTGTGAGTCCCAGAAATTCAGTTGGCTGGGGCTGAGAATTCAAAAATGAACAAAATTGCGCAGAGTATACCGGTCCCGCAATGTATTCCTGCTCATAAAATCCATTCTCTTCCAGGTCGCTGATCTCGTCAGACACGAGGCTGATGGCAAATCCTCCCGTGGCGGAGCGGGATTTTCTAATCCACTTCAGTTGACTAACATTGTCTGGACGTCCCGACATGCGAACTTCGAGTGATTGATATTGCCATATTTTCATAGTCTGCTGCAGGGAAATCGGATCGCGAATGTTCTGCATGACCATCGCTGAGTTCCCCCAGATGGGACGTTGGTCAGCAATCTGCTGCAATTCCTCAAGTCGATTTTCCCAACCTCCAATGGGCAGAAAGGGAATCGAGCGAGGAATCTTCTTCCAGAACTCTGTTGTTTGCTCAGACTTTAAAGCCAGGGATGGCAAATCGAGATCCAGGCATTGATCAAAAAGGACAGGACTCAAACCAGCCCGCACGACGGACCAGGCAGCCGCCCGGGTCGAAAATCCGTCAATCAGAACTTCATTGGAATTGGCCATATTCATTCCTGTTATTTCAATCCCATTGTCAGTGAAATTGCGACGTTCGCGAAGGACAATCGGCTCCGCGCTGGCGATGATTTTGAGTTGGAGAAATCGACTGAGAATAAATGGATGTTCGTCTCATGCTGGAAATTGGTCGGCAAACATGATATTCCTCAGGCTGGTTCTCTGCCCGTAGGACTTGTTACCATGGACTGACTTCGAGAGGATATTATCTATCTGGTCGAGCCTGCAGGAGCATCTTAGGCTTAATGATTCATTGTGCTTTGCTCAGAGAGAACCTAAATTTCGAGTTCATGTATGTCGCTTGAGATTCCGAATTGAACTCTCTTGCTTTGCTTCGGCAATTCACTGCATGCACATTATGAAAATCTTCAGTAACAGACCAGAGTGGATGTCGCTGTTGTTCTCCATTGGGAGACAAGGTTTCCATAATCCTTAAGGGGTCCGGAAGGACATCGTACAGAGCAGTTTGCTCGAACAGTAACAGAGCGTTTGCTCAAACAGTAATCATTGAATGGTTTAGCACCAACAAAAGGAGAACTCCATGGGAATGCGTATTGGCGAAGCTTTAGTCGGCGATGGAAATGAAATTGCACACATCGATTTAATCATCGGTGAAAAAGATGGCCCTGCAGGTACTGCATTTGCAAATGCCCTGTCTCAACAAACAGCCGGTCACAGCAATTTGCTAGCCGTTCTCGAACCGAATCTGGCCGTCAAACCAGCAACTGTGATGATCACTAAAGTGACAATCAAAGGTGCCAAGCAAGCCGTTCAGATGTTTGGACCAGCCCAGTATGCTGTCGCCAAAGCCGTTGCCGATAGTGTGGCTGATGGTGTGATTCCAAAAGATCAGGCTGAGAATCTTGTCATCATTTGTGGCGTCTTCATTCATTGGGATGCCGCCGATGATAAAAAGATTTATGAATACAATTACGAAGCGACTAAATTGTCGATTCAGCGAGCCATGAAGAACGAACCTTCCGCAGATGAAATGATCGCAAAGAAAGATACTGCCAAGCATCCATTCTCGGGTGTTTAATCGATCATTCGATAAAAAACGTGCCTGGTAAGTAAAAATACTTACCGCACAGGTGTTTTCAGACAACTCCCGTTTTCCAAGATTGCGGGAGTTGTTTTACGCATACTTGGAAAGATAATAGAAACGCTGATAGAAAGAAAAATGTTTAGCGTCAATTCCTAAGAATGCGATGATTCATGAAACGGATTCTCTTACAACTCGACAGTGATTCCCATCCGAGTAGTTTCGATGCGGTGACCGCAATTGACGGAGGAGTCGATCAATTATTGCCTTATGGAAATGTCTCAGCGGTGAATGTCGTTTCTTTGGTACAGGGTGCGATGTTCACACGCTCTCCAAAGGATTTACATAACACAGCGATCTTTCTTGGGGGGAGCAACGTCGAAGCAGGAGAGTCCCTGATGAAACGAATTCAGGAACAGTTCTTCGGCCCAATCCGCGTCTCCGTCATGATGGATTCAAACGGTTGCAACACCACCGCTTCGGCTGCGGTCATTTATGCCCAATCTCATATGAAGCTTGAGAAAGCCCAGGCCGTTGTGCTTGGGGGGACTGGTCCTGTGGGCCGACGCGTGGCTCGACTTCTCGCTTTAAAGGGAAGCCGTGTTCGACTCGTTTCTCGCCAACTCGAACGTGCTCAGCAAGTGTGTCGGGCTATCGATGGGAAAACAGGATCGTTTGAACCAGCCGCACTGAATGACGATGTGCCGATTGACGATCTGATTGCTGATGCTGAAATCATTGTCGCTGCCGGGGCAGCCGGGGTAGAATTCTGCAAACTTGAAAACCTGCGAAAGCTCAAAAAACTGCAGGTGGTCATCGATTTGAATGCAGTCCCCCCCCTCGGAATTGAGGGAATAGAATCGAGCGACAAAGCTCGCAAAGTCGATCACTTGATTTGCTATGGAGCCGTTGGCGTGGGCGGATTGAAAATGCGACTTCATCACCAGATGATTTCAAAACTGTTTGAATCCAACGATCAGATATTCGATACGAATGCAATCTTTGAGGCAGGGCTGAAACTTCTTTAGACCATTTTTAAATGGTTTCTACTGCCGCTTGGGCACCAATATCATAAAAACGCGGTGTCGGCTCCTGCCAAACGCTGCAGAATGTTATTGAATAGGCGCTTATTCTTTGCATCGATCTGCTTATGACTCTCCAAACTTGCGTGTGAAACCCTGCATTCGTTGTCGGTTCACTCCCAGATCCGAATAACCAACGCGGGCGGCTGAGCGGAAGTGGATCAGTTTTTCGGAATCGTCGATCAGAAACTCGACATCATCGACAAACCGGAACAGAAAACTGCGGCACTCAGCATGCACATAATTGTGCTTCTCTTCCACAATTTTCGTGCGAGGTAACTGTTGCAGGATTTGTGTGATGCGATTCAGGGCAGATTCTTCAGAGCCGGTGTAAGGAATTGGCGGCAGGAGTTTGTCTGTTTGGTCAGTCTGGGTCGAAACGCAATTCGGTGTATCGGGGCAGGGGGCCAACTTCATTTCGGTCACTCCAAGTTCTCCGGGGATGGAAATCGCAGCTCGAACTCGCATCATTACCATAAACACCAGCACTGCCAGAAAAGCACAGGCAGCAAATTTTCCGACTCGAGTTTTCGGAAGTCGTAATTTCATTTTCACACTCCCAACTGGAGGGCAGGACAAAACGGGTCGTGATCAAACAATAGCCACCATTGATTTTCTGTCGCCATTTTTAACAATTCTGTTTTCATTCGTCGCGTCTGCAGCAAATTCACATCGTACGACATGCACCAGGCCATCTGCTGATGAGCGGCAGTCGCACACAGATCCCCGGCAAACAAGGCTCCCTCATTTTTCGATTCGATCAGCACCGACTGATGTCCCACGGAATGTCCTCCGGTTTCCCGCACCGAAATACCCGGCACAATTTCCTCTCCATCCTCCACAAGTTGTAACTGCCCAGTCTGTTCAAGGATCGAAAAATCATCCGGGATGTACGAGCCACGAAGTTCCGGCAACTGGCTGTTGGCAATGTCCCATTCCAGATGATTGATCACATATCGGGCATTGGGAAACGTCGGTTGGAGTTCATTTTTCGAGTTGAATCTTGTGCATCCACCAGCGTGGTCAAAGTGCAAATGAGAGAGAATCACAATGTCGATGGATTCCGGGGAAATCTGATGACGCTCCAGGTTATCGAGCAGCCAGTTCCCTTGCTCAATCCGATGATGCGTCCGAAATTTTTCCGGAAGTTTGGTCCCATATCCGGTGTCGAGCAGGATTTTCTGAGTGTCGGTTTCGATCAGAAAGCAATTCGTTTCCTGTAAAATTCGGTTATCAGAGTCCGGTTCATAGTATTTTTGCCAGAGAGTTTTTGGGACCACTCCAAAAATCGTCCCTCCATCGATCCAGTATTGCCCACCGGAATATGGCCTGAGACGAAATTCGCCAATCTGAATTTCATTTCGCGGATTTTCACTTCTCTGGGATTCTCTCATGGAATTATTCTGATGTGCATTGGACGACACACATTCGCTCCTGTATTCTGAATGATTAATTGTCAATAGTCAGTAAAGTTGCCCGAAATCATCCACGGGGGATGTGTTCTGTTAAAGGCAATTTTAACGTTCCTCTTACATCATCTGATCTTACGCCTGAGCGACAAGAGAAAAAGTGAGTTCTTTCATGAAAGCGATCGCCGTCCATCCGGGTAAAGCCCATACCATGCACATGCGTGATATCGAGAAACCGGAACTCGCTTCCATTCCTCATGGCCGTGGTGTGCTGGTTAAAGTGTTGCAGGTTGGAGTCGACGCCACCGATCTGGAAATCAGTGAAGCCCAGTATGGAGCCTCTCCTCAGGGCGATGATTTTCTGGTGATTGGCCATGAAGTCTTCGGAATCGTCGAAGAAGTCGGCGACAAGGTCGATCATGTCAAGCCGGGCGATTTTGTGGCCTGTACGGTCAGACGCCCCGGCAAATCAATTTACGATACGATCGGTCGTTCCGATATTACGAGCGAGGAAACCTATTACGAACGCGGCATCAATCTGCGACATGGGTTCATGACAGAATATTTTGTCGACGACGCGGAGTTTATTGTCAAGTTTCCAGGACAGCTCAAAGAGATTGGCGTATTGGCCGAACCGGCCAGTGTCTGCGCCAAAGCGATTGAACAAGCCTATGCCGCTCAGCAGAGATTGCAGGTCTGGGAACCCAAAACGGCCTGGGTCATGGGAGCTGGACAAATCGGTTTACTTGCCACGATGATGCTCAAACTGCGTCGACTCAACGTCTGCACCATCGCTCGCTCGCCTGCAGCGGGAAATCTCAAAGCGGAAATTACGGAAGCATTCGGCGCTCATTATGTCAGTACAAAGAACAGCTCTCTGGAAGACGTTGCCAAAGAGTATGGCCGACCGGATCTGATTATCGAAGCAACTGGCAACAGCATGATTGCCTTCCAGTGCATGAACGTGCTCAACCTGAACGGGGCACTTGTTCTGACCAGTGTGACCGGAGGATCCCGTCAGACGGAAATTGAGTCCGATAAAATCAATTTGGAGTGGGTGCTCGGCAACAAACTGATGCTTGGCTCAGTCAACGGCAACTTCCGCCACTTCCAGGAAGGGATCGCAGCACTGGCCTTGGGGTCAGCCATGTATCCCGACACCATCGAAAAATTGCTGACCCACCCAATCGATGGCATGGACAACTACAAGGAACTCCTGCCTCTGCTGGCTGATTCCTCCGTACTGAAAGTGTTCGTCAATATCGCCACGGCATAACTCCCCAGTCCTGTACGTCATGCATACCAGTGAAAAGCGGACTCGCACAGGTACCCGACTCAACTGGTGTGTCAGTAGACAATGGAAGCAAAGACTGTATGAGGAGGAATTCAACAACAGCAGTTGACGGCTGGAAATCTGGGAAATTTGGATCATCAATGGATTTGCCAGGCAGGTATCGAGCTATAATATCGGAAGTAGATCAATGATTTGAAATTAGATGAGATGGTCGAGTCAAACAGAACATTCGGTTAAAGGGAAAACGATGGGGATTTTCGGAGTCATCAGCTGGTGTATTTTTGGCTTGATCATTGGTGCAATCGCAAGATTTGTGATGCCCGGAGTTCAGGCAATGGGATGGGGGATGACATTAATCCTGGGAATCGTGGGCTCTTTTGTGGGAGGTGCATTGTCCTCTTTGGTTTCGACTGGTGGATCAGAAGGAATTGTCAATCCCGCTGGTTGGGTCATGTCAATTATTGGAGCCCTGCTTGTATTGTTTGTTGCGGGCAAATTACAAAAGAGTTAGCAATTAAAGTTTTGCAAAACTCCAGCTAGTAACCCTGTTCCAATTGGAAACCGGATC
>DOCI01000054.1:0-219 GCA_003503535.1 Planctomycetaceae bacterium
TAGAGGATCATGATAATTACGTGACTCGCTCATGAATGATTTCGTTGCAATAAAATATATTTCAACGAAACCAATGATGGAACTCAATCAAATTCCTTGTAGATCTTGGCGTATTGGCGGTTCAAAATATTTAATTCTCGTTAAGTCATCTCATGTCTCAGCTTGCCAGCATAGGTACTGATCTCGAATCCGCTGCCCGTTTTCTTCGAGAGGGCGGGG
>DOCI01000054.1:363-4263 GCA_003503535.1 Planctomycetaceae bacterium
GTCGCCTTTCCGACCGAAACGGTTTACGGGCTGGCTGCCAATGCGTTTGATGAACGAGCCGTCGCGAAAATATTCGAAGCGAAACAGCGGCCGACGTTCGATCCACTGATCGTTCATATTGATGAACGTTCCAGGCTTTCAGAAATCGCTGCGACCATTCCTGAAGAATATCAACCGCTGATGGAACGCTTCTGGCCGGGACCGCTGACGTTGATTTTCGAGAAAACGGCCAGGGTTTCTGATCTGGTCACGTCCGGATTGCCTACGGTGGCCGTCCGAATGCCCGCTCATTCGGTTGCACGTCAATTAATTGCGAAAGCAGACGTTCCGCTGGCTGCTCCGAGTGCCAATCTGTTTGGGAGGACCAGTCCGACAACCGCTGTCCATGTCGCTGATCAACTGGCCGAACGGATCGATTACATTCTCGATGCAGGACCGTGCGATGTCGGTGTGGAATCAACGATATTGCGGTTCGCAGCAGGCCGCTTTGAAATTCTCCGGCCGGGTGGGGTTACTCAGGAAGAACTGAGTGATTGCGTCAATCAACCGTTTGTTCAATACGATTCCTCAAAAAACACAGACACAAAAATCGACGCTCCCGGCCAACTCAAAGAGCATTACTCTCCACAAACTCCGCTCGTCGTTTCAGAGGACAACACAATACTGAAACCCGATCGAAAGACAGGACTTCTGCGATTTTCAGAGGACTCCTATCCTGACGTCAAGTCTTTTGAGAGAGTGATCACGCTCTCAGAAACCGGCAACATGCTCGAAGCGACGAGTCGCTTCTTTGCGGCTATTCATGAACTCGACAAACTCGATTTGGATCTGATTGTCGCGACTCCATTTCCGAATCATGGATTGGGAATCGCTCTTAACGATCGTCTGCAGCGGGCCGCTCATCGCTTTGTTTAGAATCCAAAGGAGCCTCTTGTTCCTTTTCAGTCGATTCTACAGCTGGCACTTTGCGAGCAGTGATGGTTGTCATTTCATGCTGCTTGCTCCCTTCGGTTCCCAGACTCATCGCTTCCAGAGCCACAATTTTTGCGAATCTTTGCTGCAATTTCTCCGAGGCAAAATGTCTCAGGTTGGCTGTTAATGCCAGTGTCTTCAACAGATACAGAACACGTTCGCACTTCGCCAGATCTTTACGATTATCCAGCTTTTTAACGCTGAGATCTTTTCGTTGATTGTGAAGTTCCTGCCAGGCATTAAATTCTGAATGTGATTCGATGGTTTTGATCATTTCGTCCTGCTGTTCTGCGATAATCTGTGGAACGAGCGGATGCCAGCGGTTATTCAACTCGGGCCATTTTGTGAGAAGTTCCTTTTGGATGACAGACTTTTTTGAAGACCATTGTCGTCTCAATGTGGAGTCTTCAGAATTGAGAGATTTCTTTGTCGCTTCCAGAGACTTCTTCTTTTCTGCGACGGCTGCTTTCCAGTCGTCTCCCATCAGTTCCAGATGTTTTCCCAACTCAGTCAAAGCGAAAGCCTGATTAGGTCGAGCCGACTGCCGCAGTTCTTCAATGGATGAGGACTCCGTCAGTAAAGTCACTTCTTCGGCTAATTCACCAGACGTTTTACTGTAGGTTCGCAGAAACACATCGGACGTACTGATGGGAATATCGATGGTTGTCGAAGTTGCCACGGTGTAGGAATGAGCCTCGGAAAACGACATTTGTCCGTCGCCGTTACTATCACAATTGGTGACTTCCTCCTGAGTCCGTGTGCTTCCGGAAATAGCCGCCCAGAAAGAGCTGCTGTATTCATGATAGTTTTCTTCATGAATATCAGCCGTGCAACCGGCAGCCGGTTGAGTTTCAATGGTCGCAAAGAATCCAACAATATCTCGATTATCGAGCGGCTGAACCGGGTCGCCATTAGGGAACATGCTGTTCGCGAATCCGCCGGAATAACACTGAACCATCACGAGCACAACAGGCACATTCTCAGGAAGTTTTCTCAGCGAATTTGCAAATTGCTCGACACTGATTTTTTCTTTATTCCACAAATACAGATAGGTATTTCCAGACCGTTTTTTATCGGTTGACTTCCCGCCGTGAGCAGTTGCATAAATAAAGAGTCGATCGTCAGCTGTCATTTTTGCCCCAACTTCACTCACCCAGCGATCCCACTCGGCTACCGAAGAAGGGCCTCTCAAGTTCCCGATTTGATGATTACGATACCGATAATCCTGTCCGCTTTCGGTCTCAAATACCTGACCGAGCAACTCATAGATTCTTGGCAGCGGTTGCTGAGGATCGTAATACTGCAGATCCCGTTGCGGATCCGAACCGTCGCTGAAGAGAATGTCGTGTTGAACATCTCCCTCGTAAGCTTCAGCCAACACGCGCTGGAAATATTCGACGTTCCGCTCCAAAGAGATTTGATTACCGGTGGGAGAATATCCTCCGCCGATTGTCAGAAAACAGTCTTTCGCCTCGACTGTGGTGACGATTCCACCTGAGATCAGCATCAGGGGGATCATTTTCGAAAAAAGAAATCGACCGAAACTCATGCCAGATAATTGCATTGTCAGCACTCCATAAAAGATTGACTCGCAATATCACACTATCGATCTCATGAAACGTAAACAAGGACTTGAGAGATTCTGCCTTGAAAACGAGATCCCATCAAAGAATTGAGCGATCAGGTAATCTGGAGAAGTTTGAACCGCAGATGGACGCAGATAAACGCAGAAGTCAAGTATCCGAGTTTAATATCAAAGCCGGGGAAATTTCATCTTCTCACAATCAGTGAATGAAGTCACTTCAGATTTGGGAAGTACAAGTTTGGGTGGCACGACCCAGAACGAAGTGATGGGCGTGGTGATCGCTTCCGACCACGCCCTTCGCGATGCTCAGGGGGGGCCACCCAACGCCGTTCTTTAAAATGAAGTCTTTCTTGATGCATCTTGATCTCAAATTGGTTTTTTATCTTTTTACAGGAATCGTCTCTAATCGGTGGAGGAAATAGCGATAAAACCATTAAACTGCCGCCATGAAACCCGTATCAGAAAAGCCCGAATTTTCCCTGCAGACTCTCGCAATCCGAGGCGTGGGCCTGATCGGTGGTTCAATCGCGAAAGCGGCTCGAAAGGCTGGGATTGCTCAGGAAATTGTGGGTATCGGTCGTGATGAGGCTCGATTGCAAAAAGCGGTTGAACATCAGATTATCGATCGATTCGAAATCGATTCCAAACGAGCCGCCAGCCAGGCCGATTTGATCGTCGTTTGCACGCCAGTTGATTGTATTGCCAAGGATATTATTCAACTTCATGGAAGCTTGAGGCCTGAAGCGTTACTTACCGATGCCGGGAGCGTGAAAGAACAGATTGTTCGCGAAGTTTCTGAAAAACTCGGAGCAGGGCATCGGTATCTGGGCAGTCATCCTCTGGCCGGTTCTGAGAAAACCGGTTTTGAAAATGCTGAAGCGGATTTGTTCCAGAATGCAGCCATCGTGCTGACTCCTGAAGAGCAGTCGTCCAAAAATGATCTCAATTTTCTGGAAGCGTTCTGGAAAGCTCTCGGAGGCAAAGTTTCCAGCATGTCACCTGTAGAACATGACCGCGCATTGGCAGCGACGAGTCATTTGCCACATTTGATCGCCGCGGCTTTAGCCTCTTCTGTGTCAGAAGATCAGTTACCTCTGGCAGCCACGGGATTTGGTGATACCACCCGCATCGCCAGTGGAGATCCTCATTTGTGGACATCCATCTTCTGTCAGAATTCCAACGGCACCCTCGCCGCTGCAAAAGAATTTCAACAGCAGTTGAATGCGTTTCTGGATGCCGTCGAAGCCAAAGATACCGATAAGATTAATGCACTTTTGCTGACGGCCAAGAAACGCCGCGACCTCTGGCTAAACGAACGAGAAAACTCGTAGGTCAGGCACTGC
>DOCI01000054.1:4508-13170 GCA_003503535.1 Planctomycetaceae bacterium
GTCGGTATCTTGCGTGTCGATTTCGAGTGGCCCTTTGATGTCCTCCATTTCGACAGCCGGCAGA
The DNA here is from genome assembly GCA_003503535.1 of Planctomycetaceae bacterium. Lineage (GTDB taxonomy): Bacteria > Planctomycetota > Planctomycetia > Planctomycetales > Planctomycetaceae > Rubinisphaera. The sequence continues at coordinate 4,573 of DOCI01000054.1, forward strand.
CTCAACACCTTGACAAGACAAAACGTGACGAGCATCAAAACAGCCGAGACCGAAACGGTCATCATAATCCATCCATATGTATTCATTTCAAATCTCCTGTGAATATTGGATTGAGTAATGCGGGTTCAGTACGACGCTTAATCCTGAATGGCTTCGTCTTCATCCTGATACAGGAAATCGTATTTCCCTTCTTTGATCCAGCGAATTCCGGCGATGTGAACCAACACAAACAGGAAAACCGCTACGAGTAGAATGAACATGATGGAAGCCACTGCCACTTCACTCTCGCTGATCGAAGCCACGTATCCAGGCACATTGGAGTAACAGAAGGCACAGAAAACCACGATCAGGTAAAACGGAGTTACATATTTGAGCATGATTTGGAGAGCAAAAGGCACTCGAATATGGGAGCCTTCATGCAATTCCTTGTGGCCGCGTTCAATTCCGAACACCCAGCCATACATGATGGCCTGAACCATTGCGAGTACAAAAATCGCAGCCGTGCCAACCCAGAAATCCAACGTGTCCAGAGCTTTCATATCTTTAGAGAACCAGACCACAAAACCGGCACCGATAGCCGCAAGTAATCCTAAAATAGCCGCAGCGGCATGACGTTTTAGACCGAGACCTTCTTCGAAGAAAGCAATCACGGGTTGAAGCATCGACAAACTGCTGGTGATCGCCGCAATAAACAACATGAAGAACCACAGGAAACCAAAGATCTGACCACCGGGCATGTGTGCGAACACATTCGGCAACGCAGAGAATCCCAGTCCAAAGGTCCCCATTTCCTGAGAGGCGGCTCCCAGAAAAATGAAGGCAGCGGGTAATGTAATCAAACCTCCCAGGCAAACTTCAAAAAATTCGTTCATGCTGGTCGCGGTCAAACCACTCAGAGCGACGTCATCGTTCCGACGCATGTAACTGGCATAATTGACGATGACACCAAAGCCAACGGACAGACTGAAAAAGATCTGTCCCGAGGCGGCCAGCCAGGTTTGCGGATCGGTCAGTTTGGCAAAGTTGGGATTCCACATCGCTCCCAGACCACCAACCACATTTCGATCCGGTTGATCGGGCAGAGGGGAACCCAATGTCAAAACACGAACGAGAACAATCAATGCCAAAACAACCATCAAAGGCATCGCTACGCGGCAAAACGCTTCGATTCCTTTCGTCACTCCTCGGTAGATGAAAAAAAAGTTTAACACGAAAGTGAATATCAGAATTCCCAGAAAGTCCCGGTGACCAGGCTGAAATAAGGAACCGTCAGCTCCCATGCCGACAAACGCATTGAAATATTCCCCATAATCACCCGGATTACTTTCCGGCATCAGACTGCCATCGAGATAACTAATCGCATAACTTAGACACCAGGCTTCAATCACCACATAATACATATAGATGATCAGGGGAATTAGCAGGGCCAATGTGCCGAAATAGCGGGCTCCGCGGGGCCGGCAGATCACACTGAAAATCCCCGGAGCCGAGTGAAACCCTCGAATTCCGGCATAGCGTCCCATAGTCCATTCTGCCCAGCAGAGCGGAATTCCCAGGATCAACAAAGAAATAAAGTAGGGGATCATAAAAGCTCCCCCGCCGTTGGAAGCGGCCTGCCCGGGGAAGCGAAGAAAGTTTCCCAAGCCGACCGCTGAGCCGGCTACTGCGAGAATCACTCCGATACGTGTGCCCCATTGTTCTTTTTGAGCCATGGTTCTATTCCCGAAATGTCTGATCAATTGGTGAATGGTCGCGAACGTGTCGAGCCGAGCTGCTGCTGACGTACAACCATAGTAAATATCGACTTACGACAAAATGACCCGAAGCGATTCTACAAAAACTTTGATTTGAAACAATTGAAGTTGTTTTAATTGCGAAAATCTCTACAATTGAGTCGAAGACAATTATAAAAGCGAAATCCACCAGGAAACCGGGACATTGTAAACGTTCATGCCAGAATCGCTCAAACAAGCTGATCGCGAATTTCTCCAGAGCCTGATGGGTCTGGAGTCAGCCACGATTGCTCAATTGTGTGATTCTCAGGGCGTGACCACCAATGCCATTCGGATTCGTCTGACTGGTTTAATGTCAGCGGGACTTGTGGAACGCACTACAATTCGTCAGGGTCGTGGGCGACCGCAACATGAATATCGCGTGACAAATAAAGGAAAACGTGAATTCGGGGATAATTATTCCGAACTCGCAACTGTGCTTTGGCAACAGATCAGTCACATTGAAGATGAAGCCGTTCGATCTCAAATCGCGGCTGAATTGAAAAAAACGTTAATCAATCGTTACGGTCGGGACATTGACGGCATCGATCTTTCCGAAAGAATCCAGCAATTGCAGCAGGTTCTGCAGGATTATGGATATCAATGTGAGGTCGATCAGCAGGCCAATAAAGTTTCGCTGACGGAAAAATGTTGCCCGTATCACGATCTCGCAGTGGAGGACCGCTCCATCTGCGAACTCGAACAGACGGTATTTGAACAGATATTAGGTGTTCCACTGGAACTGACTCAACGTTGTGTCGACGGCCACAGTTGTTGCCGTTTCGAGCACGTAGAACTCACAGTGGATTCGAGCAAGTAGAATCTGTCAGTATTAATGACAACTAAACAGGAATTGATGGCAGGACGATGAATTCAGTACTCAAAATCGAAGATCTTTACGTCAAAGTTGGCGAAACTCCCATCCTCACTGGAGTGAATCTGGAAGTCAAACAGGGCGAAATCCATGCTTTGATGGGACCAAACGGTTCCGGGAAAAGTACGCTCGCCTACGCATTGATGGGACATCCCAAGTACGAAATTACGCAGGGGAAAATCGAAATCGGCGGAGTCGATCTGGCCGAACTCGATGCCTGCGAACGGGCTCGCCTCGGTTTGTTCCTGGCATTTCAGTATCCCGTCACGATTCCCGGTGTAAAAGTTGCCGACTTCCTGCGACTGGCGATTTCCAATATTCGCAATCCGGAACGCAAAGAAGGTGAAAACCTGATGCCGATGCGGGAGTTTCGTACCGAACTTCGCGAAACGATGGATCAGCTCAATATGGACAGCGAATTCGCTCGCCGTTATCTGAACGACGGCTTTTCCGGTGGGGAAAAGAAGCGGATGGAAATTCTCCAGCTGGCTATGCTCAAACCAAAATTCGCCATTCTCGACGAAACCGATAGTGGACTCGACAGTGATGCCGTTCGGGTGGTGAGTGAAGGTCTGGCCAAGTTGTCCGGTCCGGAAATGGGCGTGCTGATCATTACCCATCATGAACGCTTGCTCGAATACAATGAGCCACAATTTACACATGTCATGCTGGCCGGAAAAATCGTCGAAACGGGCGATGCGTCCCTGGCTCGCGAGTTGCACGAAAACGGATATACCGAAGTTCGCAAACGCCATCCTGAAGAAGCAGCTCTGGAAGACGAGCAGGAAGCGGTTGCCAAGTAATTGGGTGATGATTCAGCGAATTTGAGTTGAGAATTTGATTTCTTCCGCTCGTTGAAAAATGAGTGGTACACATAAAGACAAGAGGAGTTCACAGTGTCTACTGATACCGCAGATAAGAGTCAGGTTGATATTGGAGATTACCGTTACGGCTTTCACGATCCGACAGACACGTATGAATTTACGGGTCAAAAAGGATTGAACGCGGAAATCGTGACACAGATTTCCAAGTTAAAAAAAGAGCCGGACTGGATGCTCGAATTCCGCCTCAAATCGCTGGAAATCTTCGAACAGAAGCCAATGCCTTACTGGGGCGGTGATATGTCCGAACTCGATTTTCAGAACATCTTCTATTATGTAAAAGCCTCACAGGGTCAGGAGAAATCCTGGGACGATGTTCCAGAAGACATCCGTAAAACCTACGACCGGCTCGGGATTCCTGAAGCGGAAAAGAAGTATCTTTCGGGCGTGAAGGCTCAATATGAATCCGAAGTGGTCTACGGCTCACTTCAGGAAGATCTGACCAAACAGGGCGTGTTATTCACTGATACCGACTCCGCTTTGCGGGACCATCCTGAGATCTTCCGTGAATATTTCGGCACAATCATTCCTCCTGCAGACAACAAATTTGCGGCTCTGAACTCGGCTGTCTGGTCGGGGGGATCGTTCATTTACGTTCCGCCGGGAGTCCACATCGAATTCCCTCTGCAGGCTTACTTCCGAATTAATACCCAGAACATGGGCCAATTCGAACGTACGCTCATCATCGTCGATGAAGGAGCCTCGGTTCACTATGTCGAAGGTTGCACCGCTCCGACGTACAGTAGCGACAGTCTTCATTCGGCTGTCGTCGAAATCGTCGTCAAGCGTGGCGGTCGTTGTCGTTATACGACCATCCAGAACTGGTCAAACAATGTGTATAACCTTGTGACCAAACGAGCAATGGCCTACGGCGATTCTCTGATGGAATGGGTCGATGGAAACCTCGGCTCCAAGTTGACGATGAAGTACCCGGCAATCTATCTGATGGAACCTGGAGCTCGCGGCGAAACACTATCAATCGCCTTCGCCTCTCAGGGCCAGCATCAGGATGCAGGTGCTAAAATGGTACACTGTGCTCCGAATACTTCGAGCCGAATTATCTCGAAAAGTATTTCGAAAGATGGCGGACGTTCGAGCTATCGTGGACTTGTCAAAGTTCAGGATGGAGCAGAAAACTGTAAATCGAATGTGGTGTGCGATGCATTGATTCTTGACCCGAAAAGTAAGAGCGATACGTATCCCTACATCGAAATCGATGAAAATAACGTAGCGATCGAGCACGAGGCGTCTGTTTCTAAGATTGCAGAAGAACAGCTGCTGTATCTGATGAGCCGCGGCCTGACCGAAGCCGAAGCCTCTGCGATGATTGTTACTGGTTTCATCGAGCCACTCGTGAAAGAGTTGCCGATGGAATATGCCGTCGAAATGAACCGCCTAATCGAACTGCAGATGGAAGGTTCGGTGGGTTAATCCGAATGCATATTGAGGTGAGCCGAGCCAGTTATGGCTCGGGTACGCCCGATATAGCATCGATAAAATTCGTGTATGAATCGCATAAGAATTATGACAAAACCCGAGTCATGACTGACTCGGCTCGCCTTACAATTAAACATCAGGGATGAAATTCATTGTGTGGAATCCTCGGGCTCGTCGCAGCCGATCGGCGATCGCTTAATGTCAATGATGCCATCGTTATCGCCATGCGGGAGGCCATGCACTTCCGTGGTCCCGATGAAGCCGGACTGCTTCGAATCGGCGACTCTGCAATTCTCGCTCACAGACGGCTTTCCATTCGTGATCCGCTGCATGGTCAACAGCCGTGGACATCTGGCGATCAGCGTTACTCGCTGACTTACAATGGCGAGTTGTACAATACCGACGAATTGAATGCATTAACCGCACAGAGCTTCGAGCAGCCGTTGAGTACACGTTGCGATACGGAATTGCTGATGCGAACGCTCATCGCTCAGGGAGCGGAGGGTATTCCTCATCTTCAGGGAATGTTCGCATTCGGATTTTACGACGTTCAGGAACATCGGCTGATACTCGCCCGGGATCGCTTCGGAATCAAACCTCTCTATTACACTGTTATTAATGATGTGCTTGTTTTTGCGAGCAGCATCAGAGCGATTCAGAAACATCCTGATTTTCAATCGCGTCCCAATCGTCGTGCCCTCATTCATTATCTGATGACACTGCGGACGCACTTCGGCCAAGAGTCAATGATCGAAGGCATCAAACAGGTGCCGCCCGGTTGTGTGCTTATGTTTGATGATTCGGGAATCAGTATCAAACGCTATTGGAATTATCCGAAGATCAATGAAGATCTCACCGAAACGGAGACCGGGTCGCGACTGCAACAACAGTTTTCACTAGCCGTTGAAAAACGCATCGTCAGCGATGTCCCCGTCGGCATGATGCTTTCAGGTGGCGTCGATTCTTCACTTCTGGGGACATACGTCAAAGAAACACTGGGAGAGGACTTCACTGCGGAATGCGGAGTTGGCCAGACGGCGGAAGCCGAGGAGGAGTCGCAGTTTGCCCGGCAGGCGGCTGAATTTCTAAGTTGCAAACTTGATCTCGTTACTGTTGACGAGAAGTCGTACCGCGCAGGCTGGCAGGAATTGCTGGCTCAAACCGGTCAGCCACTGGCAACCCCTTCCGATGTGATTATTTATCGTCTTGCGCAGTCGCTTCAGCAGAAAGTTGGTGTGGTCCTCGGAGGCGAAGGAGCCGACGAGTTATTGTGTGGTTACACGCCGATTCACGGAATTGGTCGGGATTACGATGAACTTCAACGGCTGATTCTGTCAGAAGATGAAGACCCGGAAGCTCTGGAATATTTTCTACAGCAAATCGAATCCCTTTACGGCACCTCTCAAAAAGCAACTTTGGCAGAGATGTATTTTGCTTTGGCGACTATCTTTCCGCCTCAAGCCATTGAAGTTTTAATTCCTGACTCTACTTCGGATCTGCAGGAAATTCACAAGTATTATCAGAAGCAATTGAAAGTCAAAAAGAGTAAACCTCAAGCGGGCTTGCAGGCAATGACCCGATTTTTGCATCAGGAAAATCTGCAATCGCTGCTATCCCGGCTCGATCAGGCAACCATGGCGGCAGCGCTGGAAGCTCGGGTTCCCTATACCGACCATCAACTTGTCGAAGCAATCTGGTCGACGCCGCTCGAACATCGATTTAAAATCGATGACGAGAAATTTGAGTACGAACAGCTATCGATTCAGTTGGAGCGGGATGAAATTCTGGAATCCAAATCGATTCTTCGCTCACTGGCCAGACGTCGTCTGCCTGAAGAACTGGCGAATCGCCGCAAAGCAAGTTTTCCGACGCCAGTGCACGAATGGATGCAAAAGGAATGGGGAACGTGGGTTCATTTCACTTTGACACATAGCGATTTTCTCAAGCAGCAATTCGAACCGAAACAGCTTCAGGAACTTGTCGAAAATCCACAACAGGCAGGAATGCTACTTTGGCCTCTGTTGAATCTGGCACTCTGGAGGGAGCAATTTTCTGGCTAATCTGCCTGTCTGAGCCTATTTCTCTCGTTTCCTTTGCCGCCTGAATTTGATAGGATGCATAAAAGAGTGCTGATTGTCCGTTTTGTGCAGACACAGTGCGAAAATGCCGCTCACCAATTTTCTACCTCTATTTGCCCTGATGACGGGAGACACCATTTATGACATCCGAACAAACTCCGTCCCGACGCGACTTCATGAAATCCTCTGCAGCGATGGCTGCCGGGACAGCTGTGCTCTCCGGTGCACTGGCCCCGAGCCGAGTGTTTGCTGCTGGCGATGATACCATCAAAATCGGCCTGATTGGCTGTGGTGGACGCGGCAGCGGTGCCGCCAGCCAGGCTCTGAAAACAGCGGGAAAAGTTGAACTGTATGCAATGGGCGACATGTTTAGCGATCAGCTGGAAGGCAGCTTAAAGCGAATCACTGCTGACGTTAAAGGCAACGACACTGCTATTGTCAATGTCGCAGAGGAACGTCGCTTCACTGGTTTCGACGCTTACAAACAGGTCCTCGAATCGGGTGTCGATCTTGTCATTCTGGCAACGCCTCCCGGTTTCCGTCCGATTCATTTTGAAGCTGCCATCAATGCCGGCAAGAATGTATTCATGGAAAAACCAGTCGCAACCGATGTTGCTGGTGTGAATAAAGTTCTGAGTGTTGCCCGCAAGGCGAAAGAAGATAATCTGAAGGTCGGCGTTGGTCTGCAACGTCACCATCAATTGACTTATCGCGATATCATCAAACGAATTCAGGATGGTGAAATCGGCGATGTGATCGCACAGCGAGTCTACTGGAACGGCGGTGGTGTCTGGGATCCTCGCAAAACTCGCGAGCAGGTTTCTACAGAAATGGAATACCAACTCCGTAACTGGTACTACTACAACTGGTTGTGTGGTGATCACATCACCGAACAACACATTCACAACCTCGATGTCGGTAACTGGATCAAGGGGGCTTACCCGGTTCGAGCCGAAGGCATGGGGGGACGTGAAGTTCGTACCGACAAAAAGTATGGTGAAATCTACGATCACCATGCCGTCGAGTTCACCTACGAAGATGGCACGAAGATGTTCAGCCAGTGCCGTCACATTCCTAACTGCTGGAACTCTGTTTCCGAATGGGCTCACGGCACCAAAGGTCATGCCAATGTTTCCGGCAGCTCTTATGAGTTGAGCGATGGCAACAAGTACCGTTATCGCGGCGATAAGAACGATCCTTATCAGACCGAGCACGATGATCTGTTCAATGCGATTCGCAACAACATCAGCTACAACGAAGCCGAATACGGTGCCATGAGCACGGCGACTTCTCTGCTGGGGCGAGCCGCAACTTACTCTGGCAAATCGGTTGTTATGACAGACTTGCTGGCATCGAACCAAAGCATCATGCCGAAAGAATTTGCCATGAATGCCGATCCTCCGACACTGCCAAACAAAGACGGCGTCTACGCTGTCCCGGTTCCAGGTGTTTACAAACCTTATTAATTTTAAGGTTTGATACGTTATTACGCACAACAGGCCCGGCGATCATTGATCGTCGGGCCTGTTTGCGTTTTCCGCGGCTATTGGAGACCA
>DOCI01000053.1:0-1895 GCA_003503535.1 Planctomycetaceae bacterium
GATGCCGAAGGCGGGGAATGGTAATCAATTCACAGGCGAGCCGAGTCAGTAATGACTCGGGTTTTCTCACGATTTTTGTGCGTATCAGTGAAGAGAAATCGCACATGATGAGCCGGACCCACCCGTGCCATGACTGGCACAGCTCGCCTTGTTAAGCAGCTTTGCTCAGGCTCTGTGAAGCCTCATCCGGAATTGCCAACACGTACGGCCGTGTCCGGTGATACTGCACTGCGAGAATCAAAGTCGCCATTGCCCAGCAGGTGACGTACAGAATGCCGAGCGACCAGATGGTGTCGCTGAGGTAGTGGCCGCCCTGAACGATGCGAGAAAGGCTCATCAGGCTGCCATAACACAGGCCAGCTGAGAGCAGGCCGATTCGCCAGGCTCGTTTTCGACAGGCAAACGCAGGAGCGATCAGAAAGAACCCGATCGAAGCGTGTCCGGACGGAAAGGATGAGTTGTGGTGAACATGATCGCCGAATCCGAAGGCTGGTTGATAAGTTTTCGGGCCACCGAGTTCGGTCACTTCACGAGGACGAGGTCTGCTGAAAAAGGGTTTGAGACTCACATTGACGAGCAAGCCGGGACCAATGATGAGCACCCAGGTCAGCAATACCGCTGCCCGTGCCCGATCATTCCACTGCCAGCGAACACAGGCAACTGCTCCAGCGATGGTGGCGATAGCGCCCAGGATTACGCCTGGGAAGATGAAGTATTCGTCAATCGTCTGCCAGGGTTCGGCATCCGAGAGGGGCCAGGATTCTGACTGGACATCGTAAAAGAGAGCCGAGATCGCCAGGTCAAGTCCGGTCAACTCCAGCAACCCCGTAACAATCAACAATGCAATCATCGGGATAATGATTGGAAAACGAGTGTGAATCACTCGCGAGGCCCGGCCGTATGTCCGCAGGAATTCTGTATTCATTGTCGATGTGTATTGATGAGATAGGTCATACGGATGAAGGGTTTTATTGAACAACTTTCGTCTGCGGCTTGGCAGCCACGTTTTCAACCCGAGTGGATTCTGGAAGAGGCGCATGCGAAGTGCGATACACCTCATACTCTCGTTTTCGGCCTCCGCCCAGTTCAACTTCAATGGTTCCCAGAGATGTCCAGGTAGAAAACGAATTATTCAGAGAATTCGGGAGTTTCGGGTCCACTTGAGTGATGACAATTGCATCCGTGCGGGCCTTCAGGTTCGGTTTGTCCCACAGATCATACTGACAAAGCACACCGGCATCGTCTTGAGACCAGTGGGGAATGAGCGGATTCTTCGGCAGGTAGAAGGCGAGAGCACTGGTGATGTCTCGGCCGGCTGTCGAAATGATGAGCGGGTTTTTACTTCGTTTGAGGGCTGGCTCGTTTTTTGTCAGTTCGTCAAACTCGTGTGCGAGTTGTTTCCAGCCTCGCAGCCGGCAGGTGATATCGACCGGACTTCCGGCTAGCGGAGAGTTCGGCACAATCGTAATCGCGGCATAGGTGATTAATGTGCAAACGAGCCCTGTTTTCCAGGAGCGTGCGAAAATCACATCCCGATTCCGGAAGACGTTCGTCAGTGTCGAGCGACCGAAGAAGACAGCCGTGGTGAGAATTACGCCCGCGGGATAGCAGGCCGCAGGCCAGTTCGGTTCGAGTCTTCGTGTGGCACTCAAAGCGAAAATTGCAACAAGTGGCACGCCGGAAAAGCAGAGCAGATATCGCTCAGCTGCCGTCAATTTCGGGAACTGCCGGACAGCTGCGATCAATGTGAACGCAATCGCGAACCAGAGGACAGGATTGACAACGCCGATCTGCCCCAGAAAGAACTCGCCGAAGCGTGCGAATTGTGTCATCCAGGTCGTCGAGTTTTCGGAAAAGTGAGAGGCGGTATGTTCGAGGGTGATCCAGTCGTGCTG
>DOCI01000053.1:1955-2347 GCA_003503535.1 Planctomycetaceae bacterium
AGGATCACAGGCGTCAAAAACGCGAGCGATGCCAGAGCTGTCAACCAGACACGGGCCGATCCCCACAGGGCTCGACGCTCGGGTGTGATCAGTAAAAACAGCCCTGCCAGCGGGAAAAAGCCAAGCATTGTCTGCTTGGAGAGAATCCCCAGGCCGATCATCATGGCTGTAAAAACAGGCCATTTCCAGCCGGTTTGTTCGGTCGAGGTGAGCATCCAGAAGCCATACAGCGAGCCAGCCCAGAAGAACAGGAACGGAGCATCGATCGTCATCAGAAAGCTGAGAGCCGTTTGACCGGGAGTCAACGCCAGTAGAATCATCGAGACGAGCCCCACCCGATGCGAAAACATTCGGGCTCCCAGTTGATACACGAACACCAGCCCCAAAGTTCG
>DOCI01000053.1:2430-11209 GCA_003503535.1 Planctomycetaceae bacterium
AGAGCCCCAAAGTTCCCAGCAAGGCAGCCGGTAATCGGACGGCAAACTCATTATTGCCGAGCAACGATGTGGAAAGCCAATTCACCCAGGCGATCATCGGTGGCTTGCTGTAATAGCCGTAATCGAGACGCCGCGACCAATCCCAGTAATAGGATTCATCGGCGATCAGATCGACCGGTGAAAATAGAATGAACAGCAGCCGGACCGCCAGCAGTCCACCAATCAACCAGATAACAGGACTTTGAGCAATGGAGAACTTCCACTTCTCGATCTGTTGTCGGAGTGCATTGCTGGACGGAGTTGGATTCGATGAAGAGGTCATCATGATATTCGGTTGGGTTAGAAAAGATAGTATGTGAAGGATACGTCGGTGAAAATTACGTCTCGACGCGTTCGAGCATCCAGACGGTTAATGGTGTGGCGAAAAATATTGGTATCCATGCCGCCTGGACAGGCTCTGCCACTTGCAGAGCAGGTAGAAAACGGACGGCATAAGTACTGCCAATTATGGTGAATAGCCAGAAACCGCACTCGCCCGCATTGACGATCATGCCCCGGCTCTCTTTCTGCAAAATGACCGGAATTGCAATACAGATCATCAAGCCCGTCAGGAACGGTTCGAGTAGTCGGACATGAAAATTGAATTCGAGATCGCGAGCGGTATTGTTGTCGATGGCCGGGGAATTGATCCGGTCAATGAGTTGGGGCGTGCTGAGGAACCCGCTCGATTCCTTGGCTTTGTAGATGAGGTCGGGTGTGACATCGCTGACAACGAAAATGTTCTCTTCCTGCTTCGAGCGGAGGACATACGTTTTACCGAGATCCGTTAACGGAATTTCGGAGAGTGGCGGATCGGCACTTCGTAATAGCCAGCCAGAGGGGCGCTTGCCCTGTTTCGGATAGAACTCAGCTTGAGCCGCTTTCAGACAGACCATGTCCTGCCCGGCTATTTCCGGCGGAAGCACAAACGCGGCTTGTTCAACCCGGTTCGATTCCGGAAACACGGCCCAGCCATCGATCAGGATTTGCGAAGCGTGATCGTATCGTGGCGCAATAATCTGCAGCGTATCGGTGGAAGATCCCCGTTGAGCATGCAGATGATGAACGGCACTGCCGAGAAACACCTCGCGATTGACCATTTTCAGGCCGACCATCACCCCGGCTCCCAACAACAATGCGGGTGCCAGGACGCGATAAGTGGGAATTCCAGCTGAAAGAAACGGCTTGAGCTGGCCACGTCGCTTGAGCAGTAAGAGAACGGTCAGCCCGGACATGGAAATCATCGGGATGGCTGCGGAATCGAAAATAAAGAGGCCGACATGCCCGTAATAAGAGCCTACCGCCAGCGCAATCTGCAGCATTCCCCCTTCGGTATGATTCACAAAATCGTCCACGTTATCGAACAGATCGATGACCGTAAACAATCCCAGAATCACGCAAAGGTAGATCGCATTGACCATCAGAAACTGACGGAACAGTTGGCGTTCAAACGTGGTCAACATGGGGAGAGAACAACATCCTTGCCGCACATCAAATATGATTTGAGATCAGAAAATCCATTTTCTGAACGTGAGATCACTCCCGGCGGAGCCCTCACCTGAACAGGATGTTAACAAAACCCGGAAGAGTCTGGCGAGATCAGTTTTTTGGAGAAGAGACGGATCTCGCAAAAACACCTCACGCTCCGTAAACCACTTCTCTGTAAATACATGCGACGATCATCCTGTAAGGAAAACAGCCGGAACAGATAGTGCACATTAATTCAAAGTTGATTTTCGAATGAACGGCCCCCTCACCGGCTTTCCGCTTTCCCATTCCGCTTTCAAAAAACCTTGTCCCCTCCCCGCCTCGATTTTCGCTGTAAGAGTATCACCCAAACGGGAATCAAACAAAAAACATAACTCAGCCTTACAAGACGAAAGCGAAAGCACGATGAACACTTTCTCAAAGACATCCGGAACCAAACTGGTCAAAGAAGTCAGCAAATTGCGATCAGACAAGCAAGCCCCACAGGGCCGCTGCTGCAGTTCTTGCCGTAGCTGTCGAAGCTGTCGCTCATGCCGTAGCTGCAACAGTTGCCGAAGCTGCCGCGGAGGCGGTTGCCACTAACAAGCATTCTGCTTGACCGGGGGCAGTCGCATGGGCGTCTGGAGACTGAGGTCGCCCTGTTTGCTCCTGCAGAACGACGAAGGTCATTGCAGAATAATGAGTTCGAATAATCTCAGCAGAAACTCCTACGTTGCACAGCCGGTTCGACTCTTGAGTCGACCGGCTGCTTTCGTTGGCCCTTTTTACAAGCACGAAGTACTTGTATTGATTCATTGCGTATTCAATGAGAATTCCAATTCACAGCGAATGGGAATCTTCGAGATTAAGGCTTTTTCAATTTGCTGAAATCGTACGGTTCCAGTCCCTGCTTTTTGGCAACTGAAGCCGTCATGATGATTATTCGCTGATCTTTCTCGGAAACGATCACAACCAGCGGATCCGATTCGGCTTCGTATTTCTGTATGATTGTGTACAGAGCTTCAATCGTATTCAGATCTTCTGCTTTATGAGTTTGCGGCATGTTCTTCGTGAAACCCGCCAGTTTCAATGCATCGCCATCGATTTCCGTATAGATTTTCGATTCCTCAGCAATATAGGCAATTGCTTCCTGAAGAGGGGTGCGGCGGAAGTCGACATCCATTTTGGTGGCCAGTTTCTCGGCAAAGGTCTTCGGTTTTTCTTCGACGACAGGGACCCTGACTGCTACCGCGTTGAAGTCAGTTCGAGTCGATTCATCCCAGGCCAGCAATGTGCCCAGTGTCAGATTTGGGCCAGCCTTCGCAGGCAGCAGAGTTGCAAGCTTGACGAACTGTCCATCAACGCCAAACCCTGTCGTCATCGATAAAACCTTGAGCATAGCCGGGAAGCGACCGATGATTTTACGATAGCCGGAGCGTTGAGGTTCCATCTTCTGAATTGAAGTGAGCAGCAATTCCGGAACGGCGTTCAATCGATCCTGATATTTTGTTTTCAGCATTGTCGGCTTGGAGGTTGTTTGTCCGAGAATTGCCAGATCAGTCTGGAAATCTTCGCCAACATTCAGGCTCCAGGTCGCAGCCGCGGCATCATCGCCTAACCAGCGGATCGCTTTTTCAATCGCCATTTGAGCCGTCTGTGGAAAGAGTGTCTCGAGATGCTGATCGAGATCCATCGGGTCGAAGGCAACCGTAAATAATTTATCACGGTCAGTCGCGGTCAGGATTTCTTCGATTTGATTCGCCGTGATTGCGGGAGACTTGGCGAACGTCAGCATGTCATCGACATATTTTTCCGGGCAGAACGAAATCGTTTTGTCATCAATAATCTGATAGGCACGGCCATCAATGACTTGAATATTCGTATTGAATTCTTCGTAGGGCGTGCCGGAATAGGTCGTGAGCAAATCTGCCTTCGGTTTCGCCTCTTTCAGATGAATGACAGCTGCATATTCCGGCGGAGTGCCACGTGGTCCGAGAATAATGCCTACGAGAACTTCTTCTATCTCTTCCGGTGGCTGCTTCGTGAATTCCTTCAGCTGTGTTTCCAACCAGGTTCCCAGTGGCCCGAGTGACGCACGGAACTCAGCCAGTCGCGGCTGTTGACTCCACAACTTGGCTGGACGAAGATTGATCGCAATTCTCACACCGGCAGGGAGGTGTAACAGTTGAATCGGTCGGCCACTCGATTTTTTCTCCTGTGCCACCGGAGGCGGAACATTCGCCCGTGTTGGAGGCACATTGGTTCTCGGAGTTGTTGGTGTCGCAGGAGTCTCTGGAGTCGTGACGACCTGAACCAGTCCACTTTGGCCGGGCTGCATCTGCTGATAGATAAAATATGCACCTCCGCCGACAACCAGCAGCATCACCACCATCGTGATCCAGCCCCCGGAACTGCGGCGACGGCGTTTTTTTCTTCTGCTCGATGTTGTGACTGGTTCTGAATCAGGAGCGGAGGTTGCTGCAATCACGGGAGAAGAATCGGCTGGGGCATCGTTCCCAAAATCCAGGACGGGAGTTGTCAGAGCCGGTGGCGATTCTTCCTGCAGGAATCCCAGCGGATTGTCACTCCCAGCCGCAGCAGGTGGCTGTTCGGAAAATAAACTGCCGAGCGGATTTACCTCTTCTTGAGTTGGCTGAGGAGTAGGCGAAGCATCTGGAAGCCAAGTTGGATTCTTGCCAGCTGCTGGCTGTTGCGGCGCAGGCTCAGAGGCCGGTTGATCTTCGACCAGTTCAATTTGAATCGGTTTGGGTTGTTCCGGCTTAGGTTGAGGTTCTGTCAGGACGAATCGATGTCCACATTTGGGACATTTCCCTGTTTTCCCAAGCAGACTGCGGTCTTTCAGTTTCAGAACAGATTGACACTTGGGACACGGAACTTTCAAGCCAGCCATCGGCTTTCCCCTCTTATTGATTTGCGAACAAAATCGGCCTTGCCCACATTCAGATTTCTATTTGCGGAACGACTGCAACGTCATCTTAAGAGATTTTCGTAACAGTATCCATGAAAAAAGCCTGCGATCTTCCACATGGTGATTTACTGCTTGATGACAGCTTATTACCTCAGCAAACTATAAAATCCTCGATGGATTCATCGGGAATATGCAAGGATTTTCGAAATCGGCTCGAATCAGCGAAGAAATGCAAATAAAACCAATGCCAGAAAATAGTCCCCCTCCCTCAGGGTGAGGGAGAGAAACCCGCTACCCATAAGAGAAGGAGCGCAAACATTTCTCCGACGCTTGAGTTAAGATTTTGTCAGGCGTTCTTCGATTTGCGTTTGTCGAGCTCTTTCATAATCAGCTTGAGGTTCTTCCGATTCGCACGGAAAGCGACATCGAACAGATCGCCAACAAGCGGAACGGCTCCCAGAACGGTATCGAAAAGAATATTGCTGATCATACGGAATTGAGTCCAGCGACCAATGTTCAAACGGCGGGCGTTCCAGACAAGGTACATCGCAAGTGCAGCGGTGACAGCATCACCAACTCCTGGAACCAGGCCAATAATGGTATCCCAGCCGAAGCGAATCGAGGTGCCGGGGAGACGAAATTTGTCGTCGAGCCAGTACTCCATCTGACCAATCGTCTGCAGAACTTTTTCCTGGTCCTGCGAGAGCAGACTGGAGACTTTCGAATTGCCGGACGACAGATCCGCAAAGCGATCCTTCACATCCTGCCAGCCTTTTTTTGTCAAAGTCGGTGTCGAATTCATCTTAGCTTCTATTCCCATCCAGGCACCGACTACAATAGGCCATTCTTTCTTGTGATCAGCAATGGTGCGTGGTTTTATTCTACGCTGGGGAATTCAGGACTCAATAGCGAATTCAATTCGAACTCAGGCGAGCCGAGTCAGTCATGACTCGGGTTTTCTCACGATCATTGAGCGATGTTTGCAAGAATATGTCGGAGATGAACTGAACCCACCCGTGCCATGACTGGCACGGCTCGCCTTTTTTCTCAAACTTCCCCCAGATGAAACACCCCATTCATCGTCACCACCTTGAGCTTCCCTTCAGAATACTTCAGCACATTCACGCAGGCATTGTTCTGCTTGAGATCTTTGGCGTATTTCAGATCCAGGTCGAGCAGATTGGCCAGTAAAGTGCGGTTGACAACATTGTGAGCCACAACTGTAATCATCCGCCCCAGATTTTCCTCGGCCAGTTTTTTGAAAGCCGGGACAATCCGCTGCTGGACATCGTGATACGATTCCCCATTTTTATACGGAATAGTCGCCGGGTTGTTCATGAACTGCTGATAGAGTTCGGGATCTTCCTGCATAATGATATCCCACGATTTCGATTCCCAGTCGCCGACGTGCACTTAGATAATCTCTTCGAGCGACTGCACCTCATGCCCATGCGGCTCCGCAATAATTTCCGCAGACTGCCGTGCCCGCACCATCGGACTGGCGTAGCAGGCATCAATCGGAAAATCTTTCAGAAAATCGCGAGCTTTCGTCACCTGCTCAACCCCGGTCTCACTCAACGGCCCATTCAGCGTCCGCCCCTGCAAAATATAAGGCCGTCTCAAATTCGCCTCGGTCGCACCGTGACGGATCAGTAGCAAAACAGCCGAATCGGCTTCTGGGCGAGGCAACATCGAAGAATCCTTGGTCGATTTATGTGTGCTTAAATTTCTAAGATGGAAACCGTAAGGAGTAAGGCGAGGAATGGCAAGTCGGGAATGGGTTGAGAGTTGAGGGTGGCACGACCCAGAACGAAGTGATGGGCGTGGTGATTGCAGGTGATTACTACCTTCTATTGATTGACAGTCGTTGACATGCAAGTGCATTATAATAATTAATGTTTACATCACATTAGTGCTCACCAATTATATATTTAGTTTTCCCGCTTAGTGAACTCTAAACAAACTTAAAGTCATATTAAGAACTAATCGGAAAATTCACATGGAACACGCAAAACAGATCGCTTGCCATTTCTTCGAGAAACTCGGTTTTCATGTTGAGGATATTCCAGAAGCACGAGAGAAACGCGCTGACCTCAAAGTTGATGATGTCGACCAACAATACATTGTGGAGGTGAAAGAGAAACTTGACACGGGCTCGCAATTAACTCTACTTGAAAACTCATACCCAAGTTCCGACCGAAAGGTCACTCGTGAACCGCATACAATATCGAATCGAATCGACGGCATTCTAAAAGATGGCCGAATACAATTAAATGCCACTCCCGCTAAAGATGATGCACTAAGATTGATATTCCTATTGTTTACTGGACCGAACGCAGACATGTTTGTGCGACGCTCCCTCTATACGTTTTATGGGCTTCAAGATGTGATTCCACCCACAGGAAACGGTGTTGGCCAAAACTGTGTGTACTTTCACAACAGCTTCTCGTTCTCGTCACCTAGTGTCGATGGCTTACTAATAGTCGAAAATGATGAAGTCCAGCTTTGCCTCAATGAATTCTCCTCTTCCTGTGATGTTCTGCGTAAATCACAACTTGCTATCAAGATGGGAGCTGCGATATACGACCCTGCATGCTTTGACGATGATAACGGAAAAGTCGTACTCCGTAGTACCATTTCACGAACAAATGAACATGAAGTGCTCGACGAATTGGAGCGATTAACTGGTGTTCGATACCACACGATCAATTTAAATCGTTACACATTTTGAATCTCGAATGCCCCAGTCTATACCACTCTCTGTGAAGAAGAAGCCCATAGGAGGCTTCGGCTCTATCCTTGCATCGCGAAGCAAGGCAAGCATGTATCGATGTGGCTTCACCTGAAAACTCCCTCGGAGTCACCCGCCATCATTAGAAAATGTGTTCTACAGAATTTCGCAAATCATGAGCGCATGGAAACGCATCGCACTGGAAAAGCTGCCCGAGTATCGCGGTCTTATTGAGACTGCGGACACTCCGATGGCTTTATGGATCGAATTAAATTCAGAATTCGAGCGAGTCAGCGATGAGAATTTGATTCGTCGCTTCTTCGAGTATGCACGCTGGTGTATGCAGTCTCCTGGTCAGGGGAACTACCTTTCCGATGCAGGGACGGCAGCAGTCTGTGCGTTTTACGAACATTTACCACGGCACTCCGGGATTCGCCGCGAGCTTCCACGATGGCTTACCCGAGAGGAGTTCGCCAGTTTGCGCGAGGCATTTCGCTATCACCTTTCCGAGCAGGAGTTCTCAGAGTTCGAGGCTGAGTTTCTGGGCCACACAAAAATGTGAACCATTGGCGCGACCTCACCAGATGCCACTGACGACTAATCATCACTCAAGGGGCACTGGCAAATCCAGTAGCACACACAGTAGATTCAGCGAATCATCTTTTTGAAGAGTGCGCGTTGTTCCGTCAGAGCGGCGACTTTGTCATCGGGGTTGCCGCCGGCTTCGAGGAGGATCCAGCCTTGATAGTCGATGCCTTTGAGCAGATTGATTAACTCCTGGTACGGATAACTGCCGGCTCCCAGTTCATGCACATGGACTGTCGCACCAGGGCGATTCTTAACCCGATTGAAGTTGTGTTCCAGACCCTGGCCGTTGGTATCGACCGTGTTGCAGTTCCAGCACACCGTTGCATTTTTGTGATCTGCGACCTCAAATATTGCCTGCATGACATCGAGTTCCTGGGTGCCGCGACCGTGGGCTTCGACGCGTATTTGCTGACCGAAATCGGCTGCGTAGCGGGCGACGATATTCAGAGACTGACCAATCTGTTCGATGGTTTTCTCGTGAGAGACATCGGGTGAAAATCCATTCGGCTTCACTTTGACACCGCTGCCTCCGCAATCGTGCATCAGTTGGACATACTGTTTGGTCAGTTCGATATTGGCTTTGACTTTTGCCGGATCCGATTCATGAAACTGAGCAGTGGAGCCGTAGCCGACTAATGTGACGGGACTATCGGCAAAGCGTTTTTTCACCTCGCTCCGTTCATGAGAAGAGAGGCTCGGTTCGACACCATGTTTATGCTCCGTGCGAAGTTCAACTCCACGAATACCGGATTTCTCACACGTATCCAGCAATGTTGGTAAATCCAGATCCTGTCCCCAGAGGTAGGTGACCAGTCCAAATCGCATTCGATTGACATTAGAGGCAGCTGCGGCAGCAGTCGAGATGAGCCCCGAACCAAGAGCGGCAATTGTAGAGTGCTGAATAAACGTGCGACGGCTGATTTTCGATGTCATGGTCTCTCCTGGCTGGGAGTTGGAATTGTGGACGGTCCTGCATAAGCATATTCAAAGAATCGTAGCAACGTCCAGCAGGGACGCTCTCGAAG
>DOCI01000053.1:11282-18336 GCA_003503535.1 Planctomycetaceae bacterium
TCCGGGGGCTTCCGCTGAAGCGGAGCGCCCCCGCCACCCAGATGTGCTTTTCAAGATGTTTCAGGAAATCCGCTGCTGGCTTTGCAACAACTTGTGCTACACATCAAATGAAAGTGCAATCTCCAGGTTACTCACGATGAATCAAAAAAGGGGATCCCTCTTCACGCGAAAAGGAATCCCCCTGTTCATTTCACAGCAAAGGTTTAGCTCAACAACTCATTCACCGGGGCTCCATCGTGGGCGACGCGGAAGGGGCGTCCGTTAGGAGCGATGATTTCTTTGCTCAGGTCCATGCCCATTGCGGAGGCGATGGTGGCGTTGAAGTCTTCGACGGCGACCGGATTGTCAACCGCATATTTGCCGTCTTCATCGGAGGCTCCGTAAACCTGTCCGCCTTTGACACCGGCGCCAGCCATCACACTGGAGAAGGCAGCGGGGTGATGGTCGCGGCCTGCGTTCTGATTGATTTTTGGTGATCGACCGAATTCGGTGGTCAGCACGACCATCGTATCTTTGAGCAGACCGCGGGAATCGAGGTCTTTCAACAGCGCGGTCATCGCTTTGTCGACATTGCCCAGTCGATCTGGAAGTCGTTCATAAATATCGGTGTGCATGTCCCAGCCACCGGTGGTGACTTCGACGAAGCGGACATTCTTTTCGACCAGACGACGTGCGAGCAGACAGCCCTGACCGAATCGATCCATGCCGTATTCGTCGCGGAGTTCCTGCTTCTCATCAGAAAGGTCAAAGACTTTCAGATCTTCACTGGAGACGAGGGTCTCTGCCTGTGAGTAAAAATCGTTGTAGGCGTCGACTTTAGTTTGCTTGTAGTTCGCTTGAAAGTTCTTATCGAACTTGGAAATCAAATTCATGCGACGTTTGAAGGAATCTTCTTTAAGGTATTCAGGAGCCTTGGTGTTTTCCAGACCTCGCAGTGGATCGCCAACCGGGAGAGGGCTGGTCGCAGGATCAAGGTATCCGTTGGCCGGATGACGGGCTTCGCCATTGATAATGACATTATCGGGCAGCATTTTGTTGCGACGTCCGAGCAGTTCGGTTGCCATTGCACCCATGTGAGGATGACGAATGGTGCTGATCTGCTTGTAGCTGGTACGCATCAGATAGCGGGCTCCTTCGTGGTCGCCCGTTTCTGTGTACAGCGAATTGATGACGGCCAGTTTATCAGCTTGAGTCGCCAGTCCCGGGAGGTTGTTACCGAATTTCATACCGGGAACTTTGGTACTGATTCCGGTTGTTTCGCCCTGAACTTCACGACCAGGTTTCAGGTCGAAGGAGTCGATATGGGTCATCGCTCCCGACATGAACAGGTAAATGACATTCTTGGCTTTGGCGGTATCGGGAGCCGCATAAACGACGGACTGAGAGAGCAGTGGAAACGCAGTCACACCGAGGCAGGCTTTGGCGGCGTATTCCATAAACTGACGGCGATTCGGTTCGCTCGTCGATGAAATGAGATCTTTGAGCATCTTAGTAATCCTTAAACTCAATGAGAGTGTGTATGGGAAGAGAGAAATCAGCCTGCCTTCAAATCAAGGCAGGCTGTTTCGCTGTTTTATTGAACGAACAAAAACTCGCGTGTATTCACCAATGCCCAGATGACGTTGCCGTAACCGGCGGGGCCATTGGTTTTGATTTCGTCTTCAGCAACGAGCCGTTCTTCATCTGTGGGGAACCGGTTCAAAATGCTGAGGAAGACCGTATCAATACGATCGCTTGGAGTCCGGGCATTCACGACGTTATAGTGAAGATACGAAGCCGGCGCCAGCAGCATGTGAGTGAGCGGCCCATTGAACATCTGCAGAACCTGAGGGACTGAACCGGCATCAAAGTTCCCCTGAATCACTTCCCGGTCCGATTGACCGAACTGTCGCAGGAAATGCCCTGGCGGAACCGGCTGAGGCAATTCGCTGGCTCGTACCAGCAATAAACCCTCATACTTGTAGACTTTATCCCGCGCGTTACGGAACTTGTAGCCGGACACCCGGCGCAGTTCGACATCGCGATCGTAAATCTCCTGTGCAGTCACTTTGGAGAGATCGACATTAATTAAATTCGCTTCAATCGCAGCTGGTTCGCGCTGATATTCTTCGGGATCTTTGGCAGCCAGGGTGATAAAGGAATCCCAGACCTGTTCGGGAGTCATCCGTCGCAACACGGGTCCAGGGAAGTGATACGCAACACTCGGATCGTACTCGGAATGAGTCGATTCGCGTTGATAGACTTTCGTGTTGTAAATGATCCGCATGAATTCCTTGAGATCATAATCCAGACGCTTCATTTCACTGATGAGGAAGTCCATCAGTTCCGGGTTGGAAGCAACGGTATCATCGTGCATGTCATCTTCGGGTTCAATGAGCCCAATCCCGAACGCTCGCTTCCACATCCGATTGGCAATTGTTTTGGTAAATCGGGGATTCTCTGGAGAGATCATCCATTTGGCGAGTGTAATACGCGGTGTATCACCCGGTTTGGCAATCGGTTGAGGATCGAAAATCGTACGTAGTACGACTTTTTCTTTGGGCTTGGCATCGTCGTACTGATAATCGTGCGGTAACACGAGTGTACGATTTTGGTCGCCCACAGAAATCAGATTCGCAATCAGAAAGCGATTGTATTTCCCGCCACCATCGTACTTTTCATCAATCGTTTTAAGTTCTTCACGCATCCGATTGACGACATTCCCGCCGCCAAACATTTTATCGTTCGTGCTGATTCGCGTATTCACACCGTAGGTGAAAGCCGCCATCTCGTAGAACTCTTTTTGCTTCCACTTATCGAAGGGATGATCGTGACACTGGGCACAACCAACCTGGGTTCCCAGGAATATGCGAACCGTGTTATTCATCGCATCAAGCGGCATGCCGGAGTCACGCAGAATATAACCAGCAGCCGGGTTCTCGTAGATTTTCCCTTCTGCGGTCAGCATCTCATACACAAAATCGTCGTAGTGCTTGTTCTCTTCACAGCAACGTTTGACCCACTCGGCATAAGGCTCGCCGGGCACATTGTTGGAAACGCGATCGTTCACGCGCAATAAATCGGCAAAGTAGTTGTAGAGATGGCTGGCGTAGCCTTCGTCTTCAAGCAGATCATCAATCATTCGCGTCCGTTTGTCAGCCGAGCGAGAACGAATGAAAGCGCGCGACTTTTTATAGTCGGGAATCGTACCGGTGATATCCAGATACACTCTTCGCAGAAAGACTTCATCAGAGGCCATCGGATTAGGACGGACATTCTGCTTTTTGTAATTCGTTTCGACAAGCATGTCGATGATGGCTGCTGATCGCTTGATCTGCATTTCCAGAGAATCATCGACCGGTGCGATTTTAATCGGTCGCTTCGGGACAGGAATCTCTTCTTTTGGTTTTTTCTGAGCTTGAGCCGATATCGGCATCATTCCAAGTACGAGCCCTGCCACTATGCATGCCATTAAGACATTCGTCCTGCGCATCATTTCCATAAATTCCTGCTGTAATAGTGAGCCTACCAGTTGCGAAAAGAGAATCTTCTCGCTGAACAAGGTTGAGATCAAGCGAGCCGCTTTTTTAAGATCAGCTCTTCCTGATGGATACTATACACAGAAAATCAGAATTTCTAACAGTAAATAATCGCTGTTTTCTGGAAGATTCTGGAAGATTTTTCACGCGAAGTGGCAAACCGAACACTAGTGAAAATGGTCGCGATTCAAGCCGCATATTGCCCGAAAAGTCCATTGGCGACATGGCAATTTGCAGCGAGATGATCGGTATTGATGCCACCAATTACCATACTGTCGACAAAGCGATTTCCGAGTACAAACCGGATCGCTTCCTGGGCAGCCAGATGTCCGGAAGCCAGCCCTTTTTTTACGAGCACACCAATCCCCCGGGATTGAGCCTCCTCAATAATTTGAGAGTGACTCGAATCGCCGATGTGATATTCGATCATCAGTACATCCGCCCAATGGAGTGCCAACTGAGCACCTGTGACCTGCTTTCCGGAAAAACCGATGGCACGGATTTTCCCCTGCTCTTTGAGTCGTTGCAAAGTCGGCACGACATCGGTTTGCTCCTGAATGCAGACATCGCGCCCATTCGAGTGAACCAACACCAGGTCCAGGACCTGTGTCCGCAACCTTTTTAAACTTCGTTCAACACTCAGGCGTGTCCCTTCTGCAGAATAATCATAGTGCGATTCGCCATTCAGAAAAGTCTCACCCGTCTTCGTCGACAGGCAAAATTCATCCCGACGGTGGCTGACAAACTGCCCAATCCGTTCCTCACTGAGTCCATAAGCGGGAGCCGTGTCAATCAGTCCGACTCCCATGTCAAGAACGCGATTGAGGATTCGCTCGGTCTCGGCATCACTCGGCAAATCGTAGCTTTTTGGATATTTGATGCCCTGATTGCGTCCGAGCTTGAAGGCTCCAAAGCTGACCGGAGTGATCTTCAGACCTGTTTTGCCCAAAGTTATGCTTTGCATGATTCCATTCCTTATGATTTCCAATCCCTGGCAGACCGACAGAAATTACAGGACGCAATTTGATAGAACCGACTAACTGGCTTGCTTGAATGGTGTTTGAGTCCCTGATGCGGAAAGACTCTGCCCCTGAGCGTCGTACCAAACTTCTGCTCTTGACCATGGGGGAGCGGCTACGTCCGGCGTTTTCCACTCGGAAAGCGGGGCTAAATCCCATTCTTCTGAGTGCTTCTCGATCCCAAACTCTTTCTGTATCAACTTTTGAATTCGTTCAGCCACACGCGGGGCAAATGCCAGTTTGGTCGGCCAGCAGGTCAAAATATTTTTGTGCTTCAATATTTGAGGCGTATCCGGTCGCATCCCCAGCTTAACTTTCCGCTCTGCCCGATCAATAAGATACGTGGCAAATTCCAGATTCGAGAGATCCAATGCTGGCAAAATCTGGTTCAATTCCCGAGCCGCGAACCGGATCAAATCTTCTGAGGTCTGCCCCGTTCCCTGTTCGGCAATGTTGCCTCCCAGTTGCCAAACCGTTTCCCCGTCTTCCAGATATTCCGATGTGATCGTCATCCGGGTTTTTGCACCATCGATACAATGCCCCTGGAACATCGGCAGCGGACCTTTCACCATCGCCATATGCAACGGACGTAACTGCATCGACTGCTTTCGACCAGATTGTTCGCTCAGCAGTGCATTGCTGACTCCGGCTGACATCATGACTGCCCGGCAGGTAATCGTCTCTTCGCGATTGTCATGCCGAATCGTTATCGCAGAGATCGCTCCCGTTTTTTCAACCCGAAGTTGCACGCCATCGGTTTCATCGACCTGCAAAAGATAAGGCGAGAGACGACTGCGAAACGAATTCAGCAACGATCTTGGCGAAAGAACCTGTTCGTCCAGCTGATAAACATGCCCGGGAGTGTCGCGAAGGATTTCCGGTCGATGATGATCGGGAATATTCTTTGGTTTGATCCGCAGGTTCAACTGAGCTCCCAGCATGCCGGCCTGAGAGGAGAGTGCCCGCGTTTGCCACAAATAGCAGCAATGACTCCGCACATCCGTTTTCGAAAGATTTGGTTCTCGCTGACCTGAGAGACATTCTCGCCAGACGAGCGGCATCTCACGAATTTCATCCGCAGAAGCCGTTAAAACACCTTTGAGTGAATATTTGAGGCCACCATGAATAATGCCCTGAGAGCTAATCGTCTGCCCAAAACCCAGCGCACGATTTTCCAGCAGGAGGGCACGCACTCCATGGCGAAGCAATTCATCCAGTGTCCAAAGACCAGCAATTCCACCGCCAATAATGACGACATCGGCTTCCATTTCGGCACCGCACTTCCCTGTTTGGCCTGAAAATTCACGTCACATCATTTCCAGAGACTTGACGGACGTTCATTTAAAATCAGCGATAAGACTGTAAAAATAGAGAGCTGCGAGATATCCTTATTCGCAATCTACTGAGTGAATTTCTGATCCTATCAAGAATTGCCGCAAAGAATCCAGATCGTTTTCCTAAAAATTCATCAAATCTCCATTGACTCGTCCTGAGGATTTTTCTCCATGCTCCCCCGAACGCTTGAACCGGAAGTCATGAGTACTGCCGAGGAAGTGCAAGCTTATGACACAATGGATCACAGTCAGGTGAACCAGAAATTCATCGAAGACCTGCTCGCTGCCATCGAAATTCAGGCTGATTCTCGAATTCTCGATCTCGGTACTGGTACAGGCCTGATTCCCCTCGAATTTGTCCGGCAATGTGCTGAAGGAACAATCCTGGGAGTAGATCTCTCAGAGCAGATGATTGAAACAGCCCGTGGGCATGTCCTAAAATATGGCCTGGAAGATCGTATTCAGTTTCAAGCGGCAGACGCAACGGCGACCTGTTTTTTACCAGTTTCTTATGACGTTTTGATGTCGAACAGCATTGTCCATCATATTCCTGAACCTCAAAAATTTTTCGTCGAGGCGACTCGCCTGCTACGATCCGGTGGCCAGATGTTTGTTCGCGATTTACTTCGCCCCGATTCTGTCTCAGAAGTCGAAAACCTTGTCCAGTTCCACGCCGCACACGATACCGATTTCCAGCAGCAACTCCTCCGCCAGTCACTCCATGCCGCTTTGACGATTTCAGAAGTGGAATCGATGCTCGAGCAGATTTCCGACCTGCAGGCGAATGTCACTCAAACGAGTGATCGACACTGGACACTCATTGGTGAAAAACGATCAGGTTGAGCATCAACCGCCCGTTAATTTTTCAACATTCGGGCAATGACATTTGCATTGTCCAAATTTCTTTTCGTTCGCTGTGGTGTTCTGCCACATCTGTCATAAACTCAATATGAATAACGACTTTTAGCAGAATTCAATAAGGAACGACGGCAGAATGTGGACTTGGATTACGTATCTATGGGATTCGATGAAATCGAATTTTGGCGTCGTACCCGCATTCATGCTTCTGGTAGGGATTGTCGCCGGATTCCTATTTCCCGGACTCGAGATGAGTTCCAGCAGTGTTCTTAAAGAATGGCTGCCTTACACGCTTTCTCCGGAATCCGATGCCCGTTTGATGCAA
>DOCI01000053.1:18456-22536 GCA_003503535.1 Planctomycetaceae bacterium
CGTTTGATGCAATCGATGATCGGGATTCTATCTGCAGTTTCCGGAGTTGTGTTCTCGGTGAGTATGCTCGTGATCGCTCAAGCCAGTTCTCAGTTTGGCCCCCGGATTGTTCGAATTTTTGCCAAACGACAAATTACGCAATGGACCCTTGGCGCGTTTTTGGGTTCGACATTGTATTGTCTGCTTGTCTTGTGGCAAATCCCTTTAACAGACAGTAACCGCAGTCTGATGCCGGGTACCGTATTCCTGGGATTGGTTAGCGGACTTGTCAGTCTACTCCTGTTGATTCGATATATTTATGCCGTTGCTGAACTGATGCAGGTGCAGACGATCATTCGCGACGTCTCTTCGGATCTTGATAGCAGCATCGAACGTCTTTTTCCTGAAAGCGATCCCGAATCCAAACGCAAATCCAGGGAATGGGATGCCAAGCGGTTCGACGGTGGCGAACCGGTTTATGTGGGATCACAAGGCTATGTTCAGGCTATTGCCTATCACGATCTCGCATATTTAGCGGCTCGAAAAAACTATTTTCTCAGGCTCTCGGCTAAACCTGGAGAGTTCGTCACCACACACGAACCGGTCATCTGGGTAATGCATGAAAGCGAACTGACAGATGAAACTCGAAATGAAATGTCAGGGATGGTCTTGACGGGTAAGCAGCGAACACCTCGTCAGGATGTCGAGTGTGCTCTTCGGGAGCTGGTGGAAATCGCCCTGCGTGCACTCTCGCCAGGCATCAACGATCCCTACACTGCGATGTCCTGTATTGATTATCTGGGAGCGACACTGGCGCGAATGTGTCAACGAGAATCGCAGCAGACTCTGTTTTTCGATGATGAAGATCAAGTTCGGCTTTATGCCCCACGGGATGATTTCCAGGATGCTTTTCGTACCGCATTTCATCAAATCCGAATCTTCGCGGCCAACAATCCCGCCGTCATTATCACGATGCTGAAAGCGATGAAACGAGTTGCGACTTCTATCACAAATGAATCTCAAAGAATGGCCATCCGCAGCGAAGCCGAGATTCTTAACTCAATTATCACAGAAACCTGGGGTTACGCCAAAGATCGTGAACCAGCACTCGAGTGGTACGAACTGCTGATGGAAACCCTCAAATCCCCCAAAGAAGGCAACGACCCCGAAGCCGCCGAGTTGCCTTCGGAATAGTCAGGGACAATCTTGTCCAGACAAACACGAAGCTTGAGCGAGTATGTATGCATATCATTATCAATTGGCGAAGAGTTTAAGTTGTCTCCGCTGTTGATTCCGATTTCTTTTTCGGCTTCGATTCTGGCAAATCCAGAAATATCGAATAAAAAGCCAGCATGATCGCCCCTGTCACAAGAAAGACGTCGGCAAAATTAAAAATCGGATAATGGTAATTTCCGAAGGTGAATGCCAGAAAATCTCTGACTGCAAACATTTTTCGACCCGCGACTTCATAGCCATGCCAGCCGAGCCTGTCGTAAAGATTTCCCATCGTACCAGCCATGACGAGTCCCAAAGTGATCGTCAGCCACAGACTTTTGGCGGCTCGAAACCAGAACAGCCAGCACAGAATTCCAATGCCCGCTCCAATCGAAAGAATGGCAAACATCGCCGAATAGCCCTGCCCCATGCCCCAGAGAGCGCCTTCATTGAAACTTGTATAAAAACGAAACTGAACCCACGAATTCAAGAAACTCTGCGTCCAGAGAGAGATCCCTCCGGGATAACCGAGAGATTCAAAGACAGTCGCTTTCGTATACAAATCCCAAAACGTGCCGAGAACAAACAGGCTTAGAAATACGACATATCGCGACCGGGGAATTTGTACATTCAGGTCGGCTGATTTTGCGACTTTCGTCTCAGTGGATACCGATTGGGGTGTGGTCGCATTCATAAGGCACGGAATTCAGTCGCATGAACTTTTCAGATTACTCCCAACTCCCTGTCTGGAAACAGGATGGGGCGAGTGGATTATGTCGCACACAACAATTTCGAGCAACCGGAAAGTGATCGGATCATTTTCTGACTTCAATTGCGAGATTTCTCAAAGTTCTATACTGTTCTGCATCAGCTATAAATGGAGTTTATCAGGAAAGTCGAACAGTCATGGAAATGATCAATCACTGGCGGAACATATTTGAAAGCTGGCCCGACACAATTCCCCGCAAAGGGTTTGTCGTCAACAAGTTAGGCGAATCGATACAATTCAGCAATTTCATGATCTCCGCTGGTATTCTGCTTCTCGACCGCGACACCCCCGATGGCCAGGGTGCTCGAAAAATCATGATCGGTTACGATCAGATTCTCACTGTCAAAATTACAGCACCACTCGACCTGCCCCGCTTCCAGGTGATGGGATTTCAGGCTCCGGGTTAAGAAATGACTGGCAAGTTCAACAGGCTTTGGAATGAACTTCCTGCCTGTCATTGCACAGATCAATAATTATTGATTACCACGAAGGACCCCTTATCGTTCTTAAAACTCTTGGCGTCTTGGTGGTTAACATTAGATGTTGAATAATCCTGCACGATGTTTCAGCGGGTCTGGATCAGCAGCAGGCCGCCGAAAAGCATGAGGACGCCGAGCAGGCGCGGGAGTGAGACCGGGATGATTGGCACGCCCAGAATCCCGAAATGATCGATGATGATCGCCATCGTCAACTGGCCGACCACCGTGGCAACCAGAACATTGGCAGGCCCGATTTGAGGCGTGACAATTAATATCGTGGTCACGAAAACAACTCCGAGAAGTCCGCCGATAAAGTAGAACCAGGGGGTCGGGTTTTCTTTTGGCCAGGAGGGGATGCCGGGCGTTGTTGCCAGCACGAGAATCGTTAAAGCGATTGTGCCGCCCAGGAATGAGAAGAACGCAGCATAAAGCGGATGTTCTAACGCTCGACCCAGCCGACCATTCACAACGGCTTGAAACGGAATCACCGCAGCGGCAAGACCAGCCATCAACATCAGCATCCAGTCACGCACGGTCGTTTCCTTCATTAATAGATCGTGCGTAAGTTACTACACGTTTTGGCAGCGAATTATTGCCATACAAATCTCTACTTGATTGGCAGAGGCACTTCACGATCATCAAACTGCAAAGCCAGTCGGTCCTGCTCGGCTCCATACACTTTAAGTGTGATCCGATTCAACTCGGCAACGCGATCCGGCATCACCCCATTCAATTTGCCTGCGACATCCTGAACCCAGCGCGGTTGTCGTGTCATCGAGAGGTGCATTGAGTGCATGAACAGACTGATTTCCTGAAAGTTTCGGTCAGCAATATAATTGCTCACCGGGGAAATCAATCGGGCGGCTGCTTCGATCGCGACGTTCGGAAAGGAAACGAACACATCCGCAGAGTGTCGTACAAAAGTCGTTCCATCCGGCTGCTTTTCAAACTGGGCATTAATGCAGACTAACCCATTGGCGCTGATTGGAGTTTTCAGAAACGGACTCTGAAATTCGCCCTGACAGAACACGATATTTGTGTTCTGGCTCCGTTTGATGTAATAGATTTTGCACTCTGTCCCATCGACATTTTTCATGTCGTACTGGTATTTGGCACTCTCTTTCAGATTGATAGCCGAGATCCCCATCGACTGCCATATGCCGACGACAAGATCCGGGTTTGCGATAAAATAGTCGTAGGTTTCTGGATCAATTTCAAAGCGGATCTCTGGAAGCCGACGATACAGGCTCATTTCCTCGATCATCTTATTCGCAGATTCACGCCCGGAAGAAGTGAGTCGGACATTATTCAAGCGATTGATGGCTTGTTCTTTGAGGTTGCGGTCAGAGTCTCCGCCGCGAATCGTGCGAAAGTTGGGCAGCATCTTTTCGATCTGCTTGTCCCGTTCGGAATCCCCCGCTTTCATCTCCTGTCCGGTCGCTTCAAATGTCTGAAGTCTGCCGACGCTTTCTCGTGCCTGCTCAGTCGCACCGTAAGAGGGGGAAGATGATTTCAGCTCAGCCGCATCGAGCAAACCCATTCCGGTAGCCATGAAAATCGTACCGACGATCGCAGGAGTGATATTCAATGGTCCAATCCGATACGAAATAGAATAGATGCCGCAGAGCGTTTGATAAC
>DOCI01000053.1:22614-23270 GCA_003503535.1 Planctomycetaceae bacterium
GTATCCCCACTAAGCCCTTTTCAGGATTTCATTTTGGACGTAAAAACAACTGTAACGCACTCCACTGTCGTGCTTTACAACTTTTACTACCCGAAATTTAAACAGTGACGAACTACTAAGCCCAGCCAGTTATGATCGGAAAAAGGCGTTCCCGATAAGAAACTGCTCGATAGCAACCCGAACCCCCGTCAAGATAATCGGCACAATCGATCCGATCAGACCAGCCGAATTCGGGGACCATCAAAGCTCTTACAAAGTTTTCATTTCGAGGCGAAAAGCAAAATTTCGCTCAAGTTGGCGATTTTGAATAGCAATTGACAAGCAAGCCGTGCCAGTTTTGGCGTAGGGGAGTTTGACTTTTGACTGAGGAGATTTTGGGAGCATGCCATTGCAGAAGTGGATCCCCGGGCACATCCGGCGGCTCCCATTGGAATCCGCTGAACCATCGATATGTGAACTGTCCCAATGATTGGGTTCCATCCTCTTTTCACCGCTGGGTTGCAAAAGGCATCTACGAAAAAGAAAGAGGATATGGCGGAAAGGAACCTGACTCAATCCCTCAGGATCAAAAAGAACACCGGAGAGCAACCGCGATACGCACAGCGTACCCTGCTCTGTCGAACTTTCAATGTGGCCCTCAAATCGCTATTCCGCAG
>DOCI01000052.1:0-5275 GCA_003503535.1 Planctomycetaceae bacterium
GTTTGCGGAGTGATGTCAGGATTAAATTCAAATCCCTCTTTCTGGAATTTCCAATTCGCTTCTGAGGCATCGGGTGCGATGATCCAGGGGGATCTCCAGTTGTCATCCTGCAATTGAGGTTGGAAGCGGGAGTCGGATACTAGAATTCGCATCTGGCGTTGAGCCATCAAGCCTTTTCGTTGCAATTCGCCGTCGATGTAAATATCCCCATCGCGGATTTGCAATGTCTCGCCGGGAAGTCCGATGATCCGTTTGGCGTAGGCTTGGGTGGGACGTTGAGGGTTTCGGAAAACGATGGCATCCCAGCGTTCGGGCGATCGCCATTCGTAGGCTTGCTTATCAACGAGAATTTGATCCCCCTCGTTGATTGTCTGCCCACTCAGAAGTATACGGTCGTAATGACAGTTGGGACAGGTGAGGTGATGTCCTTCAGGATTTATTTGAGGATCGTTCCCAGGAGCAATTTCGGTTGCGGTATGAGCAAAATTGAACTGACAGTCTGGGCAGGTGACTCGATAATGATAGCCGCGAATCCGAGGCGCCATCGAACCGGTAGAAATCATGAAGCCTTCGACGATAAATGTCCGAAACACAGAGACCGCCAGCGCCAATACAACAATTGCTTCGACAAAATAACGCATCGAACCATGTGATGGGGATGACTCTTCGGGCAAAGATCTGCTTGCAGGTTCCGTTCGAAATGAAACCGATGTCTTTGATTTTGAATCGAGCCGGGTAGCAGTCTTTTTCGTGAAATCCGGCCTGGGCCCCTCCTGCCGACTCAGCTTTGGCAGGTTAGTAGTCATACAATATCCAGAATAGACAGACTTCGACGAGCTACGATATTCCTGTACGGACCATCCGCGGCAGAATTTTCAGGAGATCGGTCCCGAATATTATCCGCCTCGAGCATTCAAGTGAAGATGAATCTGTTTAACGGTGCATATCGGCGATGAATTCATTTCTGTAAGCATGAATATGTTCACGTGTTTTCGAAGCGACAGACCATTCACACTAAAAAACGGAGTTTTATGAAATGCCCGCAGGTGTTAAAATAGAGTCTTTACCATCTAAAGGAGGAGTAGTCACGTGTTGGATCAGGCGATCAGCTTTGCGGCCAGGGCCCATGCAGGGCAGTTGCGGAAAGATGGAAAAACTCCCTATATCGCCCACCCGGTTCGTGTGATGACGATTTTGTGTCATCAATTTCGTGTGAATGATGAACGAATTCTCACAGCCGCGATACTGCACGATTTGATCGAGGATACGACTCGGGATTATGAGAGTATCACTCGAAACTTTGGGAATGAGGTCGCGGATCTTGTTGTTGCGATGTCGAAGGATCCTCGTCTTCCCGAGCAGAAGCGCGAGGAAGAGTATCATCAACAGATTGCCCGAGCTGGCTGGCAAGCCCGCTTGATCAAACTGGCTGATTGTCTCGATAATGTTCAGGATGCAATCGACAATTCTATGCAATGCCGAGCTTGCGACAAAGCACGCTGGGCATTGGAATTGATTGAGGAAGATGATCCACAGGAGGTTCAGGAAGCTGCCAGAATTCTTAGAGAGACTCTCAAATCCCTGCGATCCTCATAATCGGTTCTGGATTTATTAGAATACTGGGAAATTCTCTTGGAAACGCTCCTGTCGTCTGCGCCTGTGCTTTCAGGCTGACCTATGCTTAAAACGGGAACTGTAATATTCGACGACCCTTGTGATTTGTTTTGTCATCCCTGAGTCGAATCTCAGCTTGAGCTTGGCGTGAAAATTCCAGTCATGAGATGGTGTTCTGAAAATTCAAAAGCCGATTTTCGTCGGGACCGATCCGGTACGGCGATGGTGGAAATGTCAGTTTGCCTGCCCGTATTGGTTATCCTGGTGTTTGGAGCAATCGAAGCGGCTGAGTTCATTCACTTAAAACAGGATCTGGCTATTTGCACCTACGAGGCTGCCAAAATCGCCTCGAAAGCCAGTAAAGTCAACAGTGATGTCGTGACTCGGTTTGATGAAATGGCTTCTGCAAAAAGTATGAACGATGCCTCAGTAAGCATTTATCCAACTCTCTCGGCTGCGACGCCTTCGGGAACGGAAATCACATTAACGGCAACCGTGAAAACCGATTCCAATTACAAACTACCATTTTCCTTTTTTGGGGGGCTGACCATGGAGAAAAAAGTGGTCGTTGCCCGGCAAAATATATAGCCAATTTTTGAGATGACTTGCCCACACATGATCGAAGTAAAATTACGATTTCGAAACGTGCTCCAACATAAGTCGGCAAATCATTTTTGATCGTGCATTACACACAGAATTCCCCATCCCGTTGAGGATATTCAACGCTGACTTCCGCTGATGCAGGTTTGTTACAGGATATGACATGAAGAGTCCATCGAATTCATTTTTGCAACAGACACGGTCTGATCAAAAAGCATCCCCTCGCCGTGGGGCAATGATCGTGTTTCTGGCGGTTATGATGTCGCTCTTCATGATTGCCGTGATCTTCACGGTCGATGTGGCCTACATGCAAATGGTGAAAACCGATGTCCGCATCGCAGCCGATGTCTCTGCTAAAGGAGGTGTGGAAGCTTTACTTCGTACAGAAAATTCGACGAAAGCCGAAACCGCCGCCAAGCGATTTCTCGAATTGAATACCGTGGCCAATCAGACCATGAAGTTCAATGATGGCGATATCGAATTGGGCAAAGTGGTTCAAAACGGTAACAGTAACAAATGGAAATTCAAAACTAACCAAACCCCTTACAATGCGATGCGGGTAACGGTCCGACTGGATGATAATGCCAATGCTTCCGTCCCTCTGTTTTTTGCTCGATTTTTTGATGATCAGAATTACAAGCCACAGCACACATCGATCGCTGCGAACCTGGTGCACGAAATTGTGTTATGTATCGACCGATCTGGCTCCATGTGTTTCGATTTAACGGGAGTCGACTATTCGTATCCGAGTGGCATCCCCAATTATCCAACGGGATATATTACGCCACCCCATAGCACGGGAAGTCGCTGGGCGAAGCTTGATGTGGCTATTCAGGCTTTTGTCAGCAAAATTAAACTGCGCACAATTGAACCGGACATTGCTCTCGTGACCTGGGGATCTGATACTAGGCTAGGCTACTACTGGTGGCCATACAATGGCCGAAAATTCAAAGCCGTTGAAGTCGACCTTACACTTGGTCAGAATATTGACAAGGTAAATGCCGCCATCGCTGATCGTTACAACGACATTATGGTTGGCAGTACAAATATGGCCGCTGGTATTGATGAAGCGATTGATATTCTGACTGCACCAAGTGCCAATTCGCTTGCTCAAAAAACAATCATCCTGATGTCCGATGGAGTGTGGAATACAGGGAAAAACCCTGTGTCATCTGCCCTAACGGCAGCGGCCAAAAATATCACGATTCATACGGTTTCTTTTTTATCAGTCAGTAATCAATCCGTCATGAGCACGATTGCCTCAACAACTGGTGGCAAAAATTATAGTGCACTCAATGTTCAGGATCTGCAAACGGCCTTTGAGGAACTTGCCGAAGATTTACCGATCGTTTTGATCGACTAATTGCGTTAAGCATTCGGTTCAGATAAGTCATTATTAATAGAGACTTGAGTAGACCATTGAAAAAGAATCAGAGAATTTCCGATCAGAATACCAGCGAACGATCAGGTGCTGCGCTGGTCGAATTTGCGATTTGTGTGCCTGTCGTTTTTGTGCTCTTCTTCGCTTCGTTCGACATCTGCCGTTTTAGCATGATTACCCATGCCGCAGAGCAAGCCGCCTTTGAAGGCGCCAGGCGTGGATCAATTCCCGGAGCAACCGCAGCAGAAGCAAAGCAGGCCGCTCAGGATGAACTTGATAAACTGAGTTTGAAAAGTGCGACGATTACCGTGACACCCACTACGATCTACAACTCAACTGAAAAAGTAACAGTGAATGTCCGGCTCTCATTGGAAGCCAACAGCTGGGTCCCCACGAAAGTCCTCACGGGAGGCTACATCGATCGCACCTCGACATTAACTCGCGAATATGTGACCAGCGATTGACCTCTCTTACTTATATTGCATCATGATTTCTTCGGCTTGGATTTTGTCGATCAAAGCATCGCTATTCTCGATGACATGTTTCCCCAGGGTGGTGGCGGTCTTAAAGAATGTGCCATCCGGTCTATGACCACTAATACGGTTTTGCAAATGTTGTGCGAGAACATCTGCAGCTGCGATGTGGATTTCATCTCCCGTACGGGCAGCATATAAGCATGTCACCAGTATGACGACCTGATCCTGAATTCTCTGCGAGAGGTCGGCCATCGCGCATTGTCGATCGGCCAATGCCAATTGGAATTTTCGCATCAGATTGTCGACATCAATCCGCGAGTGTTGCAACTGATGGGCGGCTTTATTTGCGTGAGCACCCAGGACTTCCGGCATGCCGTTGAAGTCGGGAGTTGTGGCCCAGTTGAGAGCTTCTCCAACTCTCCATTTGACGTACGGGATTGCAGCCTGCCTCAACGCGACCAGATGAGCCGGGTTGAGAGGATTCGGCTGCTTGATTCCAGCTTCTTGCAACGCCTTGCCAATTGGCTCGTAATACTCTTTACCATGCTGCTTGATCAGCGATTTCATAAACGCCATCCCCAGCATCTCCCCTTCCCCTTCGTAGATGCAAGGGGCGAGAAACTCGTGGACGTTATCGCCAAACAGGTGACCATGCAAAAACGAACGGCCACCGTGCGTTTTCATAAACAGTTCAATCGCCGTTTCCTTCTGCACCTCACTCCCGAAGATCTTGGCAATAATGCACTCCATCTCACCGCGATAACCCTGATCGAGCAAACCTCCGCACCATTCGACAAGGGCATCGCAAGCGACAATGTAAGCCGACATCATTCCGACGCGACGACGAACCAATTCGCGAGCTTCAATGGGTAAGCCGTAAGTTTCACGATAGCGGATCCACGGAAGTGTGTTTGCCAGCATCAAACGAATTGTCCCCGCTGCAGTGGCACACAAAGCGACACGACCGCGGTTCAATCCATGATAGGCAATGGTTAACCCATCCCCTCCTTCGATCTGTAAGAGATTCTCTTTGGGAACCTGGAACCGATTGAACTTCAAACCGTTATTATAGGAATGCTTCAGTGCGTATAAGCCATAGTCGACCATTTGGAACTGATCGTTTTCCTCGGAAGGGAGTTCAGCAATCAGGACTGCTGGCTTGCCTTCGATGCGGCAGACTAATCCGATAACACGACCCGGGATC
>DOCI01000052.1:5368-8832 GCA_003503535.1 Planctomycetaceae bacterium
AACAGTTTTTCGCCAGTGACGTAATAATGATCTCCTTCGAGGACCGCCTCAGTTTTCAGGGCCGTCAAATCGGAACCTGCACCAGGTTCCGTGAGTGCGAAAGCGGAAAGTTTTTCACCGGAGGCGAGTAACGGCAGAAATTTTTCTTTGAGTTCAGGCGTGCCGAATGTCATTAACGGATCGACCGCACCAATGCAGCCATGAACCGATCCCAAACCTGCAACAGTTGGATTGATTGTGGCCATCTCTGTCAGGAATCGGGAAAACAACTGGAAGGGGAGTTCACTTCCGCCAT
Source organism: Planctomycetaceae bacterium (assembly GCA_003503535.1). Lineage (GTDB taxonomy): Bacteria > Planctomycetota > Planctomycetia > Planctomycetales > Planctomycetaceae > Rubinisphaera. The sequence goes on from DOCI01000052.1 coordinate 5,664, forward strand.
ACTTCTTCTCAACGAGCAATCCCCAGTAACCAGCTTCCCCTAAATCATTAAAGAGTTCAGGGGTAATTTTGCCCTTCTCGTCGTAATGAGTGCCGTTGTTCTGATGACGCTGAACAACTTTGAGACAGTTTTGCAATTGCACGGCCAGTTTCGGGTCGGCGATTACCTCTTGTGATTGGAAGTTTTCCTTGGGAAATGTTTGATCCCAGACCGCTCGATGAATTGGGCTTTGCTGAGTTTGATACTCAGGAGCAAAGAAGAGTTCAAGTTCATCATCGGCCCGATCAATTGTGCCCGTCTTGGTCGCCTCATCCTGAGACTTCCCGCTGAGTAATAACGCGGTTTCTACAAACGTTTTTTCCGGGGCAGGATTGTTAAGGGAGTTCTCAGGCAAATCCGAATTGGTTGTGGGGTCATCAAGAGTGGACATGAATCTTTCCTTATTGCTAATGATCTCAGCTAAGTTTCATCGATGATCTTTCAGGTGTATTGTAACATCAAACAACTTTGTTGTGAGGGGCAATTTCACGCGAACCTGAATGGTTTTCATTCTGTCCAGAAAAGGTGTTGACTGGGAAATCCGGCAATTAGCTTGACCAATCCATCAAGAATGAGTAATTTTAAGCCATGAAAATAACAACTGCCAATAACCTCCTGAGCCTAAACGGACTACTAAGCCCATTCACCGGTGGGACGTCTTAGGCTACGTAGATGCATTTCTTGAAAAGCCCTGAGACAACCCCTGTCTCAGGGCTTTTTTTGTGTCCATGTAGCATTTTAACCCAAAGCGTCAGCGAGGGGACGGCGTAGTATTTGTAGGGTGCGTCGAGACGCACCCTACTATTTAATCGAACACGTAATTGATTTCGCGATAAGGAAAAATCTCATGAGTGACGACGTCATTCGCATTTTCGACACAACTCTTCGTGACGGCGAGCAATCGCCTGGCTGCAGTATGAATATGGCCGAGAAGCTCGAAGTGGCCAATGCACTGGTTGAGTTGGGTGTCGACATTATCGAAGCGGGGTTCCCCATTGCCTCGCCCGATGATTTCAAAGCTGTCAAAACTATTGCCGAACAACTTGGAGATCGCACCACAATATGCGGATTGGCCCGCTGTCGTGCAGAAGATATCGATCGCGCCTGGGAAGCGTTGAAGCACGCTCAAAATTCCCGCATTCATGTTTTTCTGGCCACATCTGCCATTCACATGCAGTACAAACTCAAAATGGCGGAAGAAGAAATTGTGCGACGTACGGCTGAAATGGTCGGACGCGCACGCGGTTACTGTGACAACATTGAATTCTCCCCTGAAGATGCCTCGCGTACCGAACTCGATTTTCTGTGCAAGGTTGTCGAGACCGCAATTACTGCGGGGGCAACGACGGTTAACATTCCCGATACCGTCGGCTATGCCACGCCGAGTCATTACTACAATATGATTCGCACTTTGAAGGCGCAGGTCCCGAATATCGATCAGGCTATTATCAGTACGCACTGTCATAATGACCTTGGCCTGGCAGTCGCGAATTCCCTGGCTGCCGTCGAAGCAGGAGCTCGACAAGTCGAGTGCACCATGAATGGCCTGGGAGAACGAGCCGGTAATGCCGCGCTTGAAGAAATTGTAATGGCCCTTAAAACCCGGTCGGACTATTACAACATCACCACGAATATTAAAACGCAGCGTCTGGTTCCCACCAGTCGTCTGGTCTCTACAGTCACGGGCATGAAAGTGCAGCGCAACAAAGCGATTGTGGGGCAGAACGCCTTCGCGCATGAAGCCGGGATTCATCAGCATGGGATGTTGCAGGAACGGACTACTTACGAAATCATGCGTCCGGAAGATGTCGGTTTTTTGGGGACGAATCTGGTTCTGGGAAAACACAGTGGACGTCACGCTTTTCAGGATCGACTGACTTCACTCGGCTACACTCCCGATGAAGAAACGTTCCAGAAAGTGTTCGATGATTTCATCACACTGGCCGACAAGAAAAAAGAAGTTTACGATGCCGACATTGTCGCCTTGATGGAACAACGCTCCCATAAAGTTCCAGAAATCTGGTCCATGGTTTCGATGCACACTTCTGCGGGTACCGGAACGATTCCGACGGCAACGATTGAACTTCGCCATGAAAATGGTGATGTCCGCCGCGATGCAGCCACTGGTGACGGACCGATTGATGCCGTGTTCGTTGCGTTGGAACGAGTTGTCGGTGTGACAGTCAAGCTGAAAGATTTTGATGTCAGTAGTGTGTCGAGCGGTAAGGATGCGCTGGGCCAGGTCAATGTGACTATCAATGATGGTTCAGAGACGCATCATGGGCACGGCATCAGCACCGATGTCATCGAAGCAGCTTCTGCCGCATATCTGCAGGCGTTGAATAAGGCACTGTCTCAAAGACTTTCCAATGAAAAGCAACCGGCAGAAAGTTAAGCCTTCGCAATCGCGATCATTCTTCTGTTGGAAATCGATTCAAACAATCCCTCGTAAAAAACTGCGAGGGATTGTTTTGTTATGACACATCTCGAACAGATTTTCGGAGTGAATTTGTTGAAAAATGGTCCACTTGCGTAGAGTTATCATTTTTTTCTCGTAAAACACTTGAATTGAAGACCGGGATCAATTAGTTATGCCGGACGCGCACCGTTTTGCGCAGATGTCTTTCTTATTGAATTCAGGTATGCTTCATGAGTCACAACATTCCACGCGGTTTGAGCGATGTCCAATTTGTTCTGTTGGGGTTAGTCATCGACGGTGAAAAAACCGGTACCGAATTGCGTCAACTTCTTCGCGACGACTACGGTTGGGATACGAGCACGAGTTCGTTTTACACATACTTTGAACGTCTGGGCAAAGAAGGTCTGTGTGCCATTAAAACGACAAAAGCCGGTAAGAAGTTTCGCGCCTCGGCGAAAGGCAAGAAAGTCTTCAAGCAAAAGCTTGATTTCATGAAGCACGCAATCGACACTTGGAAGTAATTTCCAGAGCATTTCCAAAATCAATATTCCGCGTTCTGCCTGAGTAATTACAGCGATTTAGGCAAATAATCGAACATGCGAAGGCACACTGCATTTAGAAATGCTCTGGTGCCTCTTTCCTCAACAAGCACGAAGCGCAAGTGAGTGAGTACATATTTGGAAAAACTCACTGGCTTGCGCTTCGTGCTTG
>DOCI01000052.1:8883-13908 GCA_003503535.1 Planctomycetaceae bacterium
GTCACAGAATCGGTCAGTTTCACGGCTTCATATCGTACGCCACGGGCATCGTAAAAGTAGATCATGTTGACGTCCGCTGCCCAAATCGCGTTCAGACGAATCTGCCGTGGTCCGAATAACGTAAATTCCATCCCGCAGAATTGATCGCGCCGCAGTAGTGGCGAGGTGTCCAGAGGAAATTGTTCTGGAATCAGATTTTCTTTATTGCAAAGAGAATTGTGAATGAATTCTATCAAGTCCGTCCAGGTCTTGGGAAGAATTGGCATAAAAGCTTGCTCCTGATTGTCGATCGGTGAGGTCGAGGTTTTTTGCATCTGTCCAACTGTTTCCCTTTCTCCTGAAAGGAGAACCAGTGACTTGACAGAGGCCATTGTCGGCCAGAATAGTTATCGTCCGCATATTCGGGAAACCTTGCTGAAATCCCCGGAAGCATAGCGATTGACACAAACGCGCTGGCCGGAATTCCCAGCCAGGTATTCTCAGCCTCTCACCATTTATTGCAAACTTTTCCACAATGCGGGACAACACCGCGCATAAAAAAACTGCCCTGAAAAATCAGGACAGTTTGATCGATTACCCGACAGGGATTCGAACCCCAACTGAAAGAATCAGAATCTTTTGTGCTACCGTTACACCATCGGGCAGTAATATTGCAGTTTGAAGTTTCATGTAGCGGATTTTCGATGGTTGAAGTCCAGTATTTCCAGACGACCACCCGCTCAACATTTAAGACTTCAGCCACAAAAGGAATTTATACCCCATCGACAACTCTTTCAAGAGAGAAGTTCAGCTTTTCTGATGGGAATTGCGTTCCGGGGGCGGAAAATCTTAGAATGGCAGAATAATTTCGTCTTTGAAACCGCAATTTCCCCTGACGATTTGCCCGATCCACTTCAATGTGCAAAGAGGATGCTTGCATGCCGCTTTATGAAATCGAGACCAATGCCCATATCATGATTGGCTGGGCGGAAAATGAAGAGCAGGCTCGTTCCACGGCTCATGAGCATTATCCGGATGATGACATTGTCCGGATCAATCGGCGTCCGCGCGATTTGTGGGTCATTTCCAAGGGCTTACTGGGCTTTCCTCAAAACGAAGTGCTCTGTAATACCGCACGAGATTGCCTGTCAAAAGCACAAGGGGACAAAGAAGACGCCATCCGATTGTACATGCAGGAAACGGGTGTTAATCAGCAGGCCGCTCAGCGAGCCATCGAAACCAATATGTCTCTTGGCTGGTGAGACCTCGTAGTGATTGATTCACAATACTGCTAATTCCAACCTCAGCAAGAAGTCGTCAGTCTGGAAATCTTTCCCGTCTGATCCTCCAGGCATGATCGCTAATTGTTCAGATAGACGGGATGACAGTCGTTACAGCTTTTATTGAGGAGTTGAAAGCCAGTGTCGTAAAGTGTGTAGTCATCTGTTTCAGCTCCTTCGAGCATTTTTGCCGATCCGTCGATTAATTCCTGGCAATATTCTTGATACTCGGCTTCATCGGCAAAAACATAATCCTCCAAATGCACAACCTGTCCCAGTGCACGCAGTAAAGCCGCCTTGGCAATAACATCTTCCTTTTTGCTCTTCAATTCGCTATCCCCACTGATCGTCGTGCGGAACCAGTCATTGTATTCTTTGATCTTTTTCATTAGCAAATTGCGATCCGCGACATCGCTGAAAACCGTTTCTGGATCACTTTCCGGTAATTCTGCAGGCGTGCCTCCGTTGAGTATCTCAATGATGTTGAGAAACTGAGTTTCGGCCACTTCAAATGCAGGTCGACCTCGAGTTTCCGCGGCCATCGCAATTTCTGAGGACATATCTCGTACAAAGTGAGCTTTGTCTTTCCACGTGAAATCACCGGGATGTTGTGTTGCAATTCCAGACAGAGCCGCCAATGTCGCTGAGTCGATCTGGATGGGGAGCAATTCTCGGTTGAAACTTCCCACCGAATTCAAATTAGCCGTCAACGCATTTCGGATGCGTGTGATTTCTTCGATTAATCGATCTTTCGTTATCACTTCGTCCCATCCACTGCTGGCTGCGGTTGCCGGTGGGGGCGTCTCGGTTGTGGGTGGTGGCGTCGACGCATTGATCCCATTGGAATTCATCTGTGGTGTGGATGTCGCAGCCATATTGTTTGTCGCAGGTGGCGGAGATGTATTTTCTGCTGCAACCGTTAGTGGACGATCGTAAAAGACATCATAAGGGATGCCGTCGACGTATTTGCGATCAGGATCGTTATTCGAATCGCTTACCTGATCAGTTTTTGATGGACTTGACTGGTTTTCCGCTGTTGTCTGCTTTGGAGCCGACTCCGTCGAGTTCTCAGCAGGCGTTGGGGAGCTTTTCGAACTGCATCCGATCATCCCCGTCGAACTGCACAGGCACAGAATGAGCAATAATGCATAGGATATTCGTGCATGGAATACCGTTCGCAAAACAGGCAATTTGCGGTCGTATTTTGTGGTCTTGAACATGAAAGTGTTTCGCATTATTGAAAAAGAAATCGGGGTCTCTTGTGTCGACTCCACTCGTAAACAAAAAAGTACTTGTGGGAATCGAAGGAAAATAAGACGTCGACAAATATCTAGTCTACTCCCTCCTCTGACATTATCGTATAGTGTAACTGAAGTCTTTTCCAGAAGTCGGGTTTCAGGAACAGATTCTGTGAGTAAAATAATGGAATACTTCAGGAGAAATTCAGACGCAGCGCATCAGTCATCGGTCCAGTCACGAGACGATCAACGAATATTGTCAAAATACAGAAAAGGACAAGGATGATAAGAGATTCATTGAGAGGCTACTTTCTGTTAGCGACTAAAAATCTGCATGATTCGAATTTTTTTCGGACAGCCGTTCTCATGCTGGAACACAATGAGGAAGGCGCGATGGGTGTGATTGTCAATCGCCCTTCTTCAGTGAATCTGGCTCATGCGCTGGTTGGACACTTCAATGTTCCGCCTTCTGAGAATGTCATTTATGTTGGCGGTCCCGTCGAACCTCAGGCCCTGAGTATGCTGCACGATAATGCCGAGTGGGGTAAAAGCGATATTACGGTCCTTCCGAATGTTTTTGTCGGCAGCAGTGCGGAAGCATTTGAAGAAATTATTATGGGAGAGCCTCCAGAGTGTACCTCTTCCTTTCGGGTCTACTCGGGATATGCAGGCTGGGGCAGTGGGCAACTTGAGGGCGAGGTGGAACGCGGCGACTGGTTTACCCTCAAAGCAAACACCGAACTGGTCTTTTCAAATCGTCCGTATCAGCTTTGGGACGATCTGCTTCAAGAGTACTATCGCCAACATCGCATTCTGCCAATCCCCGCAGAAAAAGCTGAGTGGAATTAATTGGGAGATTCTGGAAAAGTGTATTTCAAGGACTTTGCTGAGATTAGCCCAGTGACCTGCTCACACGCCTTTGATACCAGTACTTCTGCTCGTGTCAGCAATAATAATACTCAAGAGAGGCTTATTGGTCTCTTTGGAGCTTTTTGGCAGCTTTTAAAGCAACTTTTCTCTGGTGACGGAGCTGTAAAAGGCGTGTTTTTCGTTGCATTGCCCCGGCTAACCATTTTGTAATGGGATAGCTGGGAATGGCACAAACGATTCCTACCAGGATGGAGCCAATCACAAGTGGCCAGCCGAACTCAAAGATCAGTTTAAAGACACTTCGGCACCAGTCAGCGAAACTATCATACTGTAGTGCTTCAGCCAGGTCTGCACGGGTGACATTTCCAGCGATGAAGAAGGTCCCAATCCAGTAATTGAACCAGTAGATGGGAAGTGTCGTCACCGGATTAGAGATATACACGGCAATCAAACCTGCGACTTGATTGAAGCGAAAAAATGGCTTACAGAGAGCTGCGATTAACAGCACGACAATCATCTGGATGCCGACAGTTGGCGTCATCGCAACAAAAACGCCGATGGATGTCCCGAGTGCAATCGAATGAGGGGTGTCTTCCAGACTGACAATTTTTCGCAACCAAAGTTGTGGCGAAACGTACCACCACCAGGATTTCATGTTCGGGGATGTGTGCTTTTTGAGCTCACATGACTGACCCGACTCTCGGTTACCTGTAGAATTTGTCTGCATAACAGATGTCATGGTTGGGGGGGAGACGGGAATGTGGGCCCGTCTTCTTTCGGCAATGTGGTCGAGTTTTCGGCGGGCATGTTCAAAAGTTGCTCTTGCGGAATTGGTTCCGGCTGCTCTGCAGGAACCAATTCCGGAACTGTGGAACTGGTCACTGCCGGCCCTGGTTCGGGAATTTCAGCAGGTTCAGGGTTTTCGCTTGTGCATCCTGAACAGATCGTCGCAGTCAGCACAATGGCCCTGAATCCAGATGCAATTCCACTACGAGTGTCCATTTTCCGCAATTTCCCCAATGAAACAATTTTCAATGTCCGAATTATAGCTTAGAACGACCATAAGGTCATCTGGATTACTGATTTTTACAATTTCGAGAACCAGTTCCGATATGTGGTGTCTGAAAAATATCGTTTCCGGTGGTTTCTCGATAATTTCTTAACTTGTTCTTTGGTCGTGTTTTGTTATTGTATCGGCTGTCAGAGGTCAATTCTGTGACCTGCCTGACATTCACACCAGTAAAAACGCTAATGAAGGCGTAGCTCAGCTGGTAGAGCAACGGACTTTTAATCCGTAGGTCCAGGGTTCGAGTCCCTGCGCCTTCACTCAAAAAATAGACGCTTCCTTGTTGGGGAGGCGTCTTTTTTTATGGGAGTTTGTGATCACATTCAAATTGCAAAGCAACAAACAATCCTCTTGCGACTTCCCTGCTTATCACGGGAGTTTTGCAAAATCCCAATAAAATCATAACCCGACGCGTCAGCGAGGGGCCCGTGTGGAAATCATATTCAGCGAGATCTTGTCTATTTCAAACCTGTTAAACGGATGTCCAAACAAGCGATGTTTATGCTCGCAGATCAGTTTTTCAGATGAAATAACAGGCACGACTTGATATCAGAGTTTAACCGAATTCGGAATCGGAAGCCGTCCCCTCGCT
>DOCI01000052.1:13963-17396 GCA_003503535.1 Planctomycetaceae bacterium
CGGAAGCCGTCCCCTCGCTGACGCTGCGGGTTAAGATGCTTTGGATATTTCTCTCATTGTCTTTGCAATCTTTATGAATTCTGTCGATTTGAAAAACTTCAGTAATCATTTGGATCGATGAAATTACAAAGCACGGCAACGGAATCTGTTACCGTTATTTAAAGGTCCAAATTTAAGTCCTGAAAAGGCCTCGTGTGATGATCTAGAGCATATTCAAAAATTACCTGCAGCGTTCAGCAGGAGCAAACACAGCGTTTAGGACATTTGATGTCCATGCGGCTGCAGAGACCATTTGAAAATGGTCTAATTAAAAATCAGGGTGGCACTGCCTTTGCCAGTGTACTGCAACTTCAGCCTTAGAGCCGTATCCACGAAACAGGAGCGGGTAGGAGACTGGAAAACAGGCTTCATACTCACGGAAACCGCTAATCGCAGAAGTCTGGACTTACACTGAAGAAGCCAGTGGCACACAACCAGAAACTTTAATTGGAACAAACCAATTGTTGCTCTCTAATAATTCGTGCTCAACAATTCCGGAAAGATCAACTTTGCCGAAAAATACTTGGCGAAACTCCAGTGGCGGCACGAAAAGTTCTGCTGAATGCACTGTGATCTGTGAAGCCGCAGGCGGTGGCGACTTCTTTGATGGATTGATCTGTTTCTTTCAGAATTCGTGAAGCGGCTGCGATTCGAGTTTTGGTGATGAGTTGACTCGGTGTGAGGCCGAAAAGTTTTTTTGTCAGTCGGGCAACGCGTTGTGAAGAAAGTTTGGATTTCTTTGCCAACCAGGCTGGCGTGACATCTGCAGACAGACTGCTTTCAAATTCTGTAAGTGCGTTCGCAAAGCTCACCGGGATTTCCTGAGGTTCTGTCGGAATGCGGACATCTGAAGAAATACCGACCAGGCCAACGACGTTTGAATTCTCATTTCGGAGTGGAATTTTAGTGGTCAGACACCAGCCCGGTTCTTGAGTGCGCGAACGATGCAGTTCCAGATGATTGATGAGTGGCAGTCCCGTTTTTAGAACTTCAGAATCCTGCTCGGTAGGGATGCGTCCAAGATCTCCCTCGCAGACCTCATCAAGCCTTTTTCCAATCAGCTGGGAGCGATGTTTGAGTCCTAATCGCCCTGTGAGAGACTCGTTCACAGCGATATAACGGCAAGCGGCATCCTTCACGAAGAAAGTCACATCAGGGACATGATCAAACAGGTCTTGAAGGACCGCGACATCGACCGAAGTGATTCGGGAAGTCTCAATTTGTGGAGCTGTTCTCTGTTCTCGAATCATGGCGAACTCAATGGAGTGTACGACTTTGTACGAGCGATATCGAGCAATCTTCTTAAAGCATCAGCATATCGAGCGAATTGCAGAAGTCCAGTTCTCCGTTCCGTTTTCATTGTCCTGAGAACGGGTTCTCGGCAAAATTCCGAAGTGGACACGAATTAAAGTGATAACGATCAGTTGATGAATGCATCCCGCGAGTGGAATTCATGGCACCGAATAAGCGTTTTGGTGGATCTCAAAAAACAAAGCCATCAGTGAGACGGATCTCATTGATGGCTTTATTTAAGTGGCGGGGGCCGGATTTGAACCGACGACCTCGAGGTTATGAGCCTCGCGAGCTACCAGGCTGCTCCACCCCGCGTTATAGGGTGTTTTGTTCAGTCAAGCCTCAGAAATAGCGTTTCTGACAGAGAGAACTGAAGCGGTGCATCGACTTTTCGTCGCTACACCGAAACTATATCGACATTCGGCTTCCGCGTGAAGAAGCAGAATCGATATTTCGCCGAGATTTTAATGAATTTCCCGAAAACATTTGTAGGAATGGGGTCGCGGGGCGTTTATAAACTTTAATAAAGACCTGTGACTATCATCCAGAATCCAGAAAAAGTTCGGGTTAATCCGATCCTAACGGTCCTGCGTTTTTTCGGAGAATTTCTGATTGAAGCGATCGGGAACTGATCGGGCACGTTCAAGTCTTGTGAAAGCGCGAATCGATACCAACGATAAGGGTTCTTCTGTATTGATTTCTGTAAGGTCAGGATTCAGAACAATTACTTAGTGTTTCAACACACTTAAGATTTTCAACTGCTGTTCACAACAACAATCTGTCCACTCGTAAGCTGGTTTCATCAAATTGAAATCTTCATTCTGAGTGACTCTGTTTTTCGAGAATTGGGAGGCCGTCGGCATGTTCCGACTCGGGTTGACATTATTCATAATCATTCCTTTGTTCTTTGCCACCTCCAATACTGGTATGTTGCAGGCGCAAGCGATTGTGCCAGGTGAAGATGAAGGCAAACCGGTGGAGACTCCGCTCGCAGTCGAACCGACAACCGACCAGGATCGGTTTGAAACTGCGATTCTCATGTCGAACCTGGGCCGAAACGATCTTGCAAAATCGTATTTGCAAAAACTGGTTGATGGCAAACTTTCTGACGATGCCCTGCTCAATTTGCGGGATCAATTTGGAACCGTGGAACTCGTTCGACTGGCCCGTACTCCAGAACTGTTACCTCAAGCTCAGCAGTTGCTGGATCAGGTTGCAGCCGCCTCGCGTAGAAATGCGATGAAGCCAGAACGCATCGATAAAGTACTGGAAGATCTGGATGGCTCCCCACGAATTCGCGAACAGGCGATCATCGAATTGGAAAAACTTGGCCTGGCAGCAATGCCTCGACTGGTTCAGCATTTGGGCAGTCCGAATTCAAGCCAGACAAAAGATCAAATTGTCTATCTTTTCTCTCGAATGGGGGAGGAGATTATGCCTGCATTGATGGGGGGGCTGGATACCGATAACACTCTCCTGAAAACATCACTGCTCGATAGTATCGGCGTCATCGGAAAACCTGAGGATGTGCGTCGGCTTTGGTATTATGCTTACAGTGAACAGGAGGCGAAGGTCATCAACCAAACCGCTCGCATCGCAATCTCTCGAATTCTCTACGGCACCGATAAAAAAGCCAGCGAAGTGAGCTCGATTGGCGTGGCTCAGGAATTGATGAAACTGGCTCAGGAACATCTCTCTGGCCAACAGAACTGGCCAACAGGCGAAGATGGTCGAACGGAGTTGTGGGTCTGGGATGCTTCGGCGTCGACGGTCGTTCCCGTTTTAGTCACGCCTCAATCGGCCAGCTTGCGAAGTGCAGTCACCTTTTCTCGTCAGGCCCTTTCGTTTGCTCCGGAAAACCCGGAAGCTCAGGCGTTGTATCTGGCGAGTCTCCTCTCAGAGGAAGCCTACCGAGTGGGACCTGAAGGGCAGCTGCCAACTGGCAATGGCTCCGCATTCAATCTGGCCTTAACTTCGAGTGCTCCCATTCTGGAAATGACTGCAGATGTCTGTGTATATTCCGGTCGTTTTCAAGCGGGAGAATCGGTCTTGAGGGCCTTATCTCTCGTGGGTGACCACCGCATGCTCTACACAACCCCTA
>DOCI01000052.1:17463-17855 GCA_003503535.1 Planctomycetaceae bacterium
CACCGCATGCTCTACACAACGCTGGATAATCTTTCGCCAGTCCTCAAAGGACTGAATACTCCCGATCCCCGCATTCAATTTGCTGCAGCTGCTGCGGCAGTCGAATTGAATCCAGAGACAACATTCCGCTCAGCTTCACGTGTCGTCGAAATTCTGGCTCAGGCTTTGAACGATGATGGCACAGGAAAAGTATTACTGATTGATCCAAATCTCGAACGTGGTCGATCGATTGCAATCGCGACTCGAATGTCTCAGCAAATTGAACGAACCGGCAAGGAAGGTTTCCTGGCAGCCGCTTTACAGGGAGATATTGCCCTCGTCATGACACACATCAATTGCATCGACTGGGAACTTTCTCAGACACTGGCCAATTTCCGGGCAGATGTCCGAAT
>DOCI01000052.1:17867-23224 GCA_003503535.1 Planctomycetaceae bacterium
CTTATCTGCCAATCGTAATTTATGGCCCCACGTTCATGGAAAATGAGTTGGCACTCACAATTCAGCGAACTCCTAATACCCATTATGTCGTCTATACCGACGAACGGGCCGAGCTGGATCGTCAACTCGATCCGTTTCTGGTTTCACAAAATACACCACCAATGACGAACGGCTTGCGGGATCGACGGGCTCGTGCAGCCGCTTCTTTGCTGGCCCAAATTGCCACGCGAAACCTGACACACATCTTCAATCTGAAACCAGCCACCACTGCTCTCGGAAGTGCCGTTAATGATGATGTGCTTGCCAGTGATTCAATGACCGCTCTCTCTGCCATTCCGACTCGGGAAGCTCAGGATATTCTGGTCAATGTCGTTCTGGGACGTACGAGAAGTCCACAAATCCGAACAGAAGCGGCTCTCGGACTGGCCAGGCATATGCAGCGGTACGGTGTGTTGATTTCCGATCAGGATGTCGCAGAACTCAAACAACAGTGGGAAGATACCCAGGAACAAACGCTTCAGACGGCTCTGACCGTCGTAGTTGGTTCACTGGGACCAAACCGGGCTAAAGTGACCGACCGCCTGCAAAGCTTTGAGGTTTCGCCTTTACCTGTGCAGTAATTGAGAAACTCTATTTGGCACAAAGTCGTAGGTCAGGCACTGCCTGACCTAAACTCTGGAGGTTTCGCTTCGCGGCGATCCAAGCCACCCAACTTTATTATTCTGTCTGACTCGGCTCGTCGGAAGAAACTCGTTTTCTCATGCTCGGTGGTTTATCGCCCAGGTATTGATAGTAGGTGCATTCGATTGAGCCGTTGAAAAGTTTACGACGTCGGGTGGCACGTTTGCCGAACAGGCTTTCAAACTCACGCGAAGCAACAAAGATAAACAGCGACCATGTTGACCAGTGCTCAGTCACATCGGAAAGTGTCTGCCAGACTTGCCGGGCTTCCTCCTCTTCGTTCAGTCGTTGTCCGTAGGGTGGATTGGTGATCAGGCAGCCATATTTTCGTTTAGTGGTGGTCTCACTCAAATCCTGCTGCTGAAAATGAATATCCTCTTCGACGCCGGCCAGCCGGGCATTCTCGCGGGCGACTTTCAGAACATGGTAATCCTGATCGGTCGCAATAATCGGAAGCATTTCCGACGTATCAATAGCGGCTTCTGCCGCTTCACGAACGTCATCCCATAATTGACCGGGGATGCGTGGCCACAATTCGGCTGCGAAGGATCGATTTCGTCCCGGCGGAATGTTTCGCGCGATCAGAGCCGCTTCAATCGGAATGGTCCCGCTGCCACAGAGAGGATCGAGCAATGTGCGTTCTCGATTCCAGACGCTCAACTGAATCAGTGAAGCAGCGAGAGTTTCTCGCAAGGGCGCCAGCCCGGCTTTTTCGCGATATCCTCGACGATGCAAACCATCTCCACTCGTGTTCAGAAAAAGAGTGCATTGATCGTGCCGCATATCGAAGTGAACGGGGAAACTCGCGCCCGATTCCGGGAGCTCACTTTTGTAAACATCCTGCAGACGAGTGACAATCGCTTTTTTGGCCATCCCCTGTAAAGCTGGGACTCCATGCAATTGTGATTTCTGAGAGGATCCCGTGACGGGGATGTAAGCATCCTGAGGAATCCAGCCTTCCCATTCGAGGTCGCGAATCTGATCGAAAAACGCATCGAAATCCTCAGCGGGAAATTCCGCCAGCTTCAGCAGTACACGATTCGCAGATCGTAAATGCAGATTGCACTTCGGAATGGCATCAATGGGAGCAGTGAACGTAACACGCCCATCTGTCTTTTTGACATCCGGATATCCGAGCTTGAACAGCTCGCGCGCGACAACGGCTTCGAGACCAAACCCGCAGGTCGCAGTAAGGGTGACTTGTTCCATGGTGTTTTCTAATGTCTACTCGGGTGGAGCAATGCAGTGGTGAATCAATGTGAGAGTTTACTACAAGCACGAAGCGCTAGCGAGTGAGTCAATGACCTCGCTCCAAATGTCCTCCATCGGAACAAGTTGAAATAAAAAGGCGAGCCGAGTCAGTAATGACTCGGGTCGCCTGATTTTTTACTACTCATTTTCTGCAGGAAGATCATTAGCTTCGACCGGTTTTGCCCAGAGATGAAATCCAAGGCAAATACCACTGATCGCCAGATAGCCAATCGCGATGCCAGTTGCAGAGAACTTCAAAGCAGACTCCACTGTCGGTTGACCAATCAACCAATAGTCCACAATGTTCCCCTGCAACTGGAAGGCATGCATCAGTCCCGCAAAAGTCAAAATAGCTGCGACAAAGGACCAGACTGCTGCTGAGAGAAATTTGCGATCAATCAAATTCGCGGCCAGGGCTGAGAGTATCATACAGGTGAAAATGTAACCTCGTTCCAGTGAGAGCAGGCCTTCAATCAGGAATCCGTTGACTTCCGTACTGGAATTTGCAGTGAGTAACTCCTGCATGGTCGTGCCGTTTGCAGCCAGAAACGCTCCGGCCATAACCGTTGCTCCCCAGGCGGCAATCGCGGGAAAAAGTCCAATGGCGACTGCGGGAGCGTGATTATCCGGAGTTGCCTGGAACGACTGAGCTGTGATGATGATTCCAATCCAGAGCACGATCGCGACACCCGCTTCGATCGGAACGATTGCCGAGGCAAGTCCAATCAGTCCGCTGAAACAGAGGAGTGTGATGACGACTCCATTCAACGACGAATAGCCCGCTCGTGAGCCAAGTTCTTTCCAGCCGGGGTGACCAATGTAAATCGTTGTCGGAAAGCAGCTGCCGAACAGAGCCGCGATGATGGTTCCGATTCCATTGACGGCCATCGATGGCCCCGTCGCAAACGAGTCACCACCTGCTTCCGCCGATTCGATGTTCTGCATGCTGCCGATGATATTGAACAGTCCCATCGGAATAATCACCGAAAGAAACCCGAACCAGTTGGACCAGTCTTTGAGGACTTCAAAGATCTGACCACCAACAAAAACCGGCAGGTACAGACCAATGCGGTCGAACTGTTCGGAAATCGCACTCGTTGACATCGTATTTCCGGTGATCCATGCCGGAGCACTTGGAACCCAACTGGTGAAAAGCGTCAAACCCCAGGCGGTGACAGTTCCAACGAGAACGGCGACCAGTCCGCCAGGTAATCCCAGGGGAAATCGAGTGGGGGCAAACAGGGCGATCAGGATCAAGCCGAGCGGAGCCATAGCAATCAATGGCTTATGGAAAATTTGCAGAGTGAATGTCATGGCGATGAAGCCGATCGCGATCCCGGCCAACGTCGATAACAAGGCTGCTCGCGGTGTATGTTTGCGGATGGAACCGGCGAACAGGGCTCCCAGCAGTTCAATAACTCCACTGCCAAGGCAGGCGATCAGTCCCATTTTCCAGGCGTCGACGGCACTTTTAGTTTCGAGGTAGACGGGCATCATCACGAAAAAGACGAACACCAGCAGCGAAGGGGTATTGATGCCATAAGGCAAGGCGGTGACATCGCTGCGGTTTTCTCTGGTAGCCAAACGATGAGCCTGCCAGGCATAAAACAGATTGCCTAAAAGAATACTGACAGCCGCACCCGGAAAAATGTAACGAAAGAGCAACGATGCGTTTTCGCCTGTCATACCGCACAGCCCGCTGCACAGCCCAAGTATGAGCAGGAGCTGAACGACGTTATCGATAAATAATCCGAAAAAGCCGTCAATGTCCCGTTTGACGAACAGCGGATATTGTGCAGACATACTATGAACCTTGCAGGAATCGAGCGGAAATTAGTATGCCGCCAGAACACCAGAAATGTGAGAGTAGGAGTCGCTTTGCCCAGTGAGCTTAAAAAAAGCATGCCCCGGTTTCAATCTGCAGAGGCTTAAAACCGCCAGGTAAAGAGACGTGGTGAAAATCGTAAAAAAAGGCCACCCACTCCAGTGGAGCGTGTGGCCTTTAAGTTAACTTCAGTCATAACTTTGAAGGGGACGACTATTCTTCAAGATCTTTGGCTTCCACTTTGATCGTGCCTACGTTTGTCACCTGACCGTCTTTAATTTCGACATCGAGGCCACGTTCCACATAGCCTACTCGTTCCTGCCAGATGCGAAATGTGTGTTCGCCTTCCGGTACGTTTTCAATTTTGAAATTGCCTTCGGCATCGGTCACAACAGCGTAAGGATGATCGACCACCAGCCAGTAAGATCGCATCCAGGGGTGAATGTCGCACGTCACCTGCATCGGCAGAGGTTCCGCTTGGGGATTTTCCAGCATGGCACCCGTTTTATCGTTCGCACCGATCAGCAAATTATAGGGCTCGTTCTTGAGCGGGAAAGTGTGCACATTGTGGCCGCAGGCATCATTAGAGATGCACTTCACCTTCTGATCTGTACGCACAACTAAGGAATGTGGGAAAAACTCACAGCCCTTTTGATCAAACAAAACACTGGCATCTTTGGGGACTTTCAATTCAGGATGAATATCCGGAGTGCCGCGCCGCATGTAGAGGTAGACAAAACAGTTGGCCAGTTCGCCTTTTTCGTTCACCGTGATCGATTTATCGGGAATCCCATTGACGGAACAGACACTGGGATCTTTGACATTCTGATCGCCCTTAACAACCTTAGGTTTCAAAGTGGGAGCGGTACCATCGACGACCACTTTCCCAGTCACGGTTCCCCAGCCTTCAGCAAGGCAGGTTTGGCTGACCAGACAACCTGTGACTAACATACTCAACGCAATTAATGTTCTCATCATTTCTCCTCATCACTTTATTCAGAGCTATTAAATTCAACCAGGAAGCGAACTGATATCATGCAAAAATATCAGTCGAATGTCCATCCGTCGACTCACGGAGAGTTTCGCGAATCCATTTCAAATGGATTCTGCCACACTCTGCAGTTCATTTTGAGTATGGACTGGATGGACTGACAATGGTGGGAAAATAAGAGCTAGCGTCTGCCAATACTCATTTTCAAATCGGTGGGACTTCATATCTTCACGGATTTATCCTACCAATCCGCAGGTCGTTCGGCGAGTGTTTATTTCAGAAAAACGGGTCCTGACGCAATTTTATTCCCCGCTTCAGCCTGCTATAACGAGTTTATCGTCAACATCTTCTGAAATTCCGGTGTCAGGAACAGTAACAACCATGCCTGTAAAAAAAACCACGTCTGCGAAGTCTGCGAAAACGCAATCGGCCAAATCCTCTGGGAAACGCTACTGGTTGTTCAAATCGGAAGAGAGTTGTTATTCCATCGATCATCTGGCCTCCGAGCCGACGAAAACGACATTCTGGGATGGCATCCGCAACTATCAGGCCCGAAATATGCTGCGGGATGATGTCCAGAAGGGGGATCTGGTTTTCTTCTACCACAGC
>DOCI01000052.1:23341-32784 GCA_003503535.1 Planctomycetaceae bacterium
TACCGATCCCCTGGCCATAGCCGGGACAGCTCGTGTTGTCAAAGCGGGTTATGCCGACCACACCGCCTTCGATCCGATCGAAAAGCATTACGATCCCAAAAGCAATCCCGACGAACCGACCTGGTATATGGTCGATATTAAACTGGTGAAGAAATTCCCCCAGCCCGTCACGCGAACGATGCTCAAAGAGGATCCCACCACCGCCAACATGATGGTCCTCGCCCGGGGTTCCCGACTGTCAGTTCAACCGGTCACTCCAGAAGAGTGGGAAGCAGTGCATCGCTTGGCAGGTGTGAAAGCAACTTAACACAGCGAGTTAACGTTTCCCTCGAATTCTCGGAGCCAGTTGCTCCGCTTGACTCAACACCTTGTCGCACAATTCCAGAACAGAGTTCTGAAACTCAACGTCTGGGACTGTTGCTCGCGTTACGATGACGATTGGGCGTTGAATATCCGCTTTCAGCTTCGATAAGAAATGAAGCATGTTTGACAGAAATGTCTGCAGCTCAACTTCTGTCAGATCTTTTCTTAGCAGGTGGCTGGAATCCTCTGTTCGCTTTCGTTGCAGTCGCGCGAGGGTCTGCCCTTGAGTTCGATAGAGATCGCCATCGACAAAAGCCCTGCGAATCTGTCCTGCTTCTGTGAAGTGATAGACGGGGTCGGCTCCGAAGTAAAACGAAAACAAGCCGCTGTCTTTCAATCCGACAAATACAGATTCATTTCGCTCGGAGGAAATCAATTCGCCGCGAATCGAGTAGGCGGTCGCCTCTGCGAAGAGATCTTCCCGGTCCTGTTCCTGTCTAGCCATAAATTTTCTTCTCAAATCAGAATCATTTTCTGCGCGACATACGACTTGAATCCGACTGCGCGCACAAAAAAAGCCGGACTTTTTTATCCGGCTTTCTACATGTGTGGACCCAGTTTCTGAAATGATTACGGAGCCATCAAAATCGGCTGTTGTTGTGAGTATTCGATCACGGGACCGTTCTGGTAAGAAACACCTGAGTACGGAGCCATCATCCCTGGACCGCCATGTGGTGGTTGACTGTATTGTGGCTGATACCTGTTTTGATATTGCGTTGAAGGTCCCCCCTGTGGCACAGGTGCGACTTCAGGCTGATACTGATGCGGTGGATAGTTCGGGTAGACATTCAGCGGATTCGGATTCTGAGGAGCCTTGTTCTTTTCCACTCGTCGTTCAAATGCTTTCGGTTGCGGATATTGCATCAGGGCTTCCTGGGCATTGGAGGCGCCGTTGCTCATTGTGCCGCGTGCGTGGTAGCGATGCCAGAATTGCTGCGAATAAGGCATAACGGGCGACATTCCCCAACCGGCAGCAGTTTGTGTCTGAGCACCGACATGTTTGTAGTTGTAGGGTCGGAAATGCTTATACGCCCCATAGAAGGGCATGTACTGGATGTAGCCATGTGCCCAGGGGTTTTGTAAATCGAATGGATACAATTGTTCGTAGCCGAGTGGTCCGTAAGAGCCTTCGGCATACCCGCCGGAGAACCCTTCTGCATCGTAAACTTCGAGGTCCTGGGCCTGAAGTCCGGTGACCATGACGGCCAGTGCCAAAAAAACTTTCGGTAATGTTCGAAGCAACATGAGATCGTCCCTGCAAAAAGCAAACGAGGCGATCCGCGTCCACATGACGGATCGTCAGGGGTGTTCTCTCCATTCCCAATGGCTGATCACACCAGACGCAATCGCTCTGTTGCAAAAAGACAACATCCCCATTTACCAAATCGGAATTTTGCAACGCATCCTCAAGACGATTCTGAACGGATTTCTCAACATAGCTGATATCTTCTGGAATCGATTTCCTTTACGACCTGTATTTTCTGCAAAAATCACGACCTGACTCAAATTGGAGTGTAGATTTACATAAGGAGACCCGTGTGGACACTCTGCACCGATGGATTTGCTGTGCAATTTTGCTGTTAGCCAAAAATGGAAATTCTGGCAGATTGCTTATCGTTGATACTCTGCACTGCTGATTCAGGGAGAGCCAGTGGCTCTTGTCTCACCCGAATTCACTCAAAACTCAGAAAGCGATTTCATGATCTTCCGCATGCTTACCCTGCTGACACTTGTCGTCATTGCGACCGCAGGTTTGGCAGAGGCTCAAGGTTTTAATTCCGATGCCAATAATGACAATGAGCTGAAATTGCCACCTCAAGTGGATCCAGATGCCGATTCTCCGACTAATCTGCAGGAAGGTGAATTCGATGATTTACCAGGAGCAGATATTGATGAAGATGAGGATGCAGAGCCTTATTACTTCCCGCAGCCTCACATGTTTGAACGTCCTTTGAATGTGGGAGCAGATCAACTGCAACATTATCGAGGCTACTGGCAGCCGGGTGGATACGATCAGCGAGCTGGTTCGCCCTTCTTCAATTCTGTACCCAATGCTCCACCACGTGGACCACTGGCAGGGAATGGACCCTCCGGTTACGGCAATAATTCCGGTATGAACGGCAATGCCATGCAGGGCTATTACGGTGGCGGTAATATGAATGGCAGCTATAGCGGCATGAACGGTTACGCCGGTAATAACGGCTACAACGGCTACAACCAATACAATTATAACTATGCTGGTTCTGCCTACGGCTCCAATTACGGATCCAACTACAGTGGCGGTGCTGGTGCAGGTGGGGCTGGTGGTGATCCGATGAGTTATCACTTCGGCCCAGGATATTACCGCAGTGGAGAATACGGACACTTCCGCTTCCCTTACTATAGTTACCGACGCCCCTGGTATCACCCTGGCTTCGCTGGTTACAACCGCGACACCAACCTGCCCTGGTAGTCATTGCCAGGCAGTAATCGCTGCTAGAGCATATTCAAAAATTACCTGCCGCGTTCAGCAGGAGCAAACACAGCGTTTTTAGGACATTTTATGTCCATGCGACTGCAGATACCATTTGAAAATGGTCTAAACATTGCACCTGAATTCAAAACGACGCACAGATTTTATGTGCGTCGTTTTTTTTTATGAATTTGACCGCGTTTCAAATGAAAACCGAATCAATTTCGACAGTCTGGAAAAGGAACCAAATCATCGGGGATTTGGAAGAATCCAGATTGGGTGGCACGCACGACCCAGAACGAAGTGATGGGCGTGGTGATCGCACCCGACCACGCCCTTCGCGATGCTCAGGGTCGTGCCATCCATCCGTTACAAAAGCGACGGGTGGCTGGGGTCGGAGCGAAGCGGAGCCCCCAGATGGTTGACATCTCTACGAACTCACCATACTTCAACGAATGATCTGACTAAAATTCGAAATTATTAATAAAAGAACCACGGATGGACACAGATTTCCACGGATATTTTTATCTGTGTTGATCCGTGTCCATCCGTGGTTCTCCATTCGTATCTGAGATATTGTAAATTACAATTACAAGTAGAGTGTAATGAGTAAGATTGACATGCCATGCTACCTTGTAGTTAGTCAGTGTATCATCTCTGGTAATCCGATTTCCATGTGAAAATGGGTTTCATATTGTAGTTATTCACCGCCACAAAACCTGAATCGACTTCACTTTCGACGGTGTGATATCCGCCTGAGGGTCTGAACGTGAAAGCAGCAGTGTCGAGTCGACTGGCTGTGGAATAAATCGGGATTTGAGCAACAGTCGTTTGGGTTGATTCACAAATTCCCGCAGCAGCATCATTTTGACGCCTTCGTCTTTCATCCGCTGACAAAACGCATTGAGCAAACTGTTCGTTTCTTTTTTTGTCATCTCCTGACACGCCAGAATATCGACAATGGCAGCCGGGATGAGCCCCCGCAGATGAATGCCGATTTTGTGATAGTTCAAGAAGCCCACGATTTTTTCATCGCGAGTCACGAGCATCGTATTTACAAAATCGCTGTGCTGAAGTTGTCGCTGTAACCGATCGGCAGGCCACAAGATGGCAAGGTCTGCCTTTTTTGCTTGACGGTTAATCAATTCCTGACAACTCTGCAGATCTTCAGGAACGTAATCGCGAATTGCTACATCAGAAGAAACAGGATCGACATTGCAGACGGCATTCGGGAGAACCTTCATCATCGTCCGTTCGAACGTATTGTTCGTCCAGTCGATAAAGGTTTGCGAATCGAGCAATCGAACCCACAATCGAACCGGTTTAGCAAAGCTCGTGTTCTCCTTGGCGGTCTTCCAGAAACGTGGCCCAAGAGAGGTTTTCCCGGTTCCAAACGCATAGCCCACGCGCGCCAGGCAATTTCGGTCTCGTTGACGCTTCGCAATTTCGAGCGCCATCAATTTGGCAGCCCCTGCCCGACGAACGTCGGGGTCAACCGTCAGCCAGCTACCCTGTGCACCAATAACTTCTTTGCCCAGATACCACATTGGGAAAGGCATTGCCAGCAAAGTTCCGACGAGTTTGCCCTCTTTCCAGGCGGAAATCAAAAACTCGCGATCAGGAATTTCCGAGTCTGTCATCTGCCAGTTGAAATAAGCCGGACTCCAGTCTGGAACGGCCATTTTTCCGGAATAGGACTTGAGCCAGTTCCCGACGATAAACTCGCTCAGCTCTTCCGCCGATCCATCGTATGTTCGTATTTCAATCGACACAGGAACTCCGAGTGAGACAAAACCAGTCTCGATTTACTTTCATCTGCCACGAATGGCTTGATTCAATTGATTTCGTGGGTGCCATGCTCACGCTTGCGTGAGCATGCTTTTGTTGAATTATGAAAAATCATATCTCCCGCATGGCCACCCAACACACAATTTTAAATGAATTGAAACACTAGCCTGTTACGTAAGAATGTCGCAATATTTACCTTAGCGACCTCTCACGCAATTTCCAGAGAGAAGATTCGATCCCAATCGAGAATTATCAGCTTACTCTTCAATCCCCAAACATATTTCCCAGCCCGCCGAGGACGGAACCTTCACCACGATCACTGCCGCCCATGGAAGGAGCATGTTGGATAACACGATCTGCCAGCCGGGAAAACGGCAGGCTTTGCAAAAGTACCGTACCGTGTCCGCGGAGAGTCGCCAAAAAGAGGCCTTCACCACCAAAAAACATCGACTTCAAATTCCCGGCTCGGGCAATGTCATATTCAATCCCCTCCGTGAATGCGACCAGACAGCCCGTATCGACCCGCAGCGTTTCTCCCTGCAGTTTCTTTTTGATGACTGTTCCCCCAGCATGGACGAATGCTTTGCCATCGCCAGTCAGTTTTTCAAGGATGAATCCTTCTCCCCCAAAAAAACCGGCTCCCAATTTTTTCTGAAACGCGATGGAAAGTTTCGTCCCCTTAGCTGCACACAGGAACGCATCTTTCTGACAGACGACCGAACCACCAATTTTCTGCAGATCGAGTGCGACAATTCGACCAGGGTGGGGAGCTGCGAAGGCAACCCGGCGTTTCCCCTGTCCATAATTCGTAAAGTGTGTGATAAAAATCGATTCACCTGTCAGCGCTCTGGCCCCGGCACTCATCATCTTGCCAAAAAAGCCTTGTGAAGCCTGCGAACCGTCGCCCATCTTGGCTTCGAATTCAATCCCCTCTTCCATGTAATTCATCATGCCCGCTTCAGCAATGACGGTCTCATTCGGATCGAGTTCGATTTCGACGATTTGCATGTCGTCGCCAAAGATTTCATAGTCAATTTCATGCGATTGCATGACAGGCCTTTCCGCGATGTTGTTTCGTAAAGATGTCGGGAGTGTTCCTATAAAATTGTGG
The DNA here is from genome assembly GCA_003503535.1 of Planctomycetaceae bacterium. Classification (GTDB taxonomy): domain Bacteria; phylum Planctomycetota; class Planctomycetia; order Planctomycetales; family Planctomycetaceae; genus Rubinisphaera. Next base: position 29,056 of record DOCI01000052.1, read on the forward strand.
ATCGTGACTGCTCAAATTTTATAGGATAGGCTCGATGCTTGATAGTATGTTCTGGTATCATACGGTTTACCAGAAATATCTCTCAGGATTGGATTCCTCCAGATATGTTCAAAATCTTTTCTTCAAAAGAAAATCATGCAATTGGCATCTTCAGGCTTGTCGAGAGTTTTTTGCACTCCTCTCGTCAATATGTTCTTGGATTCACACTCCTGCTGCTTTTTGTGACATTCTATTTTTGGTCCGCTGTTCCTCTCAATTGCCTGATGAACCGCATCGGAATTGAAGAATATTTCTTTTACGATTTGCATTATACATTTTATACACCCGTTTATGAACTTGGCGACATTTGGCCTTCCTGGCAACAGTATCTCGATGCACAGGAGACCTATTATCTTTTACTACTTTATCGGTAGTAGCCGCCCCGCGAAATTCGAAAAGATTCTGAAACTTGAAACCCGTTCATTCGGTAATGATTGATATTGCCCGCTAAAATCGCTGAATTTTAATCCATTGTATTTCACCAAAAAAGTAGTTAACCATGTTCAAATCCCGATTTGCGAGAGTCTTCAGCATTCTGTTCCTGACCCTTTTTGCATTGTCTGGGATCGCTCTCTACGCCGCAGACAGCCCGGCCGTTCAATTCTGCCAACAAGCTTCCCCATTGCAGGAATGCCTCTCCGGTCAGCGAGATTCCTTTCAACTGTCGGCCGATCTCAAAGTCAAAATCGATGATAAACCTCAATCGATTAAACTCCAGTTGATCCGCTACGATAACGAAGCCTTCGACCTCTCGGCTCATCATTCCGACTACTCTTTTCAAATTTTCCGCCGATCCGACAAAACAATTTTCGAACTGCCTCATCATCAGAAACGTTTTGAATCCACTGGAGCACTCGAAACGAAAGATCATCTGGCCGCTCAAGGAATTCTCACACGACTGATCGATGCCGATTCTTCCATCGCCACCTATTTACCGATGCTGCAAACGCCTCCTTCTTCACTGGGCTTCCTCCTGAATCAATTTGTCGAATTCCAACTCGATGAACAACAGCAACTCTGGACCGTTGACAATAAAACCCGAGTTCAATTCCAGGAGGGAAAGACCGCCGCAGAACCCTGGCAAGCCTCGTGCAAGTCCGACGACTGGACTTGTGACCTCAGCATCACAGCCGCACCGAAAAGTCTGGCCATCCCTCCGGCTTCAGATAATTTCGCGGTGGAAACACTCGATAGGAATGTTCTCGAACGACAATTGTGTCGAGGCGTGAAGCGGGCGATTGCAATTCTCTCCCCCTCCAAACGACTGACTGATCCCACACAAAAAGACCGTAGCGTCGAGCATGGTCAACTGCAGTGGGTCGATGGTCAACGCGTTGCCCTCTTGTGGGGAACACCGGAAGAAATTGGGCAGGCTCACGCTCAACTGCTTTCCCGGCAGGCGACCCGCTGTATGGATTCCGTCCTCTACACCTTCGGCACGGTCCAAACCATCCGCACTGGTCGCTGGTTTCAGCATGATCTTGAAGACGCTTATGCACGACTCTCGCCACACATTCCCGAGGACCATAAACGCGAGTTGACCGCAATGGCTGAAGAGATGGGCTGGGACCCGAATCTTGTGAATGTGCTCAATGTCTTTCCAGAACTCTTTCACTGCTCCGGCTTCGCAGTCTTCAACAGTGCGACTAAAGATGGCACGCTCTATCATGGACGCGTCCTCGATTACATGACCACTATCGGCCTGCAATATTCGTCGGTCACATTCATCGTCGCACCGGAAGGCAAAATCCCCTTCGCCAACGTCGGCTACGGCGGATTCACCGGTTGTGTAACGGGCATGAACCAGGCTGGCATCTCGCTCGGCGAAATGGGCGGACGCGGCGAAGGTCAGTGGGATGGCGTGCCGATGGCGACATTAATGCGAATCGCTCTCGAAAACTGTCAGACCCTTGAAGAAGTCAAAACCTTATGGGCCACCAGTCCGCGGACCTGCGAATATTATTATGTGTTCGCTGATGGCAAAACAAATTCAGCGGTCGGAGTCGCGGCAACTCCCGAGAAAATTCAATTTGTCGAGCCGGGCGAGTATCACGAACTGCTCGGCGAAGGCATCACCGATGTCCTCGCCCTCTCTGCCGGTCAGCGTCTGCAAACCTTACGCAGCCGCATCCAGGAAAAGCATGGCCAGATCGACACCGAAACCGCCCTCTGGCTCATGAGCAGACCCGTCGCCATGCAATCCAACCTCCACAACACCCTCTTCATCCCCAAACAGGGCCTCCTCTACGTCGCCAACGCCGACCACAATCACCCAGCCGCGGAGAGGCCGTATGTGAAGCTGGATTTGAATGCGTTGTTAAAGGAAATAGACGAGTTGAAGTCGCAACAGTAAATTCATTTTTCGGGTAGCCCAGAGAATCTCAAAGTGTTCTCTGTAATCACCTGCAGCGTTCGGCAGGAGCAAACTCAGTGTTTTACGGTCATTTGGAGTCCAGGCGACTGCAGAAACCATTTGAAAATGGTCTATTACCTGAATTGAGTTCTACTATGAAGATCGGGTATTGCCTGACTTACTTGTGTCTAATAATTACAAACAGTGATCTTTTGCTCTGAGTGAACCCACGATCCTGAAAGGATAAATTTTTAGCGGTAATCATCTTCACGGCCAATGTATTCGGAGGCAAATTCGTTGAAGATGGTGATCTCGACGCGATCCTGGTTACGGGAAATTTTGCGTTCCTGCTGATCTTGTGGGACTGCAAAATAGACGGCAAGTCGCATGTGGTCCCGTCGGATCTTATTGTCTAACAGTATTTGACGAACCGCTTCGCCTCTCTGATAGCCGAGTTCAAGTATCTGCTCAGAGGTTTGAGGGATCCCGTTAACGATGGGGGAATTGAACGCTCGGAGTTCCAGTTTTTGAGGCTTGCCAGCGACTTCACGAGCGATTTTTCGAATTTCAAATGCCATCGCAGCTGAAATTTCTGCACTGCCAGATTCAAACTGGATCGGCACACCAGCCAGTTGCCCCTCGCCTTCTTCAAGGCGTTTGACATGGATATCCTGACCTTGGGGGCCTTTGTTTTTGACTCCTCCTGAACCCTTTTCGGTATCGGCTTGAGAACCAAGCTTTTGCTCTTCGAGCGATTCGACGAGCGAGTTCATTGGAAAGTTTTTCCCCGGCGGGGCCAGCGGCCCAGAAGAATATCCCATATATTGACGGGCAGACTCCATAATGGCGCGATATTTCTTATCGGCTGCTACCTCACTCAGGGAGACCAGCATGATGAAGAATGTCAGTAGAAGCGACATCATGTCCCCGTAGGTCACAACCCATTCGGGGACTCCTGGTGGACCGTCATCATCCATGATGAACTCTCTGTGCCGTGGAAGACTGGTAATTTAATAGGCAATACGAAGGACGCAATCAGCGGCTCTACACTCTCTATCGACTGCAAAGCCTGGTCGTTTCCAGTAAAGAACAAAGAAGGAATTCGCATTGTCGAGATGACTGGCAGAAATTGCGAAATCAGAAAATTCGAAAAAATCGTTAAATTTTCTCAAGCCGACGTGGTTTGAGGTTCGATAAAGATGATGATGCATTCCTTGCATCCCCTTCCCCCAATCCCCCCACCTAAGAAGTGTTCACTAAAATCAGGCAAATCCCCTTTGCCAGATCAGCACTTCATCAGAACTCACGAGACTATCATGAGATCGACCGATCCCCCA